>JAAHHN010000008.1 GCA_010672165.1 Spirulina sp. SIO3F2 | reverse complement strand
TTCCAGCTTGAAAATAGTCTGGGTCTTGGGGCGATAGATAAATCGCCGTGATTTGCTCAGCGTCGATCTGCAATGTTGTCAATTGATGATAATGAGTCGTGGTTTCCACATCATTGATATAGACCTGTTCGCCGAGACGAAACACTTGATTGGTTAATTCGGTGGCAATGAACTGATGGCTATCAAGGGCTTCACTGGCGCGATGGGTCACGGTCGCAATCAAAGTACCGCTGGGGTTGAGGCGGGTAATCTGGCGGTTGGGCTGACACGGGTCAACGGTTACGGACTGGATAGCCCCTTGACCCAAATAGGCCCGAGCAATTTCTGTGCCGTTGAAAACGCGATCGGCCACAACCTGCGCCTTGAAACTGGGAGGTGGCGGTAGCGCAATATTGAGTGGACGGCTGCCGAGCGTTGTGCATTGTTGCGGCGATCGCGGCGATTGTGGGCCAAACCGCACCCGAAATTGCACCGTTTGGTTGAGTTGCGCCTGCTGGGCAGCAAAGCCAGGGGTGACAATTTCAGGGGCTAGGGGCGCGATCGCATCTAATAGTGGACTCGTAACCTGCCATGTCCCCGCCAGCCAATCCGGGTAAACCAACTCTCCCTCAGCCGCTGTCACAGGGGGACGGCTGGGCCAATTGGGGTAAGCAGCTAGGCGATCACTTAATGGCCCAGCGTTGGCATTGGCGACAACAATCCAATTGAGGAGGAGGCTCAAGCCGAGGCAAAAGAGCCAGCCAGGGAGATGGGGTAATGGATTTGGAAAGTTGCGATCGCACATACGCTATGGTCTGGGGTTATTCATCAACTTGGCAGCCCTATGGTTCTGGCGTTATCGAGATAGAACTCATCGTTAACCGACTAGGATACACGTTGAAATTAGAGTATCTTTTCCCTGGACTACTTTTCTCACCATGACTCCTGCCATCACAGCCGCAAAAAAAGCGCAGATTGCCTTTACGGTTCATGAATATGACCATGACCCCGCTCATCAATCCTACGGTCTCGAAGCCGCTGAAAAACTTGGGATTGCATCCGAGCGCATCTTTAAGACCCTGGTAGCCCAACTAGAGTCATCAGAGCTGGTTGTGGCGATCGTACCTGTTTCAGCAGCGTTGGATTTGAAACAGTTGGCTAAGGCTGTGGGCGCGAAAAAGGCGCGTATGGCTAACCCCCAAGTGGTTGAGCGCACGACAGGCTACGTCCTCGGGGGTGTTAGCCCGCTGGGACAACGTAAAGCTCTCAAAACTGTAATTGATCACTCAGCAACCCAGCACCAGACCATTTATGTGAGTGCAGGGCGGCGGGGGTTAGAAATTGAGCTAGCGGTAGCAGACTTACACGTTTTAACAGCAGGGCGATTGGCGGCCATCGCTAAGGCCAAAAATTAAAGTGTGCTTGAATGCATCAAAACCGCATTATTCCCTTCATCTACGGTTTTAAAGTATCAAACAATACCGAAGAAGCAGCCTTTAAAGAGGACTAAAAAGCATGAATTTAGCTCTAGATTTGCAGCTAAAGATGCGCCCAAGTGACGTCTTTTAAAGTGCAGCACCATCTCTATTTTGTGTATGTAATATCCCAGGCACATCCCGCATGGAGTAGATAGAACATGCCATTGACGATTTCTCGCAGGTCTTTTGTTTTCGGTCTGCCTCCTGTTCTGGCGACCGACAGCAGCGATTTTAATATCTGCTACTGATTCTCCGTGAGGTCTGTATTCTAGCCTGCATTATTCATGACTCTCATCCCAGAATCGCTGGGTGCTAGATTTAATCAAATGGCAGGCGTCTCGCCTGCCTTATGAATAATCCAGGCTTGTCTTGTCATTATGATTTTTGAGAGGCTGCACTTCAACCTTCCAACTTTACCGTCCAGACTTTTCAGAAAGTGGTAGAGCTGGGAATTGTAGAGAGTGTGAGGCATGAAACGATACGACAAACGTTGCAAAAAAATGGGATGACTAGCTGTCTTTTAAGTCTTGACGCTGCACTAGAGACAGCTTGCACAAACATAAATCTGCAATATCTGTGAACATTGATAGGATTGTAGACAAGAGCAATATCATCACCCCACCAGATCTATGGGAGAAGCCAAACGCCGCCAACAACAACTCGGAGCCGAATATGGCCGCCCCAAGCGCCAACTGTTTGGCTTTGAACTCAACGAAGCCTTCAAAGCCAAACTGATCAAATGGACGATTGAAGGGGCGATCGTGAGCAGCGTGATCTTTGTCGTGATGTGGGTCATGCTGCCTCGTCTGGGCTTAGGGTGAATTCAGTTCAAGGCATGGTAAGGATTGCAGCGAGCACCTCCTCAGCTCAAAACCTTACCGATTGCTGCAATCTTCAACCCTGCGGTAACTGAGCAAACCGCTCCTCAAATACCTCTACTGCGATCGCATCCACATCCCGTGAAGCAGACGGCTTCTGCGCCTGACCCAAATAGAGCGGAATCGATAAGCCCGGTTCTGGATGAATCACCGCTCGCGCCCGAATCGTTACGTTGCCATCGGGTGTCCCCAGACGACCATAGGGGGCAATATCCAAAGCCGCTTGCTTCAGCGTCGCTTCCACTTCGTCAGGCGTCGTTTCCGGTGACACCACAATCACCACATTCGCTGCGGCATTGTCATAGACCAGCGAGTAGCGTACTGCTCCTGGAACTGCTTCACGGGTAAACAACCCTAAATTAAGACCGAAAAAGCCCGCCGTCACTACACCCATAAAGGCAGTTGCACCGACCAGCCGGAACCGCAGCCCCCACTTGAAAAGAAACGCAATCAGGGTTAACCCCAAAAATACCAGGGCGGTAATCCCTGACCATTGGGTATAGGTAGCAAGATCGGTGGGCAGTTGCATGGGGATTAAGAGGGTTTGTTAAAAATGTTGGGTTAATTGAGTAGTCAGGCTGGCGAGATCCCCCCGGCTGCGCCGACCCCCTTATTAAGGCTAACCTTGTAGGGGTTTTGCAGACCCCCCTCACAGCAAGGATCTTGCGAACGCACTTTTGAGGGCTGAACCGCTGAACCCTAGCAAAATCAAGGGAGCGATTTGAAACCCCTACAGGATTAGTTATTAAGGGGGTTTCCCATTATCTCAGACGCTACTATTCACCGAGTTTCTATCCCAGCCGCTTGCGGCGTCACCCCCCTTTTGAAGGGGGGAAGGGGGGATTAAGAGTCGGAGGCAAAATTTACCATCTGAATTATCGCATTCCCGCGATCGCATTTTGGGTTGTGGCTGCGATCGCTTGGTCAGTGGCGCGGGGGATGCGGTAATATTTCCCTCCTGCATTCTTGGCGATTTCTTTGCCGAAGCCCGTGGCCACAAACTTTTTCTCGGTATCAATCACTAGCAGCTTAAAACCTGTCATCCGGATTTTGCTGGCAATCTCTAGCAGTTCCGCCTTCACATCCGGCTTCACCCCTTCTTCCTGGGGTTCGCCAAGAGAGCGAGAGAGAGGAATATTACCCCGCCCATCGGTAATTGCCACAATCACCACCTGGCCGATATCCCCAGACATCTTGGCGTTTGTGCCCACATGCACCGCTTGGGTTAAGCCGTGGGAGAGGGGTGAACCCCCACCACAGGGCATTTTTTCCAGGCGGGTGCGGGCCATTGTGATAGAACGCGTGGGGGGCAAGAGCACCTCAGCGGTTTCGCCCCGGAACGGAATCAGCGCCACCTGATCGCGGTTTTCATAGGCTTCCGTGAGCAGACGCATAACTGCCCCTTTGGCGGATTGCATCCGGTTAAGGGCCATTGACCCCGAAGCATCCACCACAAAAATAATCAATGCTCCAGCCTTCCGAGCCAGTCGCTTCGAGCGTAAATCCCCCTGCTCGACGATTACGCGGCGTTTGGGCTGACGTAGCCGCCGAGCTTTCTGGTAGGGAGCAGCAGCCCGGAGTGTGGCATCGACAGCAATCCGGCGCACCTTACCTCGGGGCAACATGGGCTTCACATAACGACCGCGATCGTCGGAAAAGATCATGCTGCGTGCCCCAGATTTGCCCTGACGGTTAGCCATTTGGGCAAAGTACAAAACGCTTGGGTCAAGGATCACCCCTTCGATATCAAAGACAAATTCTTCTGGGATCTCTGGGGTTTCAGGGTCATTGTCCTCTTGATCCTCATCGTCCTGATCCTCGTCCTCTTGATCTTCCTGGTCATCTTGACCCTGATCATCTGGCGGGGGTGGGGGTGGGGGCTGCATATCTTCATCCGGGGGCGTTTGAGCTGTATTGGAGCGGGGCACAATCACCAGTTCCACCGCTTTGCGGAGGTCATCGGCGGTGACAGCTTCTCGACCTTCGAGAGCGGCGATCGCCTTCGCCACCCGCACTGCAAACAGTTCTGCTCTATGGCCCTCCACATCGCCACGAATCGCCTCATCCACTAGATATTGCACCTGATCAGCGCTGATCGTTACATCCTTAAGGTATTCCCGCGCCAGCAGAATATTGGTCTTGAGGCTCTCGATATCCTCGGTATATTGCTCCACAAACCGACCGGGCGAATTGGCATAATCCGCCACCTGATCCACGGCTGAAACCCGCTGGTCAAGGGAGAGCACCCCATCCGCAGAAAGGGTGATGGCGATGCGATCGAGCAGATGATTGCGCAGGGGCGCTTCCTCAGGGTTAAACGTAGCAATCAGCAGGGGCTGACAGGGATGCTCAATGCTAATGCCCTCCCGTTCAATACGGTTGTAGCCCTCGGTCAGCACAGTCAGAAGCTGGTTGGCGATCTGATCATCGAGTAGATTGATTTCGTCGATATAGAGCACACCCCGATGGGCTTGGGCAAGGAGGCCAGGCTGGAAAATAGGCTGACCTTGCTGTACTGATTGCTCCACGTCCACCGAACCCAAGAGACGATCTTCCGTGACGCCGAGGGGAATTTGCACAAAGGGGGCGGGGATAATTTCGACTTGGGCTTCATCTGTCCCCTCAGGCGGCATTTCATTGCAATAGGACTCAGGCAAGACTTCGATGGGAGGCAGCAGGGCATGAATCCCCCGCGCCATCACGGATTTTGCCGTACCTCTGCGACCTGCGATCGCCACCCCGCCCAGACCCGGATCAACAGCAGTCAGCAATAGTGCTAGCTTGATAGCTTCTTGGCCAATGACGGCGGTGAGGGGAAAGGTGGTAATTGGGCGGGTAGCTGTGACCATGATTAGGATTGAGACATTCAGGGAGGCCATTGTACGGGATTACAGCCTTAGTCTTGACTATTGTGTTAGCCATAAGAACGTGTTTGAAAAGTTTTAGGCAAGACTTCTGAGCATAAGATTGACTATGGCTGCATGCTGCCTCATCTCACTGGTGATGGGAAAATATTCTTAATCTTTACTCAGACGACCAAATCAAGCAGAGGTCAAAGATTCCCAAAAGACAAGAATTAAAGTGTGTTGGAATGCATAGACAACGCATTATTTACACCATCTACTTTTCTAAAGTATCAAAAAATACTGAAAAATCAATGTTTAGAGAGTAATGAACAGCGTGAATACAGCCCCAAATTCACTGCGTAAGATGCGCCTAAGTTAAGTCTTTTAAAGTAAGCGGCCGCCTCTATTGTGTGCGTGTAATATTCCAGGCAGTCTACCCTATTACGCAAAGATCAGGATCAGGATGAGTAATGCTCTGGCGATCGCGGCAGTAACGACGACTTTGCAACATGTCCTCTTCTTGGGACTTCAAGAAGAACTCGGCAGCGGCACAATTACCACCCTGCCCCTGGATCAGTCTCGTAGCAATAGCGATAATAATCAGGTTAATCTATTCCTCTACCACGCCCTCCCTAACCCCGCTTGGCGCAATCGGCCCAAAACGATTCAAGCCAAGCGGGGAGGCATGACTGACTCTCCCCTTGGCTTGGATCTTCATTATTTGATTTCGGCCTACGGCAAAAATGAAAACGAAGTAGAGAGTCATCAACTGCTTGGACAGGTGATGAGCCTGTTGCACGATCGCCCCCTGCTCTCGCCCGCCGATATTCAGCAAGCGACTGTTATCAAGTTGCCCCAGAGCAACTTGCATGAGCAGATTGAGGGATTAACGATTACACCATTGGCTCTCTCGTTTGAGGAGATGTCCAAAATTTGGCAGATCGCGCAAGGACAATATCGCGCCTCGGTGGCCTATCAAATTTTTGTGGTAGTGCTCGATAGTTATCGCCCGGTACAAGTGGCGTTACCTGTTCTGCCCCAAATGAATGGTCACCTCCGCCGAGGGAGTGTACCCCGCGTGGGCATGGGCATCCCCGCACTGAAGGCGGTGATTCTCCCCCATCACCAACGCATTGCCCAATGGGGCGATCGCCTCATCCTAGAGGGCAGTCTGCTCAATTCACCCAATGTCAGCGTGCAACTCCAGCATAGCCTTCTGCCAGAGCCTAAAACCCTACCGCTCCTTACGAAGCCGACCCCAGCGGCCTTGTCAGTGCAACTCCCAGCCTTGACGCCAAATATTGTCCCTGCCGACCAATGGGTTGCCGGCCTCTATACCATCGCTGTAGTTTTGCCCCGTCCTGATGGATTGCAGCTCAGCGAAGCGCTGCCGCTGGCGATCGCCTCCCAAATCATGGACATTAGCCCCCGCACCGCTGCTTCTGGCAATGTTGAGCTCCACATCACTTGTTTTCCCCAGGTTCGACCCAGCCAACAGGTGGTTCTGCTGCTGGGCGATCGCGGTGTTTTGCCCCATAACCGTGCCACCTCAGAGCAATCCACCGAGCCATCTGTGCTGACGTTTCGGGTACGAAACCTGAAGCCGGGGCGCTATGTGGTGCGGCTGCGGGTGGATGGTGTTGATAGCATCCCGGTGGACTTTGCCGCCCAACCCGATGCCTTTGACCCCAACCAGATGATTGAGGTGATGGCATTATGAGCGAACCGCGCCAAGCCTTGGCGATCGCTATTGCCGCGTTGCGATCGCACCTCGAATCCGAGAATGCTCTCCCCGCGTCATCTCTGCCCTTGCCGCCGACCCTTGCCTATCTGGGTAACTGTTTTGCCCTCTCACCGCTAGAACAAGCCATTGTGCTCCTCTGCGTTGCATTAGAACTCGACCCGGCCATAACCGCGCTCTGCAACAGCCGTCAGGGTCTGGCTTACCCGACGTTTGCCCTTGCCTTTGAGCTGTTTCGTGAACCGAGCTGGGATGTGATGTCCTCTGAGCAGCCGTTGCGCTACTGGCGACTCATTGAGGTGGGACACCAAACGGGAGTCTTCTTGATGCTGGCACCCTTGCGCCTCGACGATCGCATTCTGAATTTTTTGCTGGGCTCGAACCGACTCGACCCCCGACTCGCGGCGCTGATGTTCCCCATTGTCCCGCCTCTAGAAACCCAGCTTCCAACCCTGGCCCCGTCTCAGCTAGCGGTCGTGAAGCAGTTGCTTCAAACGCTGGAGAGCCTGCCACTCGGCCAACCCTGGCCCCTGATCCAACTGCTGGGTAGCGATACGGCCAGCAAGCAGCAGGTGGCTCAGGGGGGGGCAGCGCAGTTGGGGCGATCGCTGTGGGGTTTTTTGGGGGAACTGCTCCCAGTGACCCCGGTTGAGTTTACTGAGCTATTACGCTGCTGGCAGCGGGAAGAGCAACTCCTCGCCCTAGCGCTCTATGTGGATACTCAGGAGGTAACGACAGGGTCAGCCAGTAGCGTGGCCCTACGGCGCTTCTTAAGTCAAAATCCAGGCTTAGTGTTTCTTGATAGCCAACGGGTGAGTTTGCCTCCGAATCGGGCGGTACTGACGGTTGAGGTACAAAAGCCAACACCCTCAGAACAACGGCAGGCTTGGCTGGCGCTCTTGCCCCCAAAACGCGCAGACGCTCAGGGGTTGGCGGGACAGTTTGACCTGAGTTGGCCAGATATTGCGACGATCGCCACCACGACTCCCCCAGAAACCTCTGTCTGGACAGCAGCGGTGCAGCAGAACCAACCGTGTCTAGAGCGTCTCGCCCAGCGGATTGAAGTGAAAGCGCAATGGGAGCAGTTAGTTTTGCCTGAGGCAGAACGAGACCTATTGCAACAAATCGTTGAGCAGGTGCGGTGGCGATCGCAGGTTTATGAGGATTGGGGTTTTCGGGGGCGGCTGAATCGGGGTTTGGGCACGGCGGCGCTGTTTGCGGGTGAGAGTGGCACGGGCAAGACGATGGCGGCAGAGGTGGTTGCTGGGGAGCTGGCCTTGCAGCTCTACCGGATCGATCTCTCGGCGGTGGTAAGCAAGTATATCGGCGAGACGGAGAAGAATTTGCGTCAGCTCTTTGATGCGGCGGAGTCGGGCGGGGCGATTTTGTTTTTTGATGAGGCGGATTCGCTGTTTGGCAAGCGTTCTGAGGTCAAAGATTCCCACGATCGCTATGCCAATATTGGCATTGATTATCTGCTCCAGCGTCTGGAGGCTTATCGGGGTCTGGCAATTTTAGCAACGAATTTCAAAGATGCCCTGGATACGGCGTTTCTGCGGCGGCTGCGCTTTGTGGTGGAGTTTCCCTTCCCCTCGGTGGAACTGCGGGAGCAGCTCTGGCGGCGGGTGTTTCCGGCTGCGGTGCCCTTGGCAGCGTTGGATTATGGGCAGTTGGCTCGGCTGAATCTGACGGGGGGTGCGATTAGTAATATTGCGATCAATGCGGCGTTTCGGGCGGCGGCGTTAGGGGAGGCGGTGGGAATGGTTGTGGTGATGGCGGCGGTGCGGGCGGAGTTGGAAAAGTTGGGGCGGCCGGGCTATGAGGTAGATTTTGTGGGGAAGGGGGAGGAGGATTGGGGAGGGAGTAACAAGTGAAAAGTAACGAGTAACGAAACGAGTTTTTTACCGAGATCGTTCAAGCTAAAATTGAACACATCGGCTAACCTCCATGCCCATGCCTGATTCTATTCAACTTGAAGCTCGTCAAATTCTTGATCGGTTGGCATCTACTCCCTTTGAACAATGTAAACCCCTCAGCCGTAAATTTGAAACTATCCCTACCCGAGTTGGCCTGTATGCATTGCGACATGCATCTGAAGGATTACTGTACATTGGTAAAGCCAAGAACCTGCGCGATCGATTTCGAGGTGGACATAAAGCCTTTCTTTGGAGCTGGCTCGATCGCTATGATCCAAATGATGTCCGTATCACCTTTACTATCCTCAATAATTGGCAAAGACCAGGGTTACTATATGAACTAGAAACCATCATCCTCCAAGCATCAAACCCTCCTTACAATGTCAAAATCCCCAAAGAGTTATGACCCAAACTATTACGCCACAACATCAACACCTTTCATCTGAATCGATCGCCAATCTTTTTGAGCAGCTACCGAACTATATCAAAACAGCGCTCTTGGCTAAATCCAACGAAATGGAATGCTCTCTTGAAGCCACAATTGAAATGGCGATCGCTACCTTTCTTGACGAAGATGCCTTGAGTTTTGAAGATTGTTTGTTGTCTCAAAGGCTAAAGGAAAGTTGATGGGGTTGGGTGAATATTGATCAAATTGTCTTTGTTTTCTAAGAATATTAATTGTGCCCACCTTCCCATTGGGGGGATTTTAGTGAGTACAGTGATGTATGTTAGGTGGCGAGATGGTTTGGGCGTGAATTTTGATAATGTTGTTGCCGCCGTAACGCACCGATTTGTAGTGAGTTTGGAGATCACGTAGGGTGTGCATCGCCCACAGATTCAGGGGTTTAGAGTTTTTGCAACGGACATCATTTAAGATGATAACCAGTAGAAAAACACGATCGCTGTTGAATAATAGATGGATTGTGTTAGACATTGCCCACCCTATCACTACTTAACTGTGTAATTTATTCATTTCCCCTGCTCCTTCGTCAACAATATTTTGCAACGTATTTACATCAAAATCTTCAGGCAAATTTACCCATAATCCATTTGCAGAGTAGTATCGTGGATTATCAGCATGATTGGCTCCATAAAGTTCGATTGTTACATGCCAGTCCAAATTTTGTATTTTGTTGAAAGCCTCATCTTCTGTATCACCGCTTATCAGTGAATTTCTTATGCTGGCTCTGAAATCAACTGCATTAATTGTTAAGTGTGTGGCTGAATTTACTATGTGATTAATTGCTGGAGCAGTTTCTGTAAGTGGCGTTACGTAAGTGTTTGCTCCCTTATTCCAATTACCTTGAACAGCTTGCATTCTCCCCAGAATATCAAGCATAGCCGAATTGGGCGTTGCATAATTGCGAGAGGAAAGAGATTCAGGGCGTAGCTTTGTGCCTGACGTTCATCTTTTGCAATGATAAGTTTTCCTCCTCCGTTTCAGCAACGCCCACAACTAGCAGAGCAAGGAATAAATTCACAGCGCGATCGCACCCATAAAGCTCACAACCCACAAAGTTTGACTGCCATCATTTCTGCTGCCAACACGTATAAACCTGCCCATCATTCCAGAGCCCCACAATCTGGGTTTTGAGCACCATCAAGCAATGATTGGGATAGAACGTCACCTGATAAGTTTGGGTGACCAGCGAAACGTTCGGATGAACGCCTTGGAAGGTCAAACTTTGAGACTATCGAGCAAACTACCGCTTTCCGAATTCACAACTGTTTGTCAACCTCTTGCATCGTTGCAACGTCCTTTATCGAGGTTCCCTAAAATCAAACATTCGCTACAATGACAAATGAGCACAAATTTAGACTCATGGTGTCAGACAGAGATTGCAGGTTCGACTCCTGCCACGTGCAGACTAGCAAGCGCGTGTAGGCAAATTGGCACAGCCACTTCTGCACCACTTAGACTCATTGTTAACTTTAGCCTCTTGCTCTAGATTCAACCTCAAAACTCACCCTCTACATCGACCTTCACAAAACCCTGCCATGAGACGGCGGTTCAAATCCGCCCCGCTGCTCCAACTCACTTTTTATCTGTGCAACCAAGACTTTAATGCGGCGGTAGTTTAGGGGAAAAACCTCACGGCCTGAAGATTGATTTTGTGAGCACCGGAAATTATACGGTAGAGATGGTGTGTCCTTCATTACCCCGGAGTTAGGATACAAACTCCGGGGTCTTTTAATGACTATGATTACTGGGTTCAGCCGTCCTTTAACCCTTTGTCAGTCATCCCTCATTCATCATCGCCGACGATCGGTAAACTTAGAGTTTGTAAGCTTTAGAGCAACGCTAAACTCCAGTTAGGATAATTTACAGAAGCCCGAAACGCTGTACTGGTGGTCAATTTCCATCTTCCACAATGTCCTAATGGCCGTCGATACTGCTTTAGACTACAATCCATTACCCCTGGCCTGTGATGACTGAAGCTCTGGATAGTTCTAACCCCCGTCTGCCGCAACTGATGCTTGTGGGCTCTCGTGCCTTAGCCGCTTCCCGTCCGGCTCTGATCGCCTTTCTCGTCGCCAAAGGCGCTGAATTGAGTGGTGGTGTGGTTCATGCCATCTCGTTTTGCAATGTGCTGTTTATCGGCAACTTTTGTGCAGCGATGGTGGTGGGGTTTTGGTTTGGCTTCGGGAATATCCTCGCAGAACTAAAACAACTCAAACCTAAAACCCTCATCGGTCTAGGGCTCAACGGCATTTTAGCCACCATCCTTGCCTCGCTGATTTTCACTGGGCTGCAATATACCACCGTTACTAACGCTGTATTACTGGGGCGTTTGGGGCCAGTGCTGTTTGCGCTGTTGGGTGCGGTTCTGCTGGGCAAAAAGATTAAGCTCAATGAATGGTTTGGCTTCACGCTCATTGCGGTGGGGGTAACTGCGATCGCTCTCAAGACGAGTAATTTTCAAATCAATCAGGGTGATCTCTATATTCTGATTTCAACCGTGTTTTTTGCTCTCGGTGCGTTAGTAAATAAACTGATGGTTGGGAAGTCAGCCCCGCTCTCAGTGGTGGTCTTTTCACGGAACCTGCTCTCTTCTGTGATCTTCTTCATCATTGCAATCCAGCTCTTTGGCCCTGACCATTTCGGAGAAGCCTTTAGCGGCAGCTTGTGGATTGTGATGACAGTGTATGCGTTGATTCTGATTGTGGGAGCACAACTCCTGTGGTACGCCGCGTTAAATAATCTTGATTCCCGTACTGTGGGTCGGGTAACGGTGCTCTCGCCTATTTTTGGGGTCACCTATGCATTTTTGCTCAATGGTGAGCGACCTACAGGACTGCAACTGGTTACATTGACAGTCATTATTGTGGGTGTGTTGGTTGCGAGTTTGGGCGGCGTCAAGAAACGTGAGTCGAAACCAGAACCTGTGATGCCCGATACAGAATGTGCGGCTTCTGCGCCGTGAGGTTTGGTTGCTGACCTGCCTTGAGGGTCAGTTACCAATATTGAAACAGCGGCGATAACACCGTCTCCACTGTGGAGAATGGAGTTGTGATACCCAGTGATGTTCCGGGATGGTTGTATTTCGGAAGCAGAGCTGGATCGTAGAATTACCAAATCATTCTCCATGATTGAAAATCTGCCTCGACTCAATGAACAATTTGGCTCTATTCTTCGGGAAGCCAATGCCGAGAAAATTGCCCGTCATCTCAACGATAAATATTTTACGTCCGGCAGTCCTCAACAGCAGGTTGGTGCAGCATTACTAAAATCTTCACGGTATTTGTTCCAGATCGGTTTTATTTTGGGTGATCTGTGTATTCGGGATGAAACCACAATCCCCTTTGATGTCGATGATGTTTTGGATTTTAAGGATTGTGTCGAAACTCTCTGTGAATTACAGCGGGGCGATCGCTCACACCTAAAACCCAATGAAATCATCGAAATGGCAGCCCAACGCATTGTTAACGAAGCGAACCTAGCCAATCCACCCTTTAGCCTCCAGTTCAGCACCATTGGCGATTTCCGCATGAGCCTTCTAGATCTTTCGGCAAGGCTGAACGGCCATATGCGTAAGCACCCAGCCTTTTCAGGGTTGCGATAACTCGAAAAGATGCTCCGCGAGCGCGAATCATCCTCATTCTTGCTTCTCACAATTTCTCTGGCCATATTGAAAGGGTTAAATCTCATACTTCTGCAAGCACTGATCGCCACGCACATAAAGAGGATGGCGCGGCTGCTGGGTTTGGGTTAAGCCTAAACAATACAGCTCAACATTGTTCAGCAGCGTTAGAACGGCTTGATTGCGATCGCGCCAGCAGCCCTGATTGCCCCAAGCCACCACCACGCGATCGCTTTGCTCTGCTGCGGCTTGAATGTAGCGATCGTTCTCTTGCCCCACGGGATCGTTGGCCTGACGGAGTTGTTTGGGCTGGGCAGTGCGATAGGCAAAGAGATTCACCACTTTCAAAGCCCCAAACCCCCAAGCCTGAGCAAACCCGATACACCGACGTAAAGTTGGATCATCCTGCTGCCCATCCGCTCGACTCGGATTCAACATCACGAATGCTACGGTTGGTGCGTCAGACCGCAAACATCGGGTTAAGCAATATCGATAGCTCCCCTGAATAACAGCACCGCGCTGCATCGCACACCTACGAACCGCGCTGAATGTGAGGCAAGCAAATTGTAAATGTGGTGCCTTCACCCACCTGAGAGTTACAAGTCAAGGTTCCCCCGTGCTTCTCAGTAATAATTTGGTAGCTAATCGCCAAGCCCATTCCTGTGCCCTTGCCCACAGGTTTAGTGGTAAAGAAGGGATCAAAAATGTTTTCTCGATGCTCGGGGTGAATACCTAAGCCATTATCAGTGAGCTGGATTTGAATGTGGGGCTGGTGTGGATCGTTAAGGAAAGCGGTGGTGAGGGTCATGGTACTGGGATCATTGGCGATTTGGGCCAATGATCGTGCTTGATCCCGTTCATTGAGTGCATCGATCGCATTCATTAACAAATTCATAAACACCTGATTAAGCAATCCCGGAAAACAGTCCACCTCCGGAATTTCCCCATAGTTTTTCACCACTTCAATGGCGGGTTGTTCTTGCCGCGCCTTGAGTCGATTCCCTAAAATCACCAGGGTGCTATTGATGCCCTTATGGATATCCACGGGTTTGCTATCACTCTCATCCAACCGTGAGAACGTCCGCAGGGATTTGACAATTTCTTGAATCCGATTTGCTCCCGAGCGCATGGATTGAAACAGCTTGGGAAGATCTGCGAGCATAAAGTCCAAATCCACTTCCTCAACATGAGCTTGCAGATCAGTACTGGGGTGAGGATGTTCTTGCTGATATTGCTCAATCACACTGATGAGATCTTGGACATAGCGAGCAGTATGCACCAGATTGCCATAGATAAAACTGACTGGATTATTAATCTCATGGGCAACCCCCGCCACCAATTGGCCTAAGCTCGACATTTTTTCGCTTTGCACCAGTTGGGTATGGGTGCTTTGCAATTTTGCAAGGGCTTGGGCGAGTTCTGCTGCTTTTTGGCGTTCTCGGGTTTCTGAGGCTTGCAGCGCCTGATTGAGTTGAGCCAGGCGATCGGCGCGTCGTAGGGCAATGCGTTGAATTGCAGCACGGAACTTCAGCGCCACTTCAATTTCACCTTCTTGCCACGGCAAACAGGTTTCTTTGACCTGCTCTTGCCAGAGTGCAAAGGAGGTACGCGGTGTTAAGGGAACAGGTTCCTCATTAGGATTACCCGCCCAACGGATGGTTTGAACCACTTCTGGCCGAAACCAGATAATGTAATGGGGTTGGGTTTCTGAGAGCGAAATGGCCAAAAAACCGCTGGCAATCTCTTTATCTAACGTAACAGGAAGATTGGAGCGAACCAGAGAATTCGTGTGGATCAGGTCATCGCTAGGATAATCTTGAAAGGCTTTAATCAGCGGCTCTAGCTGCGATCGCGGCGGCACTGTTCCCACGGATTCTGAATCGCCATTGTGCCAAATTACAACACCCGTGGCGTTGGTTAATTGGAGTAACAGCTCCGGTTCACTAAACAGCGCCCTGTCGATGTTAGTCGTTGCCGAAAGAATTTCCGTCAACTGGTTTAAACAGTCATTAAGATGCAATTCATAATCATAGTCCTCATGGCTTTTTTGGGAAGATAACTCGGAAGAGAGCACCTTGCCCAAGAGGGTACAGGCGGTACGAACTTCATAGGCAAACGTCTTCGGTGTATAGCCATGACAAACCACCAAACCCCACAACAGCCCGTCATACACCAAGGGGATGGAGAGGGACGCACTCACGCCCATATTCTTGAGATATTGAATATGGCAAGGTGAGACTCCCCGCAACCCCACTTGACTCAAGTCCAAGGCCGTGTCATTGGGGGGCACGAGCTGAGCTGGCCTGGCTTTCACATCGGCAATCAGGCGAATGCCAGCTTCGAGAAAAAGATCTCGTGCCTGGAGAGGAATATCAAAACTGGGAAAGTCTAAGCCTAAAAAAGAATCCAAATGGTAATGCTTACTCTCAGCAATCACGCGACCATCACCCTTGGCACTAAAGCGATAGATCATAACGCGATCGAGATGAGTAAGCTGCCGAATTTCGTCAGCAGCCACTTCACAGAGCTGTTGGAGATCAGCAGCTTGATGAAGTTTTTGAATGGTGAGATTGATGCGATGATAAAAAGCTAAAAACTCTCGCTCAGGGCGGATTTGGCTGGGCTCAAGTTCCAATAAGACTAGACCTGCACTGCGATGGAGTATTCCGTCAAATTGAACGGTTTGGCGTCGAACCTGAATGCTGAGCTTGAGGGGGTTCATCACCGCCAAGTCGATCGCTTTCAGGGCAGCGGTGATTTTCCGTAGTTGCTCTTCAGCGAAGAGTTGACTTAAGGGAGATTGAAGCAGTGCCTGGGGCAGTTCACCTAAAACCTGGCGGCTATTGTCACTGACTTGCACAATCTTCAGGTCGTGCTCTTGGAACACCAGAAGCACACCATGGGGTTGAATGTAGCCGGGCGTACGGAGGGGTTTCTCCGCATGGCGAAGGGGTGACTGGGTGGTCACAATGGAGAGGGTGTCAGTGGTGCTCAAGGTCATGGTGGAATTCCTCGGATGGACGAGTGCATAGACACAAACCGGACGGAAGATGCAAAAGCTTTACGGCTTACTCATGGTGCGATCGCAGGACGCAAAATCGAAAACTGTTGTTAGACGGGTAGAGAGAAGACGGTTAGCCCTATGAATGTTTCGTGAGCGCGATCGTAATCCTGGCTCGAACGCCTGAGGATAGGCCACTCAGAACTGTGATCGAAATCATGATCAAAAAGTGATCTTTATTAAATTTTAATATTTTGTCTATTCTGATTGTAGAGAATTGCTGTTACCAAAGAACGTAATTGGTTTCAAATATTTACATAAATAGAAGTGATTACTATCAAAAAAGGCGATAGTCGTGCTCAATCCCGTTAGGGACTTGTTTGAAAATAAGACACCCAATGATCACGCTTCGACTTCGCTCAGTACCCAGAGTATGGATAGTTTGAGCAGAGTTGAAAGCGAATCTATGGGGATAATATTGTGGCAAACCCCTTAGGGGTCATGCCGTAGAAAGGAAAATATTGTACTGCAAGGAACACATCAAGACCTCAAACCTAAGCCCAGCAATAGCTGTAGATCTGTCCAGTTGAGATCTATAACTTCCATAGGGATGCGTCAGAGAAATGAAAAACAGAATCTATCCTGACACCGTTACGAACGTTAAGCTAACGTCGAGTTAGAGCACACTTCACCTGACACTCAATCCTTAGCGTACGAATACTTTCCGTTTCGTAAGCTGACCCCGCCAAAAGCTTTTTCCACCTTGTGGGAGATCCTCAAGGTGGAAGAAGCTTTATGGACGTTTGTGTGTCCTCCTGGGTTTGAACCCACCAATAACGCGGCGGAACGAGGCTTTCGACCGGGTATCCTTTGGCAACAAACGAGCTATGGGTCTCAATCTCAACAGGGCAGTGAATAATTTGTGGCACGGATTCTTGAGGTAACGATGTCGCTCAAGACGCAGGGACGCAATGGGTGGGATTAACTCAGTGAGACCATCCGTGACCAGCGGTTAGATTCGCCTGCTTCCCTCTATTCTCCCTACCCAGAACCCTCAGCCCTCCCTCAGGCTCAAAGCCTTGTAATCTTGTGAGACCCTGAAACAGTTACGCCTATCCTTTGGCTCTGCTCACCTTATGAGCGTTCTCCCCAGGTGTACCAGTAAGGATACATATATACGCGATGGCCGGGTGCTGATTCACTCTCACACACCGGCCCTTCCATTTCACCAGCCTCATGAACTGGGCCATGTTCCTCAAGGGCCGCAGGGCAATAAACAGCCTGTTGCAAATCACCGTAATGACCTTCTAATGAAAGGACATCAGGGTCGTTAAGACGATGCCAAATATACCAATTATTCCCTGAATAAACGCGATAGCCAGTGGGCACCATCGCACCACATAACTCACCCTCTTTGGCAAAACCAACATCCGTAAAGCTGCCCTGTTCTACTGCTGCTTCAGGGCATTCAACCGATGCCATCAAGAAGCCATATTTGAAACCAGCAGAAGGCGCTGTGGCGGGTTGTAATTCTTCCCAGATATACCAGGTGGGATATGAATACACCCAATACCCTTCAACCCCAGCTTGATCACACCACACGCCCTCGTAATAACCCAGGTCAAGCAATGGACCTATCACATCTATATCACCGGGACAGTCAAAGGATTGCAGTAAGCCAGTGTATTTTCCATTCAGGGTGGCGGCAACTGGTGGACCTGTCATCACCTCTGGGCCACTTTCTTCAGCAATACTAGGTTGGGCAGTAGTAGCCATTAAAAGGGGAAGAAAAATCCCTGCACACGCCATATGGCGAAGGAACTTAGGGACAAAAAAACACTTTTTCATAGTAACTTAGATATTTTTAGGATTGCGTAGCTTGTAGATGAGTCTAATTGTTATAGCAGTCCTAAATGAGTCTTGGACAGGCAAGGGTAAACCCCTTGTTCTCTGGGATCGACTATTTCAAATCGACTATTTTAAACTGATCTAGAACTGCTATATAGCGCTCCCAAACGATTTTGAACACGTTCAATGGTTTAAAGCCTTGTCATGCCTTCATCAGATGTACTAAAAACACCCAGGCTTATAGCTGGATTGCTATAGTAACTTTCAACATCTATTAAGCCATCAGGCATCTAGAGTTTTATCTCAAAAAATCCCAGAAGTCAACCAGATAGATCGCCTTAGATCGTTAAAAATCTATTAAGTTACTTCGAGTTATTAAAAATCTATAGCAATCCGAAATCCTATTTGAGATAGGCAAGGGTCTTAAGCCCCTTTTTTCTCGGCGCTGGGTTTCCCAAAATGAAATAGGACTGCTATATCAAGGTTTATGCATTGTTAAAAGACATCCACTGTGCATCAACGAAGTTACTGCATTTTTGCATTGTTTTGAAATTACCTCAACTGACCCTAACTATAGTCAAAAATTAAATTAATGATAAATAGAATTGGTCTTCCATTGGTTGCAAGAATGAATATTATCATTTTTTGCTGTTGAGTTCTATTCCATTGTGTAATTGTTATGGGGATATTGCTATTTAATTATATTCCCTTTGATTTTCTTTGGGGCGGCAGAATACAGTCCAAACAAGAGTTTATTCTTCTTGAGAGTATATCGCTGATTGTCTAAGTCATTTGTTTGTTTTTGACGTTGGTAAAAGCGGAATATT
The DNA here is from genome assembly GCA_010672165.1 of Spirulina sp. SIO3F2. Taxonomy (GTDB): domain Bacteria; phylum Cyanobacteriota; class Cyanobacteriia; order Cyanobacteriales; family Spirulinaceae; genus SIO3F2. The sequence goes on along the minus strand of JAAHHN010000008.1, from coordinate 47,820 downwards.
TGAAGTTGACCGGACTAAGGAGGATTGCTTATATCGGCATGCGGGTTCTATTTTTACCCTCAACACTGTGGGTAATATTTTGGCAAAAACGACATTTGAGAGAGCCTTTACATTGGTTACTATGATGTTGGCCTTGTTTTCATTAAGACTCGCCATGGCAAAGAATATGGATGAAAACGTTCAATAGTCTTTTAAGTCAACTCCAGCTCTTACTTCTGATTCTCGGAATCTATGCAAACTTCTGATTGCACTGACTCCTATCGCTGTAAGCCTTATGCAGCAATGAATACAAGCCAGATTTGGGTAGGGGGACAGCTTACCTGTCCTTGCCAAAATTCCTTGTATCGCAAGAGGTTTGGGCTTGTCTCAAATCTCTAGAGATGCAATATTTCCCTTGCTACGGCGTGATCCCCCTTAGGATATTACATAGGCTGGATATATATTTAGGGTGTTTATTCTGTTGCCTTTTGTGTCGAATAGGCGCATACAGAAGCTGTAATACTGTTGCCATCTCAACTCACACGCTAACACGTATAAAGTCCACCTTGGTGGACTAAGTCAAAGATTCAAGGTTTTAATCTGCATTATTCGTAACTCTCGTCAAAAGTCTCTAGAAACCCGCCTTAATACAGTGGTAGGCAAGCAATGCAGCGAGCTTTTCGAACAGATACACTTCCAGTGGGTTTGCGGGCAATTAATTGCCCGCAGTTTTATTCGCAGGCGATATAGTGTTGCTTCGAGCTACCCCTACTGTAAGCGTAACGCCAAGGCTGCTCGTGCTTCCTCTCGGTCATCAAAATGGACTTTTTCTGTACCCAGGATTTGATAATCTTCATGACCCTTGCCTGCAATTAATACCCCATCTCCTGGCTTAGCATCCAGAATGGCTTGCTTGATAGCGATCGCGCGATCGCTAATCACCACCGGGTTTTGAGCCGGATCAATGCCAGCCACAACATCTTGCAAGATACGTTCAGGGTCTTCCGTGCGGGGATTGTCGGAGGTGACGATCGCCACATCGGCGAGATCAGCAGCGATTTTGCCCATTTTGGGACGTTTGGTGCGATCGCGATCGCCTCCGCAACCAAATACACAAATCGCTTGGCCAGGAATAAACGGCCGCGCTGCCTTGAGCATGTTTTCTAAGCTATCTGGTGTATGGGCATAGTCCACAATCACGCTGATGTCTTGATGCTCAACAATCTGTACGCGCTCCATCCGTCCGGGCACACCCACAAAGTTAGGCAGCGCAGTGGTAATAGTGTTGAGATCAGCCCCCAAATGCATCGCTGTGGCTGCCGCCGCCAGCACATTAGCCAAATTAAATTGACCCACGAGCGGTGAGATAAACTCTTGCTCACCGTAGGGAGTATGTAATCGACCTTTGACCCCTGTTGCCCCATAGTCCAAATCACTCAACCAAAAATCGGCTTTGGGGTCAGTAATGCTATAGCTCCACGCTTGCTCACCCAACTGTTCTACCAGTCGCTGGCCATAGGGATCATCCCCATTTACCACTGCACGACCTTTGAGGTAGTCAGGGCTAAAGAGAATCGCTTTGGCTGCAAAGTAATTCTCCATCGTTTCGTGGTAATCCAAATGGTCTTGGGTCAGGTTGGTGAAAACTGCCACTTCAAAGGGGATTTCCTTCACACGACCTTGGTGGAGCGCGTGGGAACTCACTTCCATAATGCCCACGGTGCTGCCTGCGGCTTGGGCAGTCGCTAAAGTGTTCTGAAGATCGACTGCAAAAGGAGTGGTATGCACCGCCACCTGCTCAAAGCCCGGCCAACGGGTGTAGAGCGTGCCGATCAGGGCGGTGGCTTGGGCGGCTTGCTGTAAGAAATATTCGATCAGATGGGTGGTTGTGGTTTTACCGTTTGTGCCTGTGACACCCACCATTTGGAGTTGCTGAGCGGGATAGTGATGAAATTTCGCCGCGATCGCTGCACAAACCGTCCACATATCGCTGGCTGGAATCACGCATTCACTCTGGCTAGCGGGGTGTTTGGCCAAGGCGTCTGATGTGACAATCGCTGCCATGGCTCCCGCTGCGATCGCCCCTTGCCAAAATTCGCCCCCATCGACCCGTGTGCCAGGCATCCCAATAAACAGATCTCCCGGCTGGCAGGCTTGGGAGTTGGTCGAGAGTCCTTTGACATCCTGTGCCAGGGCGGGATGCTCGGGGATTGTGGCAATGCCAGGAATGTCCTGTAATAACGCGCCGAGTTTCATCATTAATATAGTCCTCACAGGTGGGATGCAATAGTCGAGTTCCTCGCCGCAACGAACAGTAACTGTTTGTTGCGTTATTCGTAGATTTTCTTCATATTTTGCAGGATTTCTGTAACATTCGCGCCACTTGTTGAACAGAAGCACGCGGAGAAAAGCGTGGGATGGGGATAGCACTGCTATTTCGAACCGCAAACAGTACCGGAATTTCGTATTGGTAGCGATCGAACCATTCGGGCTGCGTGGTGATATCGCGCACCTCTAGCTCTAGGGGAAAGTCGGTAATTTGTTCAAGTTTTTCTTGCAGGCCTTCGCAGAGATGGCAACCGGGCTTGCTGTAGAGGATAAGGTGCATGGGAGAGGACAGATATGCTTATGGAGCATGATGTCACGCGATCGCGCCCCTGAGCAAATGAGGCATCATCAGCAATTGTGCAAACCCAAACGCGAAGTCCAGCACTTTATGATGAAGATAAGCTGATGCGTTGATGCCCTATGAGTCCCCTCACGTTAAACCTGGATACCGTGCAACTCACCGATGAGCAGTTTTACCAACTCTGCCAAAATAATCGGGAGTTGAATTTTGAGCGCACCGCCAATGGTGCATTAATTATTATGTCTCCTGTGGGTGGTGAAAGTGGTAATCGAGAAGCGGATTTGATTATTGATCTCGGGGTTTGGAATCGGCAAACCCAACTGGGCTATACCTTTAGTTCTTCAACAATTTTCCGTTTGCCCAATGGTAGCGATCGCTCCCCCGATGCGGCTTGGGTGGCGGCGGCTCGTTGGGAAGCCCTGACCCCAGAGCAGCGTCGTAAGTTTCCGCCGATCGCGCCAGATTTTGTCATTGAGCTACGCTCAGCTACCGATCCCCTAGCACCACTGCAAGCCAAATTGCGCGAATATATGGGTACGGGGGTCAAGTTGGGTTGGCTGATTAATCCGCAAGAGCAGCAGGTGGAAATTTATCGTTTGGGCCAATCTGTAGAGGTGCGCGATCTGCCCGCACAGCTTTCGGGGGAGAGCTGTTTGCCTGGGTTTAGTCTCGACTTGCCCCGTTATATTCAAGGCTAGCTGAGGAGTCAAGCCGTTACGCTGTTGTGGCTATTTTGGGTCAAGCGTTCGCTCCTTAACATGGCAAAACAAGGAGCGTTAGCCCCTTGTTTAAGTTGAAGGTGGATATGGTTGAGAGACAAGCGGTTGTCCTCTCGTGGGTTTGTCATCATTGCAGTTAGCAATTAGATTTTTGGGTGATGGGCATTTTGTTTGAACGATGGATTATTGATGTGCACAATCTTTTAACAATCGTTTTCCATCGGGAGATTTAGCTCCAGATTTGCAGCCCATTCATGACCCAGTCGAAGTAGGTGAACATCTCGGTTGAGAAGGAGACAATAATTTTGTCAATCAGGGTGATGTAAGCAGCAATAATTTGAGGCAGCTCAATCAGTAAAATGGCTGCTATTGTGAGTAATAGGCAAGAAGAGTGTTGTGTGAGCATATTTCAAGGGATGTGGGTGGGTTAGTCATTCTGCCAATTCCGTTGGGGCAATAAATCAATGATGCGATCGCGCAGCAGATATTCATGTCGCTCCAGCACTTGCTCAAATGTGTCGTGTTCACGCTCAGGGAGGTGGGCAAGCAAGATATAAATTGGTTGCTGAGGGCTAACAATGCCACGTTTCACAAGATAGTGAGCATCAGCACGTATCGCTTCAATGGAGTAATGTGTGGTTTTGGGAATGGTGTTGGGCATAAATGTTCATCCTTAGGTCAGTAATGGTCATGAAAATACCCAGCACCAAAAGTGCTAGGCAGTTTGATATCTATAACTTAAGCTCATCCCACTCCCGATCCAATTCCTGGATCAAAGCAGTGTTAACAGCCTCTGCTGCACGACGGCGACGGCGAATGAGTGAACGCCGCAGGTTATCTCGATGAGTGAACGCTGTTTCTTTGGCCATGTGAGCTTGGCGCTTTTGTTCTGGAGTGCCAATGCGATCGATAGTGTCACCAGGCTTTTGAACGGAGCGAAAGTTGCTCAAATATGGGCTGAGGTTTTGGTCATGTACCTCATGGTGTGTTTGCTGAATTTGAGAGTTCATTGTTCTCCTTGAAATATTGATTATTGGGGTTGCCATCACGCTTGATTTCATTTCTCTATGGGCAGAAGACAGACATCTATCTGTTCATAAGGAGATGGGTAATTCATGCGAGTTGACTCGTATCTACTGGGAACTTAGTAGATACATAAGGGTTCACTAAGAGGGTCAGTGTCTTTTTGTTGAAGCGCTCTACAACTACCTTCGCTTCCTCACACAAGGTAATGTAAGGCGTGATACAGTATGCTCGGTAATAGCCACCTTGATAGAGAACTTGACCAATTTTCTCTGCATCAATTTTTGTGACCACTGTTGCAATTTCAGGTGGTGTATCAGAATGATTTTGAGCAGGTTGAGGAGTTGATCCGAACAGATTTAAAAGCATAATAGATTGAGAGAGTAGGTTGGTTCAGTCAAGAGTGTTTTGTTGAGATCTGGTCAATCTCATTTCTCTCTTGAAATCTTGTGTATTGAAACTGTATCAAAGAATTAAAGAAATAGACTCATATGGAATGTAGTCCGTCGCAGCTATTAGAAAAAACAAGCAAAAAAAGAGAGAAAAGCGATCGTTTTGTTTTCGTTTCTGTTTTTCTTTGTTTTTCTCTATTTTTTGAAAAAAGAAACAGAAATAATCGGAGAAATCTGGAATTTATCCTGGAAAGCTTAAGAATAACTAACATCGTTCTTAGTAGATGGATAAACAAGGAAAAATAGAATCTTTGTTTCCATCATTTGGATAACAGACGTGTTAGGATGAATGCGTTAAACGATCTCGGAATGTAGTATTTTTTACAAAATCAGATCCTGTGAACAGTAATGACTTGGGATAAATCATGCTCATTTTTTATTGAGCAGTAAGAGTGTTTTTACTAAAAAGAGATGCTCTTGCGATGAGAAATCCTTAAGGGACTTAATATTCAGCTCTGGATTGTGTGACTTTACTTAGATGATGATGACTTGCTTAAGTTCTCTACCAAACAGAGCTGAAACACCTAGTAATCCGATATGGATCTGGATTTTTTGTGGAAGTAATCTCAATATGGTTGCCCCAAGCCCTGCTTCAATCTGATTTTGCATTGCTATAGGATTTGAGTAGTACGACTAAAACATGAGTTGGTGGGAGCACTATGCCTCGGACATCAGTTGAAGTAGATAAAAGTATATGGAAGGAGCTGGATACGGCATATCAACGTAAGTGTGGTCGTTCGTCATCTCAGCTTGTCACGCAGCTTAATGACTCTGGGAAGTTTGAGCGCAAGGAGAAAAAAGGTGAACTAACGGATGTCATCTCCGATCGCACCATTAACCAGTTTTTTAAGCCGGACGGGAAAACAAAGAAGCTCAATGGTGTTTATTTGAACTATCTTTGTGAATATCTTTTAGAGGTAGAGAGCTATCCTGACGCGAAAGAGAAATTTGGTGTTACCGATGAAGCTGAAGTTATTACTGTTCCAGTGCCAGTGATCACAAAACTGGACGAGCAGGCCTATTTGCCTAAATATCGAGCATACGTTCAGCGAAAATGTGGGTTTATTCGCATTCCTTTCACCGCAATGCAGCAAAAACAGAAACTTCAGAATATTTATGTGAATACCCGTATTCGGGAAGAGGTAAGCAGCCGGAAACCTAAAACACTAACCCAGCTCCAAGCTGAATTGGATGGCCGCGTCGTTTCAACAGCTTCGATTCTTGATGCTCCAACTTTGTTTAGCACCTATCGTCGCATCATGATTTGGGGGGCCACTGGCTCTGGGAAAACAACCCTGTTGAAGGATCAGATTTTGAATTGTGCAGCTTCTGCGGGTTCAATTCCTGTATTCATCAGCCTTATCGACTATATCAAGCAACATAAGGCGAAAGGCATTGGCTTGGAAGACGCCATTTTACAAGAGTTTGTTCTGGACACTTTTGAGCCAACCACTGTTACTTACTGGTCTGAAGAGCAGCTTAATGCAGGTAACTGCTTTATTGCTTTAGATGGACTTGATGAAGTGCCAGTGGAGGTCATCCCCCATATATATGATGAGCTAGAGCAGTTTATTGATGAATTTCCCAATAATGCCTACGCTTTAACCTGTCGGTTCGGCGGCACAGAATATCCGCCCCAGGATTTTGCTGAGGTTGAAGTGGCGCAATGGACATCGAGTCAGGCTGATGAATTTATCCAGAAGTGGTTTTCTGGCTCAGCCCAGTCAGAATCTGTTGTTGAATTCTTACAAGCATTAGAGCGAAACACATCTGTATCGGAGTTCAAAAAGAATCCTTTATTGCTAACTTTGCTGTGTCAACTCCATGAAGAGGGCTATGGCATCCCGCAGAATCAGGCGAACATTCTAGAAGATGCAGTGGACTTTTATATGCGCAAATGGGATGAGTCTCGACGTATTCAACGTGAACCGATTTTGGATAAGAAGTTATCTCGACAACGTCGCCGTGATCTGTTTGCGATCATCGCAGCTTCTGCCATGCCCAAAGGTAAAACCTTCTGGGAGAGTTGGGAACTCAAAGCTGAGATCAAAGATTTTATTCAAAAAATTCCTGGCGTCACAGCCTCGACTATTGAGGTTGATGCAGGTCAAATTCTCACTGCGCTTGAAGCCCAACATGGTCTACTGACTAAAGTTGCGAAGGACTACTATTCATTTGTACACCGTTCATTCCAAGAATATTTTGTGTTTCAAGATATTATTATGACGATTGGTCAATCTGTGGAAAAGATTGAAATCCTAATCAAAGAAAGGGTACTAGACCCAAATTATCGAAATGTCTTTTTACTTATTGCAGAGCGACAAAAAGATGCTGAACCACTCTTGCGAGAAATGGCAAAGTATCTCACTGAGATTGCCAAAAATGATGCTCGAATTCAACAAAATTTTGACTGGCTTGAGAAAATTACCACGCAAGCAAATGTTAATACCCCAGCTTGGCGGGCCTGTGTGTTTTCCTATGATCTTGAAACCCCTGCGTTTTTGACGGCTAATTTGCCTGATGTGACACGTGCAGAGGCCCAGCAAGTCGCTACCAACTTACGTGGATTTAATGTTCGTTTTGCAAGTACAACTGCTCCCACTGCAAGAATTAATCTGGTTCTGAGATTAGCGGTAATTGATAAGCTTGTGAGCGATCGTGCTGAGGGTAAGCAAGAAGACACCTTTGAAGTTGAAAAGTATGATCCAGCTTACAAGCAGTACCAAGAAAACCTCAAACAAGAGTTTTGTGGGTTAATTCACCTCCTTACGGATGCTAATGTGCCTGGGATGGAGCCTTCCCTACAACAACTCATCGATTCATTTCCAGCAAGTGATGCATCTGAAAATGTATGGCAAATTTGGCAGACGCCATTTCGGGCAATGACTCAACAGTATCTTCAATTAGGGCATAATCACGATGTGACAGCGGAAACGATTAAGACCCTTAACGATTACATCTATGTTGCACATTTGCTTTCCGAAATCTTGCTTCAAGATATTCGGTGTGAACAACAAACAAAGCAAAAGCTCCTAAACTCACTGTTTTTGCCATATGGAGCATTTAGCTAGACTTGAATCAAAATTCGACTACCTTGTATCACTCAATACCGCTATCCATGAACAACGAAATACATTTCGTTGTTTTTTTGTTCTGTAGTTAATGTTTGTGTGTACAGAGTGTTGACTAGAGGAAGCTCTGTCAAAAAGTAAAGATATCTTTTTATACTTTAAGTCTCGTTTCATTTCTTTATTTCTTCTATTTTTTCCGTTTTTTTCGCTTAAGCTCAGACATATAACGTATACATCATCTGGAGTAACCGTATGGAATTAGCACCCTATCTTGATGATTTAATCCACTGGCTCAGTGCAAAAGACGTACCCCCCTGTCATCATAAACCCGGTGAAGTCTGGGCTGATGGTTGCTGTAGCCGACGTCGGGGGCGTTTAGTCCGGTTTCGTTTAGCACTGTTGCTAATGCTAATCGCCGATCGCTCAGGATACAGAGAGGAGGTGAAATGGGCCTAACGTATGGGCATTGGGAGCGCGACACCACCGCGCTCTCTTATTTTGTCCAGTAATGCTCTCATTAAAAGTGCGGATTTAATGCCCGATCAAATCTGCAAATTTAGGGTGTGTTGTCAGTTAATACCGGAAGTCTGACGGGACAAGCAATAGAGCATCTGACCCAAAAAACAGGAAGAGGGTCTGTAAGTCAGATTGATAACAGCCTTTAGCCCAGAGGCTCTGTTGCTTCATCAAGGCGAACTAGGGCAATCTGAGCTGCTGACGCCACTTGAGGATGGTCATCCTTGCGCAAAAAGTTCAGTGCAGAGCGAGATTTTTCACCCGGTAAATTGCCCAAGGCTTCCGCCAAACGTTGGCGCACCAACCAGTCATCTGAGTCTGCAAAAGCAAGAATCTCATCGACAGCCTCGATCGCCTTGATTTCGCCAAGCGCTGCGATCGCTGCCTGTTGGATTACTACCTCTTCACTCTGGAGGGCGAGTAACAGCACTTCCTGGGCTCGGGGATCACCGAGGTTGCCCAACGCCACCGCAGCACTAAAGCGCACCAGCCATTGAGTGTCTTCATAAAAAGCTCGCACCAACGGTTCAAAGGCCCGCTCATCTTCGAGATAACCCAACGCCCCTGCCGCATCAGCTCGAATACCATAGTCCGGGTCAGTTTCCAGCAGCTTCACGAGCAGGGGATAACTCTCTTCCGTGACCTTGATACCCAACGCAAAGATTGCCATCGATCGCACCGGCAAGATCTGGTCATATAGAACTTTCTTAATCAAAGGCACCGCATCTTGAGCAGGAACCGGCCGCAACGCCGCCAAAGCCAACATGCGATCGCGGGAATTGGGGCTTTCCAGTTGTTCGGCAATTTGCGGTAGAGAGAGTTGACTCATGAAGATGAGGAATGTTGGTCTGATTCCATTGTACGCAATCTGCTGTTACGGACCTTTAGGACAAGATGCCCTCAATGTAGTCTTTTACGACAAATTGAGCTGCTGCCTGCTCAGGGGTGGGATTGGATGCGACTGTACCGCGATAGCTCACCAGCGCTAAATCAAACCGACAGGGCCAATTTTGGTATTGGGGAAAATGGGCAAGGAAAGTCTCAGCCGCTCGCCAAAGCCGCTGTTGCTTGGTGGGTGTGATCGAGAGCAAACCCCGTTCATCCCAATTAAACGCTCGGCGCGTTTTTACCTCAACAAACACCAACTGCTGCCCTTGCGTGGCGATGAGATCTAATTCTCCCCCCCGACAGCGCCAGCGGTGATGGCGAATCTGCCAACCTCTAGCCTGTAGCCATTGACTCACGGCTTGCTCACCCGCTTGTCCAACCCAATAGTCTTGTGTTTTTTTTGTGTTCACAATGGATTCAACCTGAAGCAATTAGGACTTCTATCCAAAATCTTGGGATGCTTGATTCTGCCAAGCCGCAGGCAAGATGCATCGCCCACATCATGCACCCGCGATCGCCCTAATGATAGGATCGCAGAAAACGTCGATCGCTTTATATCCAAATAGCACGCCATGACAACACAACAGCGGTGGTACCAGCAAACTTTCTATCTACCTGTAATTGCAGGTCTACTCCTCGTTTGCTTGACCTGGTTTAGCCTCAGTACACCGGCTTGGGCTATGGACTATAACAAGCGGTTTTTGGCAGGAGAAGATTTTTCGGGTCAAGATCTGCGGGATTCGAGTTTTCGGAGTGCAGATCTCCGAAACACAGATTTTAGCCATGCCAACCTCGAAGGCGTCACCTTTTTCTCAGCAAATCTTGATTCCGCGAATTTTGAAGGCGCAAATCTGCGGTTTGCAACATTGGGCTCCACCCGCTTAACCCGTGTGAATTTTAAGGATGCGGTGCTTGAAGAGGCGTTTGCGATGAATGCGAAGTTTGACCGTGCCAATATTGAAGGGGCAGATTTTACGGATATATTAGTCCGGGCAGATGTGCAGCGTCAGCTTTGTGAGATGGCCAGCGGCACGAATCCGACGACGGGACGAGAGACGCGAGAGACGCTGATGTGTGAGTGAGAAAAACTGTAGCGCAGGCGGTCGCTGAGCGGAGTCGTTTGTTAACTAACGACACGCCCTAAACCGAACTCAACAATGGTGCTGCTCCCAACAAGGTTTGGGTATAGGGATGCTGCGGATCGGTGAAAATCTGCTCTGTGGGCCCCAACTCTACAATTTGACCTTTTTGCATGACCGCAATGCGATCGCACAAGAACCGTGCCACCCATAAATCATGGGTAATAAACAAATAGGTCAGGTCAAAATCCGCCTTCAGCGCTTTCATTAACTCCAACACCTGGGTTTGCACCGTGGCATCCAACATACTCACCGGTTCATCGCAGATAATGAGCTGGGGTTGCGTAATCAAAGCCCGAGCGATCGCCACCCGTTGCTGCTGACCCCCTGAGAGTTCACGAGGGTAACGGTGATAATAGTCTTGAGGTGGGGTTAAACCCACCCGCTTGAGCAGGCTGTAGACTTCCTGCTTGGCAGCAGTGGGCGTGGCAATGCCATGAATAATTAGCGGATCAGCAATGCTTTCCCCAATTGTCATCAACGGGTTTAAGCAAGCCAGGGGATCTTGAAAGATCATTTGCATTTGCCGCCGAATTGGCCGTAAGGCTCGGGGTGAGAGGCGCTCGATCGCTTGCCCTGCAAACTGCACCGTTCCTGATGTGGAACGAACCAACTGTAAAATCGTCCGGGAGAGGGTGCTTTTTCCACAACCCGATTCTCCCACCAGACCAAAAACTTCCCCTGGATAGAGTTCAAAACTGACGCGATCGACCGCTTTGATCACCTCTGGAGCTTGGCGGGTGAGCAGTTGCGCCAAAAAATTTGGTTCTAAGGTGTAATATTGGCAGAGATTTTCCACCTTGAGCAGCGGCTCTGGCTCTGAGGCAACTGGGGCACGGTCTTGAATGGCTTGGATATGCAGCGCTGATTCTAAGAGGGATTGGGTGTAGGGATGCTGCGGCTCAGAGAGAATTGCTTTGGCTGAGCCGGTCTCCACAATTTTGCCTTGATACATTACCGCCACGCGATCGCAATATTCTGCCACCATCGCCAAGTCGTGGGAAATCAGCAGCAACCCAAGGTTGCGCTCAGCGCACAGTCGGGTCAGTTCTTGTAAAATCTCCGCCGCAACCGTCACATCCAGGCTCGTCGTGGGTTCATCGGCCACAATCAGCTTGGGATCAAGCAACAGGGCAAGGGCGATCGCCACCCGTTGGCGCATCCCTCCACTAAACTCATGGGGATATTGCCCCCAGCGATTGCTCGGAATGCGAACCGCTTCCAGGATCTCAATCGCTTTTCGCTTAGCCTGCGCTTTGGAGAGGTGGGGACGGTGGCTGCGCAGGGTTTCTAGGCAATGGTCGCCAATCGTCATCAAGGGGTCAAGGCGGGTCATCGGGTCTTGAAAGACCAGCGCGATCGCTTCACCGCGAAACTGACGTAATTCTCGTCGTGCAAGCGTACTGATTGCTCGACCTTCAAATCGGATCTCACCTTCAATCTGTGACCCTGAGGGTAAGAGTTGCAATAAAGCCCGGCCGACCGTGGATTTGCCACAACCGGACTCACCCACAAAACCCAACCGTTCGCCTGCTCCGATCTGAAAGTCAATGCTATCTACCGCCCATTGGACTGGCGATCGCGAACCGGGATACGCAATCCGGAGCGCTTCAACAGCCAATAATTCGCTGGCTAATATATCGCTCATCTTCGTTACTGAACGCGAAACTCACGCATCTCTGATGTCTGCGCAGCCTTACGTACTAAATAGGCAAGGGCATAGTCGCCCGCAGGATGATCGGCGAGTACATCCGCCAGCTCCATAATTTGGTTGGCTAAAGCCGGCCCCAGCTTCTCAACCATTTGAGCCTGTTCGCGGTTGGCGGCGTTTTGCTCGCGAAGTTTCATCTGATGTTCTTGATCAAAAAATTGTTCGAGGAACCCACTCACACCCAGGTGATTGAGGACGTCCCATTCACCGCGATCGCACCAATAGCCCTCACATTCATTGCAGCGCTCTAAAAAGAAGGGATCAGGATAGTGAACTTTAGCCCGAGACAGATAACGACGGCATTCCGGGCACAGCGCAGCCTTGGCATCATTGAACGAGGTGGTATGGCGAGGCAAGCCCGGCTGGCTTAGGCATTCAGCGGTGGCCACTTGCGGTGGATGGGTCACCTGCCACTGTTCATACTGAACTTTGGTCAGCCAATGCCCCTCACATTCACTGCACTGCTGCACCACAACGCCTTCCGGGCGAGTGGTTTCTAGCAAAGCAGTCTGATGGCATTTTGGACAATCCACGTTTGTGCTGGGTGGGGGTTACTGAGCTTGAAAGCTCTATTTTAGAGGGTCGTGCCCACGGCGTATACCACTCAGGGCTGAAAAAATAGATTCTTAGGGGACGATCTATTCGCGGTGTCCAACTCAGGATCGAGGATGTTGAGGTGATAGCATCAGGTTCTGAGCATATTCTCAGGGAAAAATGAGTGGGTCAAGGGGACAAAGAAAGGAGCGGTCAGTCCATCACAGCATGAGTTGGAAATCTAGTACTCGACGGCGGAAGTAAGCCACCTATTAAAAATCCACCCGATATCTGTCATACAGACACTTTGAACTTTGAACTTTGAACTCTGCACTTTGAACTTCCGCCCTGCGGTACTAGGGTCTGTTGTCAGTCAGAAAGCAAACTCTTGCTATAACTGACTTACAGCCCCTTTTCCTGTTGTTTGGGTCGGGCGCTCTATCCCTTGTCCAGTCAGACTTCTGACTTTAACTGACGACAGTCTCTAAACAAACCGTGCGGGTTGCTGCAAGGCTTGATAGAGTTGCTTTTGATAGGTTCGATCGCTGACGACATAAGCGCCAAACCGCTGGAGGTGAGGGTTTTGCAACTGGGCGTCAAACAGACAAAAACGACGCGATCGCAAGTGTTCAACGAGTTTAACCATTGCCACTTTAGACCCATTGGGAATATTAAAAAACATCGATTCCCCAATAAATGCCCCGCGAATGGTAATCCCCAGAATGCCGCCAGCAAGGTGATCCCCTTGCCAGGTTTCAAAGCTATGGGCCCAACCCGCGTGATGGAGATGTTGATAAATCTCCATCAGTTCAGTTGAGATCCAAGTGGTCTTGCGGTTGGCACAACCCTGGCAGACTTGTTCGAATGCGCGATCGATCGCCACTGTAAACTGTTGCTGATTGAGAATGCGTTGTAAAGATTTAGGGTAGCGAAACCGTTGATCTAAGGGGATTAAGGCCCGCTCTTGGGAGGTATACCAACCCAATCCCCCCTCTTTATCCGCCATCAAAAAATAGCCTTGGGAATAGCCCTCAATAATCTGGGGAACACGGAGGGGCATTAGGAGCGTAGCGTTATTTGTAGTCGGGACAATTTGTGGAGAGACATTAACGATTGAACAAAGGTTTACCGATCAATGCCACCCACCTATTATGTCATGTCCATGTTCCGAGTTTCTAACTCCGCAACGTTACCCCAAACTGTTTCACCAATGCCTTCCGGATCTTCTGATGCACAGGTTCCACATCCTCATCGGTGAGGGTACGATCGCCCGCCCGGTAGGCCAAACTAAACGCCAAACTGCGTTCACCTTCAGGGACGCCCTGACCCTGATATTGATCAAAGAGCGTAATCCCAGCCAAGAGCTTTTTGCCTGTAGTTTGCATGGTGCGGGTCAAGTCGCCCACCGTCACAGTCTGGGACGCAAAGAACGCTAAATCGCGCTCCACCGCTGGATAGGTTGAGTAGTTAGCAAAGTCCGCTGTGCCCTGGGCTGCGATCGCCTCCACCAGCACCGCTGCTGTTAATTGGAAGCCATAAACTGCCTCGGGCAAATCCTGGTCTCGGCAGAGGCTGGGATGGAATTGGCCGAAAATTCCGAGGGGGCGATCGCCTAAGCTCAATGCTGCCGTACGACCGGGGTGAAATCGCTCATCTGTATCCGTGGCTTGGTAAGTGACAGTAGCCCCCACACGACTGAAGACCTGCTCCAGAATTCCTTTGGCTTCATACCAGGTCATCGGCTCAGCTTTGCCCCCTTGCACCCATTGACCCTCCGGTTGGCTGGGACCACCGAGAATACCCGCAATCGCATCCGCCTCACAGAGTTTATTGTCCGCATCCCGCCAGAAAATCCGACCGATTTCAAAACCATTCAGAGCCCCGTTGCCTCGGGAATGGTTATAGGCAAAGGCATTAATCAAGCCCGTCAACAGTTCAGAGCGCAACGCCGAATATTCACTTAAGAGCGGATTGCTGAGGCTAATCTGGGCCTGTTCCGGTTTAACCAAGGAATAATGCACCAGTTCTGTGAGACCCACACCCCGCAAGTGACTACGCAACTGCTGATAGATCTTGGTTCTAGTGGGCAGCATACCTGGGAGCGTGCTCTGGGGGAGCGTATCGCAAAAATGATCGTAGCCATAGAGCCGTGCCACTTCTTCAATCAGATCTATTTCGCGTTCGAGGTCGCGGTGACGGTAGGGCGGCACTTGGACTCGCCATACATCCTCACCTTCAGCGGTGAGCTGGCAACCCAGCGCCGTCAAAATCCGTTCCACATCTGCTGACTCCACAACCCCAGCCTCAACAGGGCCAAGAATCTGTTGCAGCCGAGCCAGGCGCAAGCGGATGGTGCGATCGCTGAGATCTGGACGGGCATCATGCTGGCATTGCTCCGTAACCGTACCACCTGCCAGTTCGAGGATTAAGGCGATCGCCCGATTACAAGCATTCTCCAGCTCGGCAGGATTCACACCCCGTTCATAGCGAGCAGAGGCTTCGGTGCGCAGGGTTTGAGCCCGGGCAGAGCGACGAATAGCGACGGGATCGAAGAGGGCAGCTTCCAACATCAAGTTCACCGTGCCTTCATGAACTTCGGTACTGGCTCCCCCCATGACCCCGGCAAGCGCCACAGGCTGATCATTGGCGGTAATTAAGAGATTCTCGGTTTGGAGCGGTCGTTGCTGGTCATCCAAGGTAGTGAGCGTTTCCGCCTCCTGAGCCTGACGCACACCGATCGCATAGGTATCTTCGCCTGTAACCGCTTCAAGGCGATCGGCATCAAAAGCATGGAGGGGCTGGCCCCATTCCAGCAAAATGTAGTTCGTTACATCCACCACATTATTAATCGGACGGACGCCTGCGGCTTGGAGGCGGAATTGGAGCCAGTCCGGGGAGGAACCAATTTTCACGCCCTTGATCCGCGTTCCCAGATAAGCCGGACAGGCGATCGCATCGGCAATATCTAAACTCAGACTGGGTGGGTTGGTGGCAATGGTTGGGGGTTCGGCTGCGGGTAACGTAACCACTGCATCGGTCAAAGCAGCGACTTCCCGTGCCACCCCTACCATACTCAAGGCATCAGCACGATTGGCTGTAGAGGAGAGATCAAACACCGTATCATCTAAGCCCAGCAAGGGGGCAACGGGTTGACCCAAGGGTAGATCCGCTTGCGTGAAAATATGAATGCCCTCCGAGTTCTTTTCGAGACCCAACTCGGAAAGCGAACAAATCATTCCCTCTGATTTCACACCCCGGAGCTTGGTCTTTTTCAGCTTGAGGTCGATCGCGGGCAAGTACGTTTTGACCTGTGCCACGGCAATATATATATCTGCTCTCACATTGGCTGCGCCACAAACGATAGTGAGGGGTTCGTCCCGACCCACATCCACTTGACAGACACTGAGTTTATCGGCGTTGGGATGGGGTTGGCGATCGGTGACATGACCCACCACAACCCCTTCGGCCCAGCGACGGCGATCGTCAATATCCTCCACTTCAAACCCCGCTACAGTCAGGGTATGGGCGAGTTCTGCCGGTGGCATCTCGAAGGGCACCAGTTCCTTTAACCAGTTGAGGGAAATCAGCATTGTTGTCGAGGGAAATACGTTGCAATCAGGATGGGTAGACCATAGCCAAGAACTCACTCTAGCTTATTTTCGGCGGATAATAACTCTTGCTGGGCTAGGGTAAGGTTTTTCGATGTTGCTGATTTTGAAGATGAATCTTGCGTTACCCACTCTTCGAGAAGAGCATAGCTCTACACCCAACCCTCTCCCAGTGGCTAACCTTGTAGGGTTTTTACAGAATCCCCTCACAGCAAGGATCTTGCGAACGCACTTTTGAGGGCTTAACCGCTGAACCCTAGCAAAATCAAGGGAGCGATTTGAAACCCCTACAGGATTAGCCCAGTGGGAGAGGGCTTCTTGCTCCCTTCTCCCACTGGGAGAAGGGCTGGGGAAGAGGGCGGCTTCCTCTCGCAATTATGCAACGCCGATTTTTCTGGGTAGAGGTGCCCTGTTGATTCCTCCAATGTCTTTATTGCGTTTTTTCCTGTAGAGCCTTCTGAGTGCAAGCCTGACCAATAGTCAGCAAGACAATTCCCCACCCAACAACTTCTGAATCTCACCCAGCTCAAAATTACTGATCATCTCCCGCAATCCCGCCGCCAACGCTGCGCGTTCTTCCGGCAACTCTGCAATCACCGCCAGCGCCATCTCATCATCCAAAGACTGACTCGCTTCGTAGAGTCGCTGCTGCCAATCCCGTGGCATCGCTGCTAGCTCAGCCGGGTTCCAAACTACTGGCGGTGACTCTGAGGGGTATAGTTCTGTGGATTGCTCTTCCTCAGCATAGAGATATTCAACCCCCAAATGTTGCCCCAACGCCTCAAAAATCGTGGCAGTCCGAAACGGCTTCCGCAAAAAATCATCGCAACCGGCCGAGAGCACCAGAGCTTTCTCTTCTTCTAACACGCTGGCCGTTAGGGCAATTACGATCGTCGCTTGGCCAGCCATCGTACGCTTGATTTGCTCCGTGGCCTCATAGCCGTTCATCACGGGCATCCGCATATCCATAAAAATAAGCTGGGGCTGCCAAGTTTCCCAGCGTTCTAGCGCCTCACGGCCGTCTGCTGCCTCTTGCACCTCAAACCCTAAGGGTTGTAGGAGTTTCACTAACAAGCGACGGTTAGCGCTGCGATCGTCCACAATGAGGATTTTATAGGTGCGTTGACCGGGTTTCAGGGCCACCACTTGGCGAGATACCGGTTTCACGTCCACATCGATTGCGGTTACAATCTCCACCTGTATATCAAATGTAGCGGTTGTCCCCACCCCCAAACTGCTACTGATCGCAATATCACCTCCCAGTAGGCGGACAAAGCGTTGGGTCAGCGGTAGACCCAAACCTGCACCTTTTTGGCTGAGCTTGCCGCTCTCCGTTTGGCCAAACACCTCAAACAACTTTTCTAGCTCCGCTTCTGCCACGCCCATGCCGGTATCTTGCACCTCAAACACGAGCGTTGCTCGGTCTGCGGTTTGGGTCTTGACCATCGCCTTGACTGCAATACCCCCTTCGGTTGTGAACTTGATGCTGTTATTGATCAAGTTCAGCAAGATCTGACGCAACTTGGTTTCATCACTCCGCACATATTGCGGTAGCTCATCGGCAAGATCAAAGAGCAGTTGTAAGCCCTTACTTTCTGCTTGTAACCCCAGTAGATCTTCAATATCACTCAGCAAACGGTGCAAGTCGAAGTTATTGGGGTTGGGCGTCATTTTCCCCGCTTCTACTTTGGAGAGATCCAAAACATTGTTGACCAGCGTGAGTAGATAATCACCACTGCGATTGATAATGCCAATATTTTCCCGTTGATCCGGTGAGAGGGTCGGGTCACAGGTCGCCAGATGTGAGAAGCCCAAAATGGCATTCAGGGGGGTGCGGAGTTCATGGCTCATATGGGCGAGGAATTCGCTTTTGGCTCGATTGGCGCTATCTGCGGCTTCCTTGGCGCGGGCCAGTTCCAAGGTGCGGGCTTCCACTTTACGTTCTAGCTGTTCAAAGGCGGCATTGAGTTGAGCAGCCATGCGGTTAAAGGCTCGTGCCAATACACTGAGTTCCCCAATGGGGGCATCAGCAACACGATATGTCAGGTTGCCGCTGGCGATCGCATCGGTGCCTTGAGCCACTGTAAAAATGGTGTGAGCAATCCACCGGGAGGTTAGAATCCCCAACACAGCTGAGACTGCTAGAGCTAGACCACACAGACCAATGGTATTGCGGGTGTTGGCAGTAATCTGTGCCATAAAGTCGGCCTTGGGGATCACGATCGCAATCAGCCAATCTAGCCCGGCTTCGTCTTGGAATGCCGTAACCTGCAAAAAATGGGGTTGGCCCGCGATCGCAATTTCATCTTGATAGGTCTGCTCAATCGCAGCAAAACTGCCAAACTCATCTTTCAGCCGTTCCGCAGTCTGACGAATGAGCGGATTTTGGCTTGCTAATGCGGAAACCCGTTTGGGGTCGGGGCCAGTGCCAATTGCCAGTGCTTCCCCTGTAGATGTCCCCAACAACTCACCCGAGCGCTCAAAAATAAACGCTTGGCCCGATTGACCAATTTTGAGACCTGCTAAAAATTCGCCGATGGCATCTAATGAAAAGGTGGTTGCAAACACCCCTTGGAGTTGCTTGGAATCGGCGTCGTCATAAAACGGCAAGACTAAATCGGTGCCCAAGACATTCTCGACGTACCACGGATAGGGTGCGATCCAGGTCGCTTTTTTCGTCTGGGCTGCCATCTGATACCACGGGCGGGTGCGGGGATCATAGCCAGGCGTCCGACTCAGTTCTGCCAGGATTTGGCCATTACGATCGCTGCGAAACCGGATAATATCACCATTGGTGGAGCGATCAGCGAGGGCCATAACGAGCTGGCCGTCTTGATCACGGAAGGCCCCTGCAAACTCCCCCTGAGCATTGCCCCACGCGATATAACTCACTTCTGGAAACCACAACACCTGCTGTAGAAAATGTCGGTTTAAATCGGGGAGATTGGCGAGATCAAGGTGCTGTGACCGCGTCATATCCAAGTTGATCCGATTGACGATTGCGGGTGCTGTAGTATAGCTGGTCAGACGGTCTTCAATCCGCTCACCAATTTCCCCTTGTAAATCTTGCGCTAAAGTGGCGATCGCTTGCTGACCATTGCGAAACGAAAACCAACCCACCAAGCCCACTGCCGCAAAAATTTGCACCAAGAAGGGTACCACCAACACCCAGCGCAGGGGCAGTTTTGGCCCCCAGCCCCAAGCCTGTAAGTTAAGGTCTGAAGCATCGTTTTTCCCATCATTACCCGTCACTGGCTGGGAGGTTTGGGGGGGAGGTTGCATTGACATCGATTCAAAGCACAGTTGTTGTTACCCAACGATATCCTAACTATTGAGAAATTTAGCTACCATGTCTACCCCCTTGCATCTCCAACCCCTCGCCCCCTATGAAGATCGCCTGTTGAGTGCCCTGGCGTTTTTTCGGTTCAAGCGCGATCGCGCTGTACAAGCCCGTCATTGTCTCAGCATGTATTTGCGCCAAGGCGAAGGCCGCATCACGCGGGAAGTGAGCTTTTATGCACGGCATTTGGGAATGACGCCGGAAGAATTATTAGAACTCATTTATACCGATGGCGAAGTAGCGCGATCGCGCTTTGCCGCAGTCTTTGGCCCCGGCGATGCACCGATCTTGATGGATGCCGATGAATCGGCTGATTCAGCATGAAGAACAGCTCAGTCTGTCCCCCCCAACGGTAGAATAATTGAGGTTTTGGGGATTCTCAGCGGGGGGTAACGGTATGGCAAGGATGGATTGGATTAAACAGTTGGGTATCACGCCAGATACTCCGGTTGGGGCTATTGCGTTGGGGTCAACCGACAGCCTCTATATCGGCAGCACAACGCAGTCCGAAACCGAACCGCACTGGCAAGCGACGATCGCCCAATATAGTTTGCAAGGTGAACAACAATGGCAGCAATCCATCGAGCTTCCCATGGCCGCTGCGATCACCCATGTGGCGGTGAGCCGCGATCGTCTTTATTCGTTGGGAACGGTTAATATTGATGCCGAGCCTGAACAGACCCAAACAGAAGTTTGGTTGGCAGCCTATACCCTCACTGGAGAGTTGCAATGGTTAAACAAGTTGCGGAGTGTCTATCCTCAGCAACCCGATGATTTGATTGTGGATGCAAAAGGGTTTCTCTATATTGCTGGCCACACCACCCCCACAGATGTTGACCCCGAGGGCTGGCTAGAAAAATATGATCCCGATGGCGATCGCCTCTGGCAAACATCCTTGGGTAAATATGAGGCTTCTACTCCCTTGCGCCTCTGCCTTGGCGAAGACCCCACTGCGCGGACAAAGTTTGCTCGTATGGCAATCTATGTGGCAGGCAGTACCGCCATGCCCGTGGCTTTACCCAACTCTGAAGAGGGCGAAGCACAAGAGGCTGCTCAACAGACCTGGTTAGCGCGGTATAGCAGTGAGGGGATTCAGCGCTGGATTACGGGCCTTGGCCCAGCGGCAACGCTCCATTGCGCAGGCTTGACCACTAATGCTGAGCATCAGCTATATGGGGTGGGTCAAGCCGTTAAAGCAGGAGTGATTCCAGCGGGGCCGTGGTTGGCGCAGTATGATGCGCAGGGTCAGCAAGCGCTATTCACTTCCCTTGGACTGGCGAAAGACCAAGCGATCGCTCAATTGGTTTCAACACCAACGGGTTTGCAATTGGTAGGTTTGAGTTCAGCCGATGAAGTTTGGATCTCCACCTACACACCAGCGGGTTTTGGGGAGCAATCGTCTGTGGTGATTGAGGGTCAAGTGCAACGGGTGACAGGGGCGGTGGCGATCGCGGATGGTCTCATTTTATCGGGTCAAATGATGACGGAGACGGGTTTGCAACAGTGGGTTGCCAAAGTGATCGTGTGAGGTAGAAGCACCCGATTACAAGATTTTTTCGTGCGAATTCGCAGCACTAAAGTGCTGACTATGAACCCATCAATAATGTCAAAGCTTCTGTTGCCGCCACTGGCCGCGAAAAATAATAGCCTTGGCCATACTCGCATCCCAACTGCCGAAGTACTTGTAACTGCTCTCGGGTCTCGATGCCTTCGGCGATCGCATCCATCCCCAACCCTCCGGCCAGCGCAATCATGCTGTGAACGATGGGATTATGGGCAGTGCTGAGACGCGACACAAACGAGCGATCGATTTTCAACGTTTGCACCGGAAACTCATGTAAATAACTCAATGAAGAATACCCCGTGCCAAAATCATCTAAACTTAAGCGCACCCCTAACGCCCGCAGTTCTGTGAGCATTTGGGTGATGTAACGGGACGTCTCCATCAGCATGGTTTCCGTGATTTCCAACTTCAGGTAATGGGGCGGTATCCCCGTTTCTGTCAGCACTTGACGAATCAGGTCTAGAAAATCTAGCTGAATAAATTGCCGACTCGATACATTGACGCTCATCATGCCCAGTTTATGCCCAGCACCATCAGCTTGCCATTGTCGCCATTGCGCACAGGCCTGGTGCAACACCCACCGTCCCAACGGTACAATCAACCCTGTTTCTTCCGCCACAGGAATAAACTGGTCAGGCGAGATCCAACCCTGATCGGGGTGCTGCCAGCGGATCAATGCCTCAAACCCTGCGATCGCTCCAGTCGCAAGCTGCACAATGGGCTGATAATGCAGCATAAACGGCGCAGACTGACCTTGCGCCATCTGGTCAAGCGCCTGACGCAAATCGTGGGCGAGTTGCAACCGTTGGTGGGCCTGGGTATGCATCTGGGGCGAAAACACTACAATGCTGCCGCGCTCTTGGGCCTTGGCTTGATACATGGCGGTATCCGCATCCCGCAACAGTTCCGCTGGCTGCTGACCCTGATCATTCACTTGCACAATGCCGATACTGACCGAGACAAACACCTCTTGACCCGCTAAAACCAAGGGCTGCTCTAGATTACGTTGAATGCAATGACCCACCGCTTGAGCCTGCTGGGTCGTGGCAATGCCCTTGAGGAGCATGGCAAACTCATCGCCACTGAGGCGGGCGAAACAGTCTCCTGTCCGCATACACCCTTGGAGGCGATCGGCAAATGCCACCAAGAGCTGATCCCCCACCGTATGACCCAAACTGTCATTAACCAGCTTGAAATGATCCACATCTAAAAAGAGCAGCGCACAACCATCTGAGTCAGACTGCTGACATTGCTGTTCAAGCTGCTGTACAAAGAGGACGCGGTTTGGTAAGCCCGTGAGTGGATCATAGAGCGCTTGATGTTGAAGTTGACTGGTGTTGCGGTGGTTCTCAACAGCAATGCTCACCAAATGCGTCGCCGTATCCAGAATTTGCAGATGGTAGGCGGTGGGTTCGCAGGAGACTTGATGGGACAGGGCAAAAGTGCCCAACACCTCTCCGGTTTGGGATAAAAACGGCTTTGACCAACAGGCCCGGATATTATGGCTTAACGCAAAATCCCGATAATCTCGCCATAAGGGATCGGTGGCAATATCCGCGACAAAAACGGCTTCGCCTCGGCAAGCTGCTGTACCACAAGAGCCACCCCCTTCACGGATAAACAACCCATCTACACCCGCTGCAAATTCGGGGGGGATGTTCGGAGCCGCACCTGCCCGTAAACAATTCTGCTGGGAATCCACCAACAAAATAGAGCACAACGCGCCAGGGGTTTGGGCTTCAAGTAATAAGCACAGACTCTCCAGAATCTGGTAAAGATCAGCGCCAGCGGCGACCGCTTCGAGGATCTGGGTTTGCACTTTGAGCAGCGCCGCCGATCGCTGACGTTCAATGGCCGTGGCTAGCAAATGGGTCACGGATTGCAAGAATAAGTGCTCAGTTTGAGCAAACGGCTCAGGCTCGGGCGAACAAACACTCAGGAGTCCCAATGTCTGGCCTGGAATGGAGATCGGGTAATGACGGCTATATTGGGTCTCTGCTGTGCAGCAGACGAGCAGCTCAGGGTTTTGGTGGGGCGTGATAATCAACGAACGCGAACGATTAAAAACTAATGCCAGTTGAGGATCGGTACGGGTACTAATCGTGCGCAGACTTTGGTGGGGGCTTGTCTGCGTCACTTCTTGAAAGGTGCAGCCATCGGAGAGGAGTTTCCACACGCTTACCGTGGTGTGAGGCATCACTTGGGCGATCGCTTGGGCGGTGAGGGCAAAGAGCTGCTCTAAAGCAATTCCGCTCAAGGCCTGGTGGCTCAGATGATGCAGCACCACCTGTTGACGATCGCGTTGACGCGCAGGCAAAGTAACACCAGGCTCAACCCAGGGTTGGGAATGGGCCGAAGATACGGGTTGAAGTACGGGGGATGTTGAAGAATTCATTGCAAACTTGCCTCCACTCTCTCAATCTCGTCACTCAAAATTTAAAGAAGATATAGATTTCAAGTGATTGCTTATTTCCTCTAATCTAAAGCAGAGTTGTGAAATTTTTGTGAAACACTGACGTAAAAGCAGCTGCAAGGTTTTGAAATCCCCGTCAAACAGTTATGTATAGAATAAGTAATTTCTGTTAAGTTAAGTTGCGTGATAACGTGGCTTACTGCTCGTAGAATAGACTGACACGATCGCTACAAGTCTTGCTGTTTTTGGGTCTTCCGCGTCAACACAACCTACAACCAAAGTGCTCAACCCTTGCTATAACATTGCAGTGCGATAGACTTTGCATATTTTAATATTGAGATACATATCTTAATGCTGAGAGGCTCAACGGATGAATCGATGACCCCTAACAATCCTTCGTCTCGTAATTTAGGCATCGTTGCCCTCACAACATTACTGGTTTCAGCCCATTATGGTTCGGGATTTGTGCTCGGCACTGCAGAACAGACTTATCGTGACGGCGCGATCGGTAGCCTCTATGCCGTGGCGGTGGGCGTGGGGTCGATCTCGTTGGTGTTGCTAGCGCAATTTTATTGGCAGCGCATTGAGCCCCTCTGGACGATTCTGGGCGATCGCTATGGCCCATCAGTCAAGGTGGGAATTGGGTTAATGTCCTGGGCTTCTTTGATTGGCATTGGTGCAGTGCAAATTCTTGCGATCGCGGCGATTGTGAATCTGGTGGGCGGCCCACCGCTACTAACGATGGTGGCAATTGCCATCTTGCTCTGTGGGATTGCCCTGTTGCCTGTAGAACGAGCCAGTTGGTTGTTCCGTTCCCTGCTGCTGGTGAATGTGCTGGTGCTTGGGGTGATGCTCTGGCGACTGGATCATGGTCAAGCCTATGGGATTGCCATCCATGACTTTTTCATCGCGCTGCCCCACACCTCAGTTAGCCAAAGTCTGGGGGTGGCAGGCTCAACCATTTTGCTGGTGCTTATTGATATGAAAAGTCAGCAGTTTGTCGTGCGATCGCAGTCTTTGGCTGTCGCTGTCTGGGGCTGTGTGCTTTCAGGGGGGATTTTAATTGGGGTTGCATTTTTACCCACCGCGATCGTCCTTGCTGCCCAAAAAACGACACTATTACCCCCTGAATTACCCGGTAGAGCAGTCATTCCCTATCTTTTAGGCTGGCTGGGTGGGGGGATCGAGCAGCCTTTGGGGGCGGTGTTTGTGTTGTCTTTAGCATTACCAGCTCTGGGTCTTGGCAGTAATGTGCTGCGGATTCAAACGAAAGCCAGCTTAGATTTGACCCAGTGCCCTGATACGACTGGGAATCAGGTCGGTTTCACCATCATCAATACCCTACTCGCATTAGGTATCGCCCTCAATGGGGGAGAAATTGTAAGCTTAATTGTGTGTTTTTATGCCGCTTATTTTGCGGCTATATGGGTTCCCTTCATCGCCTACTTGCTCGAAGTGGCGCAGACGTTTCAATTTGCGATCGTGAGCATTCGTTGGGCACTGGCCACAGGGATTATTGGAGCTTTAGGGGGTTTGAGCATGAGTTTATTTGCCCCTCAGCTCGTTTGGTTCAACAGTCCGGAATTAACCATACTGACGTTGGGTTTGATTGGGAGTTTATTGAGTTTGATGGGGTCAGAAATAACTAAAGCTTTTGTTCTACTTTTTGGGCAAGCTCAAGAAGATGTTGAAGGCTAAAGAGTAGGGCTGTTGTTAGCCTGGGGTACATACAAGGCGAAATACGTCCACCCGCCGTGACAATCAACAGTAATTTCACCACTAAGCCGTTCTGTGAGCTTTTTCACTAAGGCAAGGCCGAGGCCGGTTCCCCCTTCTTTCCAACGATCCGAACTGGGAATACGATAAAACTTCTCAAAAATCCGCGATCGCTCTTCAGATGGAATCTCTGCTTCATTGCTGACCATAAACACAAACTTCGATGTTGAATCTCTAGTGGTCTGCAATGAAACCGTCATCGCAATTTCCCCCCCAGCCTGGGTATACTTGCAAGCATTATTAAGAAGTTCCGCTAGAATCCGCTTAAGATGATTATCATCGACACACATTTCTGGTAGGTCAGGGTCTAGCGTTAGGCTAAGTCGTTGTTGTTGCTGTTGGGCACGCACCTGAAACGGTTCAATGAGTTGTGGCAACCAAGCCTCTAGCGTTAATTTATTCGATTGGACAATATCTTTTTCGGCTTCTAAGCGTTGCAAACTGAGTAGGTCATTGATCAACTCCATCTCGCGTTGACATTCTCCTTGTAGAATTTTGAGGTAAGTATTCTCCTGTTGCGGGCTACGCAGTTGTAACATATGAATCGCCATTTTCATATTGGTTAATGGCGTGCGCAACTCGTGGGAGACTGTGCTTAAAAAATCATCTTTGAGTTGGTTAAGCTGTTGGAGACGCTGCATTTTCGTCTGGAGTTGCAGGGTGCGCTCTTGTACCTGGCGCTCAAGATCAAGGTTGAGGGTTTGCAATTGAATTTGGGTTTGTTTGGATTCAGTGATGTCGTGGGCTGAACCCACAATGTGAAGAGCTGTGGATTGAGCTTCAACACGTGGAAGCGACTGGGAATGACTGTGCAGCCAACGCACATGCCCCCCCTTGGTAATAATGCGATATTCACTGGTCATCGATCGGCCTGCCGCAACTTGTCGCAAATCCTGTTGGAGTGCAATTAAGTCATCTGGATGGATCAAACGTTGCCAACCCAAAGTCCGAATCTCAGCTTCGGTGAAGCCTGTTACGTCTAAAACTGATTCAGTCAGCCAGTCGAGGCGTAACTCATCCGTACCGTTTAAGCAAAATCCATAGGCATATGCTGAAATGAGCTGAGAAACCATCCGGTAGCGCGTTTCAGATTCACGTAAAGCATCTTCAGTCCGTTTGCGAGCCAATTCTGCTGCGGCACGAGTGGCAAAAATTTGTAGAATAGAACTTGCCAATTGCGGATTGTCAATCGGGCACGTATCCATTACGGACATCAATCCCAGCAATCGCCCTGACGAATCGAGCAACGGAATTCCAATATAACTTTCGAGCTGCCAAGCGTGGATCCAAGGATGGTTCGGGAATTGCTGGCGCACAGAACAAGGAAAAGCGGCAATGGGTGCACTACTCAAAACCTTGAGACACGGGGGAATGGGCTTATAAGCAAAGGTATCTGCAAGCTGACCATCCGCCCACATCGCCACAATTTGAATTGATTGGGGAGATGAGGAGTGGGTCTCAACATCTTCAGTGAGCTGGCCAATGAAGGCATATCTAACGTTGAGGGCCTCAGCAAGATGCTGGACGAGTGAAACGAAAAAGGCATCGTCTGTAACGGTTGAAATACCTTGAGCAATGTCTCGCAGGACTGTTTCGAGTAATGTCTGTTCAACAATGACGGGTTGTTCGATTTTCATGACCTTTCTGGGTTGCTTTACAGTTCCCGACTCTAAACATGGCAGTGAATCGACCGCATATTAACGTGTTTGGGCTAAACAACGTTGTTTAATCGCTCGCTCACCATTACTCTAGCTGGTACTTTCAGGCTAATCCCACACTATCTGACTCATTTCATCATAACAAGGTTACTCACTTGGCTGGAATTTACAGACAAGGTGTAAATTTTCGTTGATAGAGGATAAAACGAGAGCAACCCACTTTGATATTTCTACATCGTTGCCCACTCTTCGGGAAGCTATTGCTACATCCCCATTGGGAGAAGGAGGGCTAGACTCAAACTCCCTCTCCCAAGCTTGCTAACGCTTATACGCATCTCGGAACCATACTCAAAATGCTGCTTTTACCCCCCTTTATCCCTCCAATTTTGGGAGGAGAGCAGAGTTTAAAGTCCTCCAGAATTGGGGGATGTAGGGGGCGAGATAGCCAAAATGTATAGACCGATAACTTATGTATATAAGTATAAGCAGTAGCCTAAGCTTGAGAGTACGCCTGACTCAAAGAACGACAGAAAGGTAGCAAACGACGCATCGTAATAATTTGTGATCTGACTGGCAACAGCCTCTAATGCCACACTCTAGAATCAAGCAATTCCCTATAAAACAGCGACTGCTCCTGTGAGCGATGTCCCAATGGGTATCCCAGTCAGGCTAAAAGCCCGCACTTGGGTGATTTCCACATCAATAATTTGGCCTTGAAGTTGTGCGATCGCACCGGGGAAAAAGACCAAACGATTGCCACGGGTGCGCCCCATCACTTGGCTGGGGTCTTTGGGGTTTTGACCTTCCACCAGGACTTGCTCGATGCGATCTTGGTAACGTTGAGATCGTTCAGCAGCCTTGACTTCCACAAGCCGATTCAGCCGTTGGAGGCGATCGCGCTTCACGTCCTCCGAAAGTTGATTCTCCCAGAGGGCAGCAGGGGTGCCGGGCCGAGGAGAATAGGCTGCCGTATTGAGCTGATCAAAGCCAATATCCGCCACCAGTTGAAGTGTGTTTTGGAATTGTTCCTCCGTTTCCCCAGGAAAACCTGCGATCGCATCCGCACTAATCGCCGCATCGGGCATATAGTGGCGAATTTTGTCGATAATACGGCGGTATTTTTCTTGGGTGTAGCCCCGTGCCATAGCCTTGAGCACGGCGTTATCCCCCGACTGGAACGGAATGTGGAAATGCTCACAGACTTTCGGTAATTCTTGACAAGCCCGAATCAGCCGTTCTGTGAAATAACGCGGGTGGCTCGTCGCAAAGCGAATCCGCTCAATACCCGGGACATCATGGACAAAGTAGAGTAGATCCGTGAGGGTATGCTGATGGCGTCCTTCGGCTGTACTCCCTGGCAGATCCCGCCCATACGCATCGATGTTTTGCCCCAGCAGCGTCACTTCTTTGTAGCCCTGGCGACCCAGTTCGACCATCTCCTGGCGAATCGCTTCGGGGGTTCGGGACTGTTCCACCCCTCGCACTCCCGGCACCACACAATAGGTGCAGCGTTCATTGCAGCCATAGATTACGTTGACCCACGCCGTGATTGTGCTCTCCCGGCGGGGCTTGGTGATATCTTCGATAATTTCAATGGGTTCAGTAGCCACCACCTGATTGCCCGCAAACACTTGCTCCAGCAGGTCATCCAAGCGGTTGGCATGTTGGGGTCCCATTACTAAATCGAGTTCCGGCACTCGACGCAGGAGTTGTTCACCTTCTTGTTGAGCAACGCACCCCGCTACGATCAGAGTTAGATCGGGCTGCTGATGTTTGCGCTTGGCCTGTCGCCCCAGGTAAGAATAGACTTTTTGCTCGGCGTTGTCGCGGATCGTGCAGGTGTTGTAGAGGATCACATCCGCCTGATTGGGGTCTTCTGCCCAGTTCATGCCGAGGCGATCGAGTATGCCTGCCATGCGCTCGGAGTCGGCTTTGTTCATCTGGCAGCCGAAGGTGGTGATGTGGTATTTGCGCGGAGCGGTCATGGGCTATTGGGGGCAACAGACAGAATTTTAGTTCTCTATTGTAGCAAGCGTCAGCATTACCATTTTTGATACTGAGGTGAGTGGTATGCCCAAAATTATTCAGAATGGCCGATAGGACGAGTAATGAAGTTGGACTGAAGCATTTCTCCAATTCTTATGATCTCCCCTTCCCCCTTAATATTTAAGGATCGGCGTAGCCTGGGGGCTCACACCAGCTATCTGTGCTCAGTCTTCCTCAAGTCGATTCCCCCTTTTTTCAGTAATGACCAACAGCAACAACACCGTCAATGCCCTCGGTACGCTTATTAGCCGTATCTTGAACTCGCAATTTACCCGCATTCTGATTGTTACCTTGTTGATCTTGGTGCTGCAAATTCCCATCGTCTTTTTGCAAAATCTGGTCTATGAACGCCAGCAGAACTACCAAGCTGCAACCAGCGACATCACTGAAAAGTGGGGTGATCCCCAGACCTTTATCGGCCCCCAGCTCAACATCCCTTACATTGTCCGTACTGGATCGGGGGATGACGTGCAAACCATCCGCAAACAGGCTACGTTCCTTGCCGACGACCTGACGATCGCGGGCAACTTAACCACAGAAGTCCGCTATCGGGGACTATTTGAAGTTCCGGTTTACCAAGCCGACTTGACCATTAAAGGTCAATTTGGACGTCCCTTTACGAACTGGGATGTTAAACCTGAGGATGTGCTCTGGGATGAAGCGGAACTGAGCATCCAGATTGCCGATACTCGCGCTATTCAAAACCAAGGCATTGTGCTCTGGAATAAGCAAGAAATTCCCCTAGAGCCGGGTCAGGGCACAATGGCGGATAACGCCCCCAAAATTCAGACAACGACGGCTCAACCCTATAACCAGCGTGAATGGGTGCCTACTCCAAACGACCCTAATAGTGTTAATTCCGACAGCATCAATATTCCTGGCATCCACGTACCTCTACGCGATCGCATGGAAGGTGAAACCTTCAAGTTTGAACTCCCCTTGCAGATCAAAGGCAGTCAGAGCGTTTACTTTGCGCCGTTTGGGCGCGTGACCCAGGTCAAGCTCACTTCCGATTGGCCAGATCCCAGCTTTCAGGGTCCTTGGCTGCCGAGCGATCGCACGGTCAACATCGATGGCTTTACGGCAAACTGGAGCATTCCCTCTCTAGGTCGTAGCTATGCCCAATACTGGAATAACGAGAACCCCATCGCCTCGGATTTGGTGCAACAGTCGCTGTTTGGGGTGGACTTGATCGCGCCAGTGGACAATTACCGAATGGTTGAACGCAGCATCAAATACAACTTTATCTTCCTGGTGCTCACCTTTGCGGTCTTCTGGCTCTTTGAGGTGATTGTGCCGTTGCGTGTCCACCCGCTGCAATACCTGTTAGTGGGGACGGCAATGAGTCTGTTTTATCTCTTGCAGTTGGCGCTCTCAGAACACATCGGCTTTCAGTCAGCGTATCTGACAGCGAGTGTGGCAGTGGCAGTGATGATTACCAGCTATTCGATCGCGGTGCTCAAGGCCAACCGTCGGGGTGGGGTTATTGGTGTGACACAGGTCGCGCTCTATGGCTATCTCTATGTAGTGCTCGCCCACCAAGATTTTTCCCTCCTCATTGGTTCCCTTGGATTATTTGTATTCTTGGGCATTGTGATGTTCTTTACGCGCAATGTGGATTGGGCCAATCCCCAGCAAGTGGGAGAATCCAGCAATAAATGATGGGACATGCTCAAGGCGTTATTGGGTCTTGAACGCCAAAATCTTCTCCATCACTGCTTCTACTGCCTTGTCTGGTGTTGAAGCGCCTGACGTGATGCCCACATTTAGCTTGCCTGCTGGCAACCAATGCTCAGTTTGAGTGATCGCTGCGCCCAGAGGTTTATGTTCGATGCAATCAGCCGAAAGAATGCGATCGCTGCTATCGATGTGATAAGAGGGGATACCCCGCTCGATCGCAATTTCTTGCAGGTGGGTGGTGTTGGAAGAGTTAAAGCCGCCGATCACGATCATCAAATCCAGCGTTTTGTCCACCAAACCAAACATGGCATCTTGCCGCTCTTGGGTGGCATCACAGATCGTGTTGAAGCTCATAAAATGTTGGTTTAGTTCGATCGGCCCATATTTTTGGAGCATGGTGTGCTCGAAGAGCTTGCCCAAGGCCTCAGTTTCGCTCTTGAGCATGGTGGTTTGGTTGGCTACGCCGACCCGAACAAGATCGATATCGGGATTAAAGTCTGCGGAATGGGCATGGGCAAATTTGGCGAGGAATTCGCTGCGATCGCCCCCATGGAGGATGTAGTCGGCGACGTATTGAGCTTGCTCCAGGTTCAATACCACCAAATACTTACCTGCAAAGGAGCTGGTAGCAACAGTTTCTTCGTGTTTATATTTGCCGTGAATAATCGAGGTGTAATCGTGTTTCTTGTGCTTCTCCACTGAGTTCCAGACTTTGGAGACCCACGGACAGGTGGTATCGACAATGGTGCAGCCGCGATCGTTGAGGAGCTGCATCTCTGAGACACTAGCTCCAAAAGCGGGCAAAATCACTACATCGCCTTGGCCGACGACAGAAAAGTCTTTCGCCCCCTCAATCACCTCAATAAATTTGACGCCCATTTCGCGCAGGCGATCGTTAACACCGGGGTTGTGAATAATCTCGTTGGTAATCCAAATGGTTTCGGTGGGGAAATGCTGACGGGTTTCGTAGGCCATGGCCACGGCACGTTCTACACCCCAGCAAAATCCAAAGGATTCCGCCAGATGCAGAGTCACCTCCCCCCGAGTGAGTTGATACCCCTGCTCCCGAATCAGTTGAATGAGGCTGCTTTGATATTCGGTTTGCATCGCGCCTGCCACTTCTGCTTCGTGGCCAAAGCCTTTGCGGTGGTAGTTGTCAGAATGGTTAAGGGCGCGTTTAAAGGCTTTGGTATCAGTGGTTTGAGTTGTTGACATGGGTTAAATCCGGTTGAACGCTCGCAAACAGCAGCCTGGGGTGTGGTTAACAGAGAGTATTGCGTCAAACGCAATGCACCTACAGGAGATTGTAATCTGGAGTGGGCTAGGTCTGGGTTTGTTGAGGTGAGTGGGCTATAGTCAGGTGCAGCATAATCGTTCAACTGTTAGCTTGAGCGGAATACCCATCGGGACACTTCTCACAGGGTCAGTTGCCGCTGTATAGACCAATTGATTTTGCTCGATTCTGGAGCGTGTCGTCAGTTAGATGGCAAATCCTAGCGTTGCTGAAAAGAGAATTGTGGATATGCTGAGAACAAGAAGATGAACGTGATTCCCTTGCACGTTCAGCAACGCCTCAATAGCTGACTTCACATATGAACATCAAACGACGCTCTCCAATATTCATCCTGTTGACGCTGGCTGTCTTATGGGCAGGCTGCACCTCAAATACCTCAGAACTCAACATTGAAACCCCTCGCTCCAGTCCAGAAGACAAATTAACGATTTGGTGGAATCAAAGCCACTATCCCCAAGAAGATGAAGCGATCCAACAATTGGTTGAAGATTGGGCCGCAAAGACGGATACTACTGCTGAGCTAATCATTGTGGGTCAGGACGATATCCTCAAAAAAATAGAACTGGCACGCCAGTCTGGAGACGTGCCCGATGTGTTCTTCAGTAACCAAGCTGATGCGGGGCACATCCCGCGCTGGGCTTGGGATGGTCTACTGCTTGACCTGTCAGATGTGGTCAAGCCCCAACAAGAAATTTTTAGTCCCGCTGCCCTACAAGCTGTCACGCTTTACAACCAAGTGGAACAGACGCGCTCAGTTTACGCTGTTCCGATTCAACAACAAACGATTCACCTTCACTATTGGCGCGATCTCCTCTCTGAAGCCGGTTTCACCGCAGCAGATATCCCCTCAGAGTGGGATGCGTTTTGGGACTTTTGGCAACAAGCCCAAGCCCAGCTCCGTGCTCAAGGTCAAACTGACCTCTATGCCCTGGGTTTACCGATGTCTGTGGAATCCATTGATACCTATTTAATTTTTGAACAAATTCTGGAAGCCCATGATGTGGAATTGATGGATGAAAATGGCAACCTACGGTTGGATGTGCCGCAACTGCGTCAAAACATTGTGGCAGCCCTGCGTTGGTACACTGAGTTTTATCACCAAGGTTTTGTACCGCCTGCCGCCTCAGACTGGACTGCGGGAGATAATAATACTGCTATTCTGAATCGCCAAACTCTGCTCGCGATCAATCCCACCCTCTCGATTCCCGCTTCCCAGCGTGAAGACCCCGAGATTTATTACGACCAACTTGTGACCATTCCCTTTCCTCAGGAACCGGATGGTGAACCCATGACACATCTTGTGGATGTGAAGCAGGTGGTCGTGTTTACGGCCGCTTCTAACCCGGAGCTTGCCAAGGAGTTTCTGACCTATCTCGTTCAACCTCAACATTTGAGTAACTATTTAGAACAATCGTTTGGACGCTACTTCCCGGTGATACCCGAGATCCGCGCCCAAGACTTTTGGAATGATCCAGCAGACCCCCATATTTTTGCAGGCGCACAACAACACCAGGGCAAGACGCGCTCTATGCCCCAAACACGAAATGCGACCTATACACAGGTTCAATCGGAAACAGTTTGGCCCAAGGCCATTGAGCGGATTGTTGTTGATGGGGTCTCACCGGAAGTGGCAGCAGATGAGGCGATCGCTCAAATTGAGAAAATCTTCCAGGCATGGGAAGCTGAAGAATCGGGGAAATTGTAGAGAGAGCACCCAAGGACTTCACACTCGGTCGGATGAGAAACTCGGCGTTATAACGAAGTTGGAAGTAGCATTAGACAATAGACCCAATCTGCTCGTCCAATGGCTCTGGGTTGTGCCTTAAGCATAGAAGTGCGTAGGACTCACTGAAATGACTGAGGTGATCAATCGTGATCTACCTTCGAGTAGACCCCTTGATATCGGCATCATGTTCAAACTATGGAAAACCCGCCTACTCATTCAATTGGTCGGCTCGTTTTCCCTGCTTTCGATCACCATTGTTGCCTTAGTGGCGGCGATCGCCTTTCAGCAAGCGCGTCAATCCCTTAAAGCTTCAGTGTTTCAGCGGCTTACCGCTGTCGCTGCGCTCAAAGAAAATGAACTCAACCGTTGGCTAACCGATCGCCGTGATTCGTTGCTCGCACTCTCAACACTGCCAGAAATTAATCGGCAAACCATAACAGTACTGAGTACCCCAAGGGATGAGCCCGCCCATCAAGCTGCATCGGACAATTTGCAAGCCTCTCTAAAGGGTTTGATTCGTAATGGTATCGGCTTCAAAGAGATGTTTGTGCTCTCTCGTAGTGGCCGCATCCTGATGTCAACGGATAGCCAGAGGGTCGGGCGCTACGAAACCACAATTGAGCACAGTGAAGTAATCTCAACAGCGTCGCAGAATATCACAGCCAACTTTTATCCATCCCCGGACACCAACAAGCCAACGGTTACGTTTACCACCCCCATTCTGAACGAAGCTGGACAAAGCCTGGGGATATTAGCCGCGCATCTGAATCTGGACGAGCTGGATGGCATTATCCGTAACAATCAAGGTTTAGAGGGTGCAGGAGAAAGCTACTTGGTGGCAGATTTGGGAAGTAGCTACCACTCCCGGCATGTATTCGTTTCGGCCGAGGAGTTCAGTTCTGAAGACTTTCCTGAAGGGGTGGAAAGTCCAGGAATTAGCGCTGCCATTGCGGGCAATAATGGAACGGGACTATATCTCAATTATCGGGGCGTTCCCGTAATTGGTGCATACCGTTGGCTCGCGCAGCAAAATGTAGCATTTTTGGTTGAAGTCGAGCAACGGGAAGCGTTTGCGCTTGCCCGCCAGCTAGCAAGACGCATTGTTTTTGCAGGTTTGGGTTTAGCTGCACTGTTAATGATTGGCATTGTGTTATTAGGCCAACAAATTCTCAGACCCATTTTGGCGATCGCCAACACCGCACATTTGGTCGAAGCCAAGGTCAAAACAGGAAACATAAGCAACCTAGAAACCGCACCTATTTTAGCGAATAATGAGATTGGCTTGTTAGCCAAAACCTTCAATGAAATGACTCAAGAATTGCAAAAAGCTTATACCCAATTAGCAAACTATAGCCGTACGCTTGAGGAAAAAGTGAGCATACGGACGCAAGAAGTTGAGTCCAAGAATAAAGTCTTAGAAACTACCCTTTCTAAGCTCAAACAAACCCAAGCTCAACTGATTCAAACCGAAAAAATGGCCGGCTTGGGTCAGATGGTTGCAGGAATTGCTCACGAGGTCAATAACCCAGTCAATTTTATTCATGGTAATCTGGAACATCTCCGAACCTATGCTCAATATCTTCTCGGTTTATGTTCACTTTATGCCCAAGAATATCCAGTGGAAACCTCGAAAATCACAGATTATAAAGCTGAGATTGATATCGCTTATCTTCAAGCTGACTTGTTGAATATTCTCAAGTCAATCAAGCTGGGAACAACTCGAATTCAAGACATTGTTCTCAGTATGCGTAATTTTTCGAGATTGGATGAATCGGATTTCAAGATTGCTGATATTCATGAAGGCCTGGATAATACCATCATGATTTTGCAACATCGCTTGAAGGCAACATCACAGCATCCTGAAATTAGAATCTGCAAAGATTATGACTCTATCCCCAATATTGAATGTTTTCCAGGGCAGCTCAATCAAGTTTTTCTTAACTTGATTAGTAATGCAATTGATGCACTCATCGAGATGAGCGAACAAAGTGCGATGTTTAAGCCTGAAATCACAATTAGCACTCAGCAAACAGAGGCAGAAGGTATTGTGATTGCGATCGCGGATAATGGTTTGGGAATGTCTGAGGCAACCCGCAAAAAGATTTTTGATCCGTTCTTCACAACAAAGGCGGTTGGTGAGGGGACGGGTTTGGGTCTATCCGTTAGCTATGCCATTGTAGTTGAGCGTCATGGTGGCACAATTCAGTGTGACTCAACTCCAGGATTGGGGACGACTTTTTTGGTTATGTTACCCATACGCAGGACTGTGCTCACAGTTGATTGAAGTGAATTAGCTTTGAGTAATTTCCAGAACAGTTTATATCTCGTGGTGCGGCGATTGCGATATAGTAGTTCTCATCAGCATAAGTTCAGGGGATGACAACATAGCTGTAAACTCCTGAGCCAGGTGGATCAGTCAGAGGGCAAGGTTCATTGTGGCGGGAGAGCCAGGGGTTTGTACAGCGGCAGCGGTGGCGCATGTGGTTAAATCTAGTGAATCAAAATAAATCCTGAATATGCTGATTATTGGTCTAACCGTGATGTTTTTTTGAGTGATTTAGGAAAAATTGGAGAACCGATCGCTTTCTATGAAGAAGTGATTAAAACCAAGCCTGAATATGTTGATGCTTGGAATCTAAGTAGGGCTTGCCGAAAAAAGCTGTAATGCTTACGGAATAAAGACTTTTTGAGCACAGCAAGGGCAAGGTTTTTGAGGCATTGAGAGCAAAAACCTTGCATATGGTTTTAAAATCAAGTCTAAAATTTGAAATCCAGAGAGATAGAACTCTTGATTTGTAAGCCATATAGCATCCAGGGCAGGGGCATTTCATTCTAATAGTTGACATTCTGTGCATCAACGAAAACATGCTATTTTAGACTCCATAAATCTAGCGATACAGCGGCAAAGACTAAATTTCAGAAGGCTGAAACCCAGTATCTTCGTTAATGCATAAAAATCCGAAATTTAGAATGAAACAGCCCTGGCATCCAGGGTGATTTTGAGAAATTTTTCAGTAGATAAAAAAATCAGAAAATTTCTGAAACCCTAATAATTTCGTAGGCTGGGTAGAGCTATAGCGTAGCTTGCTTCTCACAGAGTAAGTCAACACACTCTCTGTAATCCTCGCTGGTGTTGGTTTAACGAAGGAAACCTAACCTATACCTATAACTTTTGTCCTGTGCTGAGCATTAATCTATGAATCGGCTATGCTCTTGATACAATCTTCATAAGGTTGATCAGGATTCAGGAGCATGGCCCAGCAAAAAAAGAAAAAAAATAAACAAAAATATCAATGGGTCTATTCTGGGAAGAAAAAAAAAGACACTGTTGATTCATCTTCAAAACCGGACGGAACTACCGAGTCAGGGTCTACAACTCTCGCTAAAACGCCAATCCATCAAAAGTTCTTCAATCTCCAAGAGGATCGCCAATGGTTGCTTAAGCAAATTAAACGCAAGCGTACTGAGCTGGATAATTTCATCGAAGGCATTCGATCGCTCGCTTCAGAAATGTTTAAACAGGCAGCCACTCCCATGCAACGCCTCCAAGACATTGATAGCGACATTCATCAGATTTTTGCAGAGATTTTTAAACGCAAATTTGGTAAGAAATCCCGTCAAGATGTGGAGCGAATCTATACCCAACTCCAGATGATGGGGGTGATCAGTACTAATCAAGAGTGGTTCAACACTCTTGATACGGATGACGAAGACGATGATTGGGATGATGGCTTTGATGATATGCCGCCCTTTGACGACTTTCCTGGCGGTAATCCCTTCGCAGATGCCCAGTCTGCAACTGAACCGGAACCCACCCCCGATCGCCCTGCCCACCAACGGGATATGCGCCAAACCTTTTTGCGCCTCGCCTCGATCTATCATCCCGATCGCGCTGGTGATGAAGACACCCAGGCTATCCACACCGAAATTATGAAAGAAATCAACCGGGCCTATAAAGATGGAGACTTTGCTCGATTGCTAGAGCTGGAAAAACAACAGCAATCTGGAGAACTGGAACAGACCGACCTGGAAGCAGTCGATGATCTCGAACGGGCTTGCCAACAACTAGAACAGGAAAACAACACGCTGCGGGAACAATACGAAGGGATTAAAACCGAACTGCGTAACCTCCGGAACAATACCCAAGAAGGCGATATGCTCAAAACCTATCGCCGTGCGAAGAAGGCGGGAGTAGATATCTTTGTGCAGATGGCCGAAGAAGCCCAGGAAGAAATTGAATATATGGAAATGATGCGGGATTTTGTCAGGGACTTCCGCGATCGCAAAATTACAATCAAAGATTTTCTCAAAGGGCCAAGTCGCGGTTCGGTGGAGCTGACTCAGGAGGAAATGCTGGTGGCGATGCAGGACTTGCTGGGGATTCGGATTGTCGATGAGGATGATTTGTTCTAGCGTAGGACGGCACAAACAAGACACCGATCTGAATTCCACAGGATGCTTGCTATACAAGCACTTTGAACTTTGAACCCTGAACTTTGAACTTTGCCTTGCGATACGCGTTGAGTCCAGTACTGTAGTTTGGCGATCTAGGGGGATCAACCCCAAAGCTTATTTTTCTCCGAAATCGCCCTAAAACCGTCTTTAACCCTTTTGTGCTAGAATTTACTAGATTTTAGTCGTTTGAACGCTCTAACGAAACACCAGGGCGATTTTAGAGGATTCTCTCATGACCACCAGCAAAAGCGATTACGGGGCCGACCAGATTCAGGTTTTGGAGGGCTTAGAACCCGTACGGAAACGGCCAGGGATGTATATCGGCTCCACAGGCCCCCGTGGTCTCCATCATCTCGTCTATGAAGTGGTAGATAACTCGGTCGATGAAGCATTGGCGGGCTATTGCACGGATATTGAAGTGGATATTCTTGCCGATGGTGCAGTGCGCGTTTCTGATAACGGTCGTGGTATTCCGGTGGGGGTTCATGCTAGCACTGGGAAATCGGCATTAGAGACGGTAATGACGGTACTCCATGCAGGGGGCAAGTTTGGCGGGGGCGGCTACAAAGTATCAGGAGGACTCCATGGTGTTGGGGTTTCAGTGGTCAACGCTCTCTCCACCTGGGTAGAAGTTAAGATTCGCCGTGATCAGCAACTCCATATTCAACGTTATGAGCAGGGAATTCCCACATCAGAGTTGGTCAGCGAACCTGAGCCTAAACAGAACGCCACTGGCACAACGGTAACTTTCTTGCCAGATGCCACGATCTTCACAGAAACCACAGAGTTTGACTACAACACCCTGTCTGGTCGTTTAAAAGAGCTGGGCTATTTGAATGCAGGGGTCAAAATCACGTTTAGTGATCAGCGTCTGGAAGACCCACGGGTAGAGACCTACCATTATGAGGGAGGGATCAAGGAATATGTGGCCTATATGGTGCGGGAGAAAGATGTCCTTCACCCCGATATTATCTATGCAAAAGCAGATAAAGACGGTGTGCAAGTGGAAGTGGCGCTGCAGTGGTGTATTGATGCGTATAGCGATAACCTCTTGGGCTTTGCCAACAACATCCGCACCGTCGATGGTGGGACGCATTTAGAAGGCTTAAAAGCAGTGCTGACCCGCACCATGAATACGGTGGGACGTAAGCGCAACAAGATTAAAGAGAATGACAAAAACCTTGGGGGGGAGAATATTCGGGAAGGCCTGACGGGGGTCATCTCAGTGAAAGTGCCTGATCCGGAGTTTGAAGGCCAAACCAAAACGAAGCTGGGTAACACTGAAGTGCGTGGCATTGTTGACTCCGTCGTCGGTGAAGTTCTCAATGAATATCTGGAGTTTAACCCCGCTGTCGCTGATTCGATTCTAGAGAAGGCGGTACAGGCCTTTAAGGCTGCTGAAGCGGCTCGACGGGCGCGGGAATTGGTGCGGCGGAAATCAGTGCTCGAATCCTCCCCGCTGCCCGGAAAGCTGGCTGACTGTAGCTCCCGTGACCCAGCTGAATCAGAAATCTTCATCGTAGAGGGAGACTCCGCAGGCGGTTCAGCCAAACAGGGACGTGATCGCCGCACCCAAGCGATCCTGCCCTTGCGGGGTAAAATCCTCAATATTGAGAAAACCGACGACGCCAAGATCTACAAAAATAATGAGATCCAATCCCTAATTACGGCTCTGGGTCTGGGCATTAAAGGGGAAGACTTTGATGTCACCCAACTGCGCTATCACCGCATTGTGATTATGACGGACGCAGATGTGGATGGGGCACATATTCGGACACTAATTCTGACCTTTTTCTTCCGCTACCAGCGTGATCTCATTGATCAAGGCCATATTTATATTGCTTGCCCGCCCCTCTATAAGCTCGAACGGGGACGCAACCATCAATATCACTACAGCGATCGTGAACTCAATGCAGCGATCGCCCAGCTTCCCAGTAATGCCAACTACAATATCCAGCGCTTCAAAGGTTTGGGGGAAATGATGCCCACCCAGCTTTGGGACACCACGATGAACCCCGAAACGCGCATGATGCGCAAAGTAGAAATTGAAGATGCGGCCGAAGCCGATCGCATCTTTACGGTTTTGATGGGCGATAAGGTTGCGCCACGCCGGGAATTTATTGAAACCAATGCGCCTAAGCTCAATCTGACGGATTTGGATATTTGATTAAGGGGGAAGGGGAACGCTCCGAGTTAGCCGATAATGAAAGGCTAATGTTTTTGTCGCAAGCGTCAACCCAACTCATTCAGAACCGAGTTTAATTATGCAGATTCAGACCGTAGATACCCCGCTGTTGCAATGGACGGGCGATGCGATCGCCCTTGGTTTGTTTAAAGACCAAACCGAGCTAACGGGAGACTTAGCCCAGCTCGATGCCCAGCTTAATGGGGCGATCGCTGAACTTATTTCTGAAACAGAATTTGAGGGCAAGAGTGGCAGCAAAGCCAGCACTCGCGTTGGCAGCAACAGCGCTGTACGCAAAGTTATTCTGGTGGGTTTGGGTGAGCAAGCCAACTATGATGTAACAGCGGTGCGCATGGCAGGAACCGCGATTACCCGTCTGGCGAAACAGCAACGGGTTAAAACCTTAGGCATCGCGCTGTCGAGCACCAGTGATATGGCCCAAACTGCTCAAGTGTTGTCCGAAGCTTGTCATCTGGCGTTGCATGTGGACGATCGCTTTAAATCGGAAAAAGAACCCGCCCTCAAACTTGAAGCCATCGACCTCCTGGGTTTGGGAGTTCAGGCGGATGCCCTAGCACAAGCGCAGGCAATCGTCTCTGGTGTGATTTTAGCTCGGGAACTTGTAGCAGCCCCTGCGAATGCGGTGACGCCGATTACCTTGGCCGAGACTGCCCAATCACTGGCCAGTGATTATGGCCTCGAACTCGAAATCCTAGAGCAAGCGGATTGTGAAGCTCTCGGCATGGGCTCATATTTGGGGGTGGCACGGGCTTCTGACTTGCCTCCTAAATTTATTCACCTGACCTACAAACCCAACGGTACTCCCCGTAAGAAGCTAGCGATCGTCGGTAAGGGTTTAACCTTTGACTCCGGTGGTCTCAACTTGAAAGTTGGCCCCAGCAGTAGCATTGACATGATGAAGATGGATATGGGGGGCGCAGGTGCGACCTTCGGGGCAGCTAAAGCGATCGCTCAGCTCAAGCCGGACGTAGAAGTGCATTTTATCAGTGCGGCTACTGAAAATATGGTGAGCGGCCGAGCCATGCACCCCGGCGATATTCTTACTGCCTCAAATGGCAAAACGATTGAGGTGAATAACACTGATGCAGAAGGGCGGCTAACTCTAGCTGATGCTCTAGTTTTTGCAGAAAAGTTGGAGGTGGATGCAATCGTTGATCTAGCAACTTTAACTGGCGCTTGTATTATCTCCTTGGGGAATGACATTGGTGGCCTTTGGAGCACCGATGACGCCCTTGCAGAACAATTCAAAACTGCTGCGTACCAAAGCAGCGAGAAGTTCTGGCAAATGCCGCTTGAGGAGTCTTATTTCGGGGTTATGAAGTCCCAACTAGCCGATATGAAAAATGCCGGTTCTCGTGCAGGTGGCTCGATTACCGCCGCGCTCTTCCTCAAGCAGTTCATTGAAAACACCCCTTGGGCTCACATGGATATTGCTGGACCCGTCTGGGCTGATAAAGAAAATGATGTGACGAATTCTGGAGCAACGGGCTATCCCGTTCGGACGCTGGTGAATTGGGTGTTGAATTAAGCGCGATCGCACATTCAATTTTAGGGGCTGTCGTCAATTAGACTTCAAACTCTTGCTGTGACTGACTTACAGCCCCTCTCTCTTTTTTGGTGTCGGGCGCTCTATCCCTTGTTCCGTAAGGCTTCTGGTTTTAACTGACGACATGCCCTAAATTACGACAATAAACAACTCAGCCCCGATCATTTACAGAATCATGGGCTGAGTTGCTTGGACGATGAGATGACGACTCTCATTAATGAATGGTTCTAGTTAAAGGTCTCCACTACAGGATGTTGGACACCCAGCATTTCGCGGCGACCACTGCCCCGACGGCTCGTTTCTTGGCGACGGCGATAATCTGAAGATTGTCCAACCAATTGGACTTGCTCAGATGACGCCAGATGAATTTCTGGGGTGGCGGCAGTTGCAGGTAATGCTGCCGCTACAATTGAAAATTGGGCAATGAGGATCGTTAAACTTCTGAACATGGTCAAGATCGAGAAAGAAAGGACAGACATCTACTTGCTGTTTTCGATCCTGCGCCGAGTTATTCCGGATCTTTTTCTCAATATTTTTTTGCTTTTCTGGAAGGAAATTCAAGGATAAGTTGATGCTGATTACTGCCACAGACTATTGCTTTTTGGCTGGCGTAGAGTCAACGCTCTGATTCATTCAGGATATGACTTCTAGTGACGTCTTCAGAAATATAAGCCATCATCCTAATGACCTTGATTTTGTGATTAATTCCTTGATGCTTGAGCTTCAGGAATTTTCTCTATATAGAGCAAATTTATCTAATCCCATTGTGCTTACCCGAGCTTAGATTCTTCCCAACAGATAGACAGGATTTCGGGCCGTTATATCCAAAAACAGGTGAGAAATATACCTGTGCTGTGGACAGGGAAACATAATACGTAGGGATCTAACAAAGCACTGTCTTGGTATCAGCATTGTGAATGTGCGATTGTGTAAGCTTCGGTATTCAGAGTTATGGCTTGCTTCTCATCCAATTAATCGACACAACTCTATCCACTAATGCTCTAAGCAGAAAGCCTAAGCCAATTGTCACTGCTCAGATAGACATTCCATCACACAATGCACCAGACTTATGCATAGACAGAATCATTTCATAAGCTATCCTCATCTTTACTGTTCTCAGAGTAGAGGGGTTAACCCCTAATCCTAAAAACGAGTCTAGCCTAAAACAATAGTTAGCTAAGGGAGCTTCTTAATATTCTCTCTTCCGGTATAGACAGAGAAAAATCTGCACGCTATCTTAGTTGATTCTTCTGGTACTCGCAATAAATTCGGCCGATTTATCCTGTCATTCAAGGATTGATTGAGTATCCTAGAGAAAACTCATTCAAACTGCTGAGCTATCCTGTCATGAGCACTCGCTCCTGGACTTTTATCAATTAATGTTGACCTCCATTGAGACTGTGATGAATCAAACTGATCCTCAACTCTCCGAACAGCGACGTGGCGCTGATGCTGCCTTTCAGCAGTCTTTAGCACAACTAGAAACACTATTAGACAACCCTGAGCCACAAACCAACGCGGCTCCAGTCACCCAGGAAAATGTAGCCGAATGGGAAACAGCAGGTGCTGATCTAGAAGCATTTTTGGAGGTTGATGTTGAAGAATAATTACCAATCACTCTAAACCTTCTGTGCT
The DNA here is from genome assembly GCA_010672165.1 of Spirulina sp. SIO3F2. Taxonomy (GTDB): domain Bacteria; phylum Cyanobacteriota; class Cyanobacteriia; order Cyanobacteriales; family Spirulinaceae; genus SIO3F2. Next base: position 4,212 of record JAAHHN010000008.1, on the reverse strand, counting down.
GATCGGTTAATGCTACGCTGGGAGTAAATTCCGACTGCTAAGGGATATATGCCCAAATCGACAGCTAAAGCCACTAATCAACTCGAAGCGATCGCCGCACTCATGACGGGCACTAACGTTGTGCTCGGCGGTATTGCCTGGTCTGTCTTCACATTGCTCTTCTTTATGCTCTTTAGCATTACCCCACCCGGTGAAGACAGTCCCTTCTGGTATTTGCTGGGTACATATATCTTAGAAACAGCTCCTTTCTTTCTCGCCACTTGGCTTTGCTATCGCAATTGGCAAAGCCCGCAAATTGCCAGTGGGCGAGAGGTGTGGCTGTTTATTGGTTTGGGTATGGCTTGCTATTCGATCGCCAACGTCCTCTTTGGTATTTGGGAATTATATTTTGGCCTTGATCCGGAAATCTCGCCTGCCGATCTGTTCTATCTGGGCTTTACGATTTTAGTGGGTTGGGGCATGATTCTGGCTGTTTTACCTCGGCGTTTGAACCTTGAGGTTCGTCAATGGTTGATTGTGGTTGGGATTGCTGCTGCGGGTATCTTACTTTCCATCTGGGCCTCGTTTGGGACGGAAGACCAAGATGCTTTTGTGCCTGCCCTGCCGCTCATGGGTATGCCTGCGGCTCATGCGCAGGTTACTGTGGCTCAAAATTCGCCTCCCGCAGCCCCACCCGTACAAACCGCCCCCAATAATGCTCCTCCTGTAGATCCTAATGTTCAGCCTGTTCCCACTGCGCCAGCACCCGACCTTGCTGTTGAGGAAGAAGAGGAGGCCAATGCTCCTGGCATTATCCTGGCGCTCGATCGCTTTCTGGCCAACTTCGCTCGTCCCGTCAATACGTTTTACACCATTTCGGATGTGGCCCTAATGATCATTGCTGCGACATTGCTTTTAGCCTTCTGGGGTGGGCGCTTTTCTCAGTCGTGGCGCATGATTGCGGCGGCAGCCTTGGCGAAGTATGTGGCTGACTTGGCTTTCAAGCTTGCCACCAAACTACCGGGAGATTACGAAAGCGGTGGTCTGTTTGAAGTGTTTTATGTGTTTGGTGGCGTTCTTTACTGCATGGGCGCAGCCTTGGAGTTTGATGTATCCACCAGTCGGACTGGGCGGGGGCGTCGCCGTCGTGGGGGCACATAGTCAATAGCGAGCGTTTAATGTCGGAACAATCAACATCTCGGCCGATTATTTTGGGAGTGAGTGGTGCCAGTGGTCTGATCTATGCGGTGCAAGCTGTGAAATATTTACTCACGGCTGGCCATCGCGTGGAGCTTGTGGCTTCTCGGGCAGCTTATCGGGTTTGGCAAGCTGAAACAGGCATAAAAATGCCCCCTGAGCCCCAGGAACAAGAACAGTTTTGGCGCGATCGCGCTGTAGTGCCCCAAGGTGGTGAACTCCGTTGTCATCGGGCGGATAATGTGGGGGCTAGCATCGCCAGTGGTTCGTTTCGGACACTGGGGATGGTGGTGATGCCCTGTAGTATGAGCACGGTGGCAAAGATTGCTCAGGGTTTAAGTTCGGATCTACTTGAACGGGCTGCGGATGTACAACTTAAGGAGGGGCGCAAGCTGGTGCTTGTCCCCCGAGAAACCCCCTTTAGCCTCATTCATTTGCGGAACCTGACAGCGCTGGCTGAAGCGGGGGTGCGCATTGTGCCTGCGATCCCGGCTTGGTATCATCAGCCCCAAACTATTGAAGATCTGGTGGATTTTGTGGTGGCGCGAGCGTTGGATCAGCTAGAGATTGATTGTGTGCCGTTGCGGCGTTGGCAGGGCCATGAGCCGACATAAACTGCGCCGATGCTGTTCAAAAACCGTAACCCCCACCCATTCCCAAGCGTCTGACGCACAATAGAATTGTCGTTTGCTATTGTGCTAAATCGCTCATGAATTTTCGTCGTTTTGCGATCGCTACTTTGGTGGGTCTGTGGCTCACCACCCCTTTATCCGTTCTCCGTGCCGCAGAAAATAACGCGGCTGTGGAGCTGCGGGATGGCTTTGTCCCTGATTTGCTCCCGATCTCCGATACCCCTTACAGCGATGACGATCGGGTTGTTATCGGCAAAGACGATCGCGCCCCAGTTCTCAGCTTTGCGTACCCCTATTCCACCATTGGCCGTATTGATTGGGCTTTAGCGAATGGTCGCAGTCTGGGTTACTGTACTGGAACTCTCATCGGGCGTGATCTTGTCCTCACCAATTCCCATTGTCTGACCCATCCCCGCACCGATGAAGTCGTTACACCCCGGAAGTACCAACGGGGGCAAGACAAGATTGTGTTTAAACCGGCCATGATTCGTGGTGAGGCGCAGGCGGAAGCAGAGGTGATTGATTTTGCCTACGGTTGGGGTGAGAATCCTGATGATCCGGCTGAAGACTGGGCGATCTTGAAGCTCGATCGCCCTCTTGGGGATGAGTTTGGTTATCTCGGCTGGCTCAACCCGGATTTTAGTAACCCAGAGGTGATCGAGTTATTGTTTGGTCAGCTCCGAATTGTGGGCTATGCGGGAGATTTCCCCACCCCAAGCTATCGAGAGTTTGGCGAGGCGGGGGAAACAGCAGGTCAACATGCAGGCTGTGGCATTCTCGGTGCGGAAGCGGGCCAGATTTTCCATCAATGCGATACGAATCCGGGGGCATCGGGTAGTGCTCTGCTGGGGCTGTTGGACAATGGCCAATATGTTGTCTTGGGACTCCATGCGGGGTCAGTGGAATATAACCAGGAGTGGCGCTTGCCCAATGGGGAGGTGAGTCGCTATTTAAACCGGGGCGTTGCGGTGGCGCAATGGGCGACGCAGGCGGCACAAATGCGGACAGAGTAGAACAATTCTGCCACTGTCAGCTAAAATAAAATCGTACAGATAGACTATAGGCTAGGTGTACGATAATTCTTGCAAATATCTCATTGAGACATATCCAAGCGACTTTGCCACGTGGTTGATTGGTAAACCTGTTGCCCTCACTGAACTCAAACCCACAGAATTGGTCAGTGAGCCCATTCGTGCAGATTCTTTGCTGTTGCAAGGTAGCGATGTGGTGCTACACGTGGAATTCCAAACCCAGCCTGATCCCACCATGCCCCGCAGGATGGCGGAGTATTTTTTGCGGGTTCAAAAGAAATTCCCTGAGAAACAGGTCAAGCAAGTGGTGATTTACTTGCGTTCGAGTCGTTTACCCCTAGTGCGCGAAACTCAGTTTCAATCTCAAGGTATGACCCATCGCTTTGAGGTGGTGCGGCTGTGGGAGCAGCCCAAGACCTTATTTTGGAATGCACCCGGCTTATTACCACTCGCCATTCTTTCCCAGGCAGCGAAGACGAATGCGGTGGGCTTGCTTGAACAGATTAAGCACCGGATTGGGGAACTGGCGACTGATGAGGGAATGCAAAGTAATTTGGAAGCAGCAACTGCGATATTTGCAGGGCTAAAATTAGAAGCAGATGTGATTCAACAGGTTATGAGGAGCCGAGCGATGCGGGAATCTACGTTTTATCAAGCTATCCTCGAAGAGGGTCGCCAAGAGGGTCGTCAAGAGGGGCGTCAAGAGGGTCGCCAAGAGGGTCGCCAAGAGGGTTATATTGTGCTCTTGCAGAAGATTGTGCCGTTTCTACAGAGTTGTCGATTTCCGGTCGAGCCGATTTTGAAGATCGCGGGTGTGACGTTGGCGGAGCTGGAGCTGGGTGAAGAGTCTGCGGAGGATGACCCAGCGGTACGGTAAACTCCAGCACGATCGCGCCGTTTGGGGATGGGATGCTGGCAACCGTTGTGCGCTCATAAATATCAGGAGGGAGTTTACCAAAGATTTCTGAGCACGGCGCAGGATACTGATCTGGATAGCTCATGCGTTTTCAATTTCACGAATTGCCTGCTCAAACGGGATCGCTTCATCATCTGATTGTTTAGCCGCATCATAGGCACGGATGTCAGCGAGTTCTTCTAGTTCTTCGAGCAGACGGTTCGCAATCAGGTCTTGTTCTTGGGCAGGGAGTTGCTGGATTTGAGCGATCGCTTGTTGCAAGAGTTTGGTCATGGTTAGAAGGCTGCACTGCTTACATTTTAAGGGTGTTGCGGTTTCTGAAGCGGTCTAATACCAAATCCGGATAGTATAGGGAGTCTTGATATAGTTAGAGAAAAATGGGAAGAACAGTAACGTTAGAACCGCATCTGTCAAGCGAAGAAATAGAAAAGCAATATAAGCAGAGTAAAGACCCAGT
>JAAHHN010000079.1 GCA_010672165.1 Spirulina sp. SIO3F2 | reverse complement strand
TTCCAAATTTGACCATCGCCCTGACCAATTAAGCGAGCAGTGGTGTAGCCACCCCAAGCCCGGATGCTGACGTCATCGCTGAGATCGAAGAGCGCTTCGACGCCATAAGAGTTGCTAGAAACCCCCAAAGCGTTACTCACGCCAATAGCGGTCAACGCACCATTCGTATCTGTTAAACGACCCAAGTCAGAGCCAGTGAAACCGAAAACGACGCCATCCCGAGCAGCTTTGTCATAGTTATGCAAATAGGTCAAACCAACCTTGAATTTGCTGCTGGGCTTCACCACAACCTGACCCATCATGGAGTAGTTGCCGGCAAATAAACCAGAGGTTGCCTGGTTGCCATTGATAGCGAGATACCCTAAGGAAACTTCCAGGTTATCAGAGAGCCAAGAACGCACGGCAAAGCCTTGACTGGGTCCTAAGCCATGTCGATAAATCGGATTGCGCTCGGCAAAGCGAGAAAGAGCACCATTCGCACCACCGCCTGCTTCTAAGCCAGGGTTAAAGGTATCCGCATAGAAGTGGTGTCCCCCCAAGTTGGCCATCAAATAGCCACGGGTTTTCTTGGCGATGGGGAAGTAGTAATGCATCCGGTCGATGCCAACGGTGTTAGCAGCACGTCCGTCAAAAGCAAACCGGCCCTCACTGGTGCCTAACTCATTCTGGAATGAGGTGCCGATGTTACCTGCTGTTAAGCGGGTGTAGAGGCGATCCTTGCCGCTAAAGGTGGTGACCAATTGCAAGCGAGCCCGGTAGTTAAAAACCGTTTCAGTGGGATCCCCGCTCACACCAGCGATGGTTGAATCTCCAAAGCTATCGGCGAGGGTTGCCCCAACTTCACCAACGAGCTTGGTGGTGGTCGAGAACTGGTTATCTTCTAGAAAAGAGACCCGAGAATCAAGCGCATCCACACGACCCGAGAGAACCGCCAACTCTGCCTCAAAGTCTTGCATCAAGCGGCGCAGGGTTTCGAGGTCGTCGCGGGTAACAAAGTCAGCAGTGGTCTCAGCGAGCAAGCGCTCAATTTGCTGCATACAAGCATTTAAGCCTGCTGCAAATTCGTAACGAGAGAGCGCACGGTTGCCGCGGAACGTGCCGTTGGGATAACCCTTGAGGCAGTCGTAGCGACGCACCAAATCATCAAGTGCTTGATATGCCCAGTCGCCAGGGTTAACATCGCTAAACTGAGAGGCACCAACAGCTTGGCCCAACTTGGGCTTAGAGGACGGATTATATTGATTAACTTGCTGAAGCAAGTCTTGATTGTTTTGGGGCTCACCCTCTGCTAAAGCAGGCTGGGCGAACAGCAATGTACCCAAGATAAGGGGATATTTCACCCAAGATTTGCGCAAACGCTGATTCACGATTGACTCCTCAACACTTCAAAATTCCAGATGTCCGCTGATTAGCAAGGGCAATTTATACCAGACTAACCATCGTTCACAGAAGTTAACCTCCTCTTTATCAAAAAAAAGTATCGCAGGATACAGATTCCGAGTTACTAATGCAGGTGTTTGGCTAAGCCAATGCGCTTTGTGCAATGGAAAACACTGAGGCGATCGCGTTAAGATATGTTACGAAGATAAAACTTGCTCAGGAATCCTCGTGACTCAAGCTGTTGTGACTGCGTCTAACGCCACTCCCCTCAACTCCCAATATTGGTCTTGGCGCTCCCATGCCATCCATTATGTGCAGGCAGGCAACGCCCCAGAAAAGCCCCCCTTGCTCCTCGTACATGGTTTTGGGGCATCTACGGATCACTGGCGCAAGAATATTGTGGACTTGCAAGCGGATTTTGAGGTCTGGGCGATCGACCTCTTGGGTTTTGGGCGTTCAGCGAAACCAGATCTGACCTACAGTGGCGATCTCTGGCGCGATCAGCTTCATGACTTTATTACCACGCAGATTGGTCGCCCAGTGGTGCTGGTGGGGAATTCCTTAGGCGGTTACGCCAGCCTCTGCGTAGCAGCTCAGCGCCCGGAGTCAGCGGCGGGGTTGGTACTACTCAACTGTGCCGGGCCGTTTACGGAACCCGCAGATGCACCCCAGCCCCCCGCTTGGAAACAGGCGATCGGCAAGTTAACAAAACAAATTTTTTTGCAACCTTGGGCGAGTTATCTGTTGTTTCAGTATCTCCGTCAACCCCGCACTATTCGGCGTACTCTAGAGCAGGTCTACGTTAATAAAGATGCGGTGACAGATCAATTAGTCGCAGATATCCGCCGTCCGTCTAATGACCCGGGGGCATTACAAGTGTTTAGCTCTGTATTTAAGTCACCCCAAGGGGAAAAGAATGATGTGCTCTTGGGTCAGCTCCAGTGTTCGCTGCTGTTGCTGTGGGGTCAGGGTGATCCGTGGATGAAGGTGAGCGATCGCGCCCCCAAATTCCGAGCGGCTTGTCCGGAACTGACAGAATATTTTCTAGAAGCGGGCCATTGTCCCCATGATGAAGTGCCGGAGTTGGTCGACAACCATCTCCGTGACTGGGTGGCGCAAGCTCTGAATTAGGGGTGATTTAACCGTGAGTTATCCCTTGAGCACGCAATACGGCTGGACGAGGCGTCCGCGCTAGAATCACTGAAGGAATGACAATCTCAGTTTGAGCGATGGGATACAGCGGAATTAGCATTTGTATACCGCCTTCAATCCACCGATTGACAGTTGCACCAACTGCCAAGCCAATGCTGGAATCTTCCACATGAACCCAAGCGACATGCCAGTCTGGCCCAGAGCCAGAAGCTTCGTTATTGAGGAGTATCGTTTTTACATCTTTCACACCTTTAAGATTGATATCGTAAACACCGATAGAGCCCCTTTCAAAATCATCACCAGGATTGTCTAGCCAATTTATAAAACTCATAGAATATCCACCGGTACCAGCAATGATTGCCGTAATTGTTGAATCAGTACCCGCACCACCAATATCGCTGGTTGCAATTGTCAGTCTTGCCATGTTGCTTGCAAATCTCCTTAATCAATTTTGAAGCGTGAGCATTGCTCAAAAGCACGAGCTGGCAATGCTCAATTGCATTAAAGCGATTCCAAGTCTCAACACTGCTACATCCTCAGCATATCTTTAGAATCATGGTCAATGCCTGGGTATTGAGGCTCAATCAAGGTGAAATACGCCAGGGCATTACGTCACAAGCAAAGCGGGTCATTGTCCCCATGATGAGGTGTCGGAGTTGGTAAACAATCATCTCCGCGATTGGGTGGCGGACGTTTTGAGTTAGGGCTTTATCAACAGGGTTCAAGCAGAAACAAGACCGTGGAATAATTTCCTACCGCCAGGACTCTCCCTAATCCAGCCTGTAGGATCTGTTATGCAGGAACCCACGTCTCTGCTACAGCGACTCCCCTGGAGCACCCTATTGCTGATCAACAGCACTCTAAAACCTGAGGATTTAATCATGCCACTTCTACGTTCGGTTTTTGGTCCTTCCAAAAAAGAAATTTGGTCAAATGTTGCAAAAGATATTGGAGGTGAATTCAAAGATGGTGGCTTTTGGGGTAAAGATGGCTTGCGCTATAGTTCCGGTCAGTGGGAACTATTGCTAGATACTTACACCATAAGTAATGGAAAAACTACCACCACCTATACAAGATTGAGGACTCCATTTATCAACAAAGATGGTCTTTACTTTAAGATCTATCGCTCAGGTATCTTTTCGAGAATGGGTAGTTTTTTGGGGATGCAAGATATTCAAATCGGCGATCACCTATTTGATCAGGATTTTATCATTAAGGGAAATAATGAAGAAAAGATCCGTCTTCTATTTTCTGATGAGAGATTAAAAAGTCTGATCAAACAACAGCCTCGAATTTCAGTGGTAGTTAAAGATGATGAAGGTTTCTTTTCTAAGTCCTATCCCAATGGCGTCGATTTACTTCAGTTTCAGTGTCTTGGTGTCATAAAAGATGCTCAAGTCATTAAGGATCTTTTTGATCTGTTCTCATGTATTCTCGAAAGGCTGGTGCAGCTCGATAGCGCTTATGAGGATGATCCCGGAATCAAGTTATAGGAAGTTTATAACTAACCAATGCAGACAGAATAAGCTTATAGTTTGGCTGGCCACTATTGTTGGTCACTCTGGCGATAGAATAAAATCGCTGAATCTTAGGAGTTAGGTGGAACTAGTACAGAACGGCATCAATAAGCCATCCATTCAAAATTCACAGAATACCTGTTGTACAAGCACTTTAAACTCTGAACTTTGAACTCTGAACTCCGCCTCGCGGTACTAGGTTTTGGTCGATTGCTCAAATCCGAAACAAACCTTCAGGATTAACCGAAAGGAGCGATCGCCGCTTCAGCCCCTCCTGGTGCAAAATCCCGTTCGCTGCCAACAATCCGCTCGAAATTGCCCGCTCCATCAACCCACAAGGAAACGGCATCTTCACCCAATCCCCCGCCAGCATCAGGTTAGAAACAGCGGTTTCCGTGCTGGGACGCTCCTCATAACTATTGGGCGGATACCCCGAGAAATTCTTCTGGTTTACTAGCTCCCGATGCAGCACCGTTGCCCCCTGCAACGCGGGGACAATCTCATAGAGTTCCGCCTCAAACGTATTCAGTAGATCCTCCTGGGTGGGGAATTGCGCCTCCTTGTAACAATAGGCATGGAGTTCCACCACACTATTACCTGTACGTTTTGCCCAGTCTACAAACTGGGTTTGAATCCGGTGGTAGAGCGTGATGCTATCCGTGAGGGCATAGCCGGAGAGAGAGGTGAAATTGCTCTGCTCCCAGTCAAAATCTCGATCCAGCCAGAAGCGCCCCACCGCAAACGGGTCAGCCACTGCTAGATTCTGGATCTGAGTATAGAGACCTGGATCTAAATCCCCTTCAACCAAGTCAAAGAGATGACGAGTGCCAGGGACATCAGCGGCAATCACAAAATAGTTGGCGTGGAGGGGGGTGGGGGGTTGGGTCTGGGGGGTGGTGGCAGCCAGTTGAATTCGCTGCTGGGCAGGATCTTGGTCTTGAACCGTAAACCGGGCTAAATCCCGTTGGGCGGGGCCGCTGATCACTTTGCCCTGAGCATCATACTTCGCACCGTGGCAAGGGCAGAGAAAGGAGCCATCGGCTTGGGGCTTCACCGTGCAACCTTGATGAGTGCAGGTGAGGGAGAGGGCTTTTGTTTCGGTTTGGGCGAGATAAACGCGATCGCCCGCCCCATAATAATCTCCATCGGTGAGGCGGGGGTTTTTCTCCACCCAAAAGGGGGCGGCGGCGGTCTGATTGCCCTGGTGATAGGTGAGGGATTGAATTTGTCCGTCTTGGGCTGTGATCTGGGCAACATTCGCCTCTGTAATCACTCGGCCGCCGTGACTTTCAATAGAGTCCACCATCGGCTGCACCAGGCTTGTGCCCATATCATCCACGGTGCCATTGAACGCCAAGCCCTCCGGATTGCCAAAAAAGTAGAAGTGGAAAAACTGCAACAGTTCCCCGGCACTGAGGGTATCCGGAGCGTTGAGGCTGGATTTGGCAAAGGGCAAAAAGTAAAGATCATAAAGACCTTGGGGGAAATCATCCGCCACCCAATCGGCTACGGTCATGGTGTCAAAATTCTGGAAGGTTTGGGGAATCCGGAAGCCCGTGATCGCTCGGAAGACCTGCAAATGCTTGAGATGGGTGAGGTTGATGCCCCAACGGAAACGGTTGGGGGAGGCGATCGCCAAATCCACGATATTCCACGGAAAAGCCGAATGGCTGGGCCGAAAGACTTCCGGAGCATAGCCCCCCTCTCGAAACAGCACGGAGTAAAACTCTAGGGACTGGAAATTATTCGTAATGCTGAGTTCTTCAGCAATTTTGTTGAGGTTGTAATATTGCGGGAAAAAACCATGAAAGCCGTGCTCCATCCGGAACGTGTCTTCCCCCACCTGCACCTCCCAACTGGCGATCTTGCCCCCCAGGTTGGGAGACTTTTCCAACAGCGTGACGGCAAAGCCCCGACGGCTGAGTTCATAGGCGCAGGCCAGCCCCGCCAAGCCTGCCCCCACCACACACACGGTTTTGGGCGTGGTGAGCAAAGTGGGGAGTTCGAGCGTGTCGGGCTGATGCACCGTGGGTTGGGGTTTGGCGAAGCGAGAATAGCCCGTCCCGGCAGCGATCGCACCCAGTCCAGCCGCTTTTAATACTGTGCGTCGAGAGATGTTTTGAGGAGATTGGGGCGAAGTTGAATTTTGCGCGTCACTCATACAATTGATCAAACCGTCTTGGTGCAGTTCACCCTGGCTAGGGCGCGTTATCAAATTGCTTTGGAAGTTTGAGGGGAGCAGCGATAGAGCGCCCGACCCCACCAATCAACGAGGGGCATGAATCTCGCTGGAGTTGGACACTTCATTGATAACAGCCCCTAGTGTAGAAGATTTTGCTCGGGTTCTGGGGGGTGCAGTTTAGATCAAGTGTGAGTGGTCAGGTGTAACGCTAACGCGATCGCAGCGGATGGCGTATATTCTATTGAGGGATGTGGCACGCTCTACCCCAATTGACAACCAATACAGATCCAATAGGCGCATGGGATATGTGGTTTCGATAGTGAATATGAAGGGTGGGGTAGGTAAGACCACAATCACAGTGAATCTAGCGGCTTCCTTAGCGCGAGATTACAAGAAGCGGGTGCTGATTGTGGATCTGGATACCCAGGTTAATGCCACGTTGAGTGTGATGTCTCCTTTGGATTTTGCCAAGCTGAAGCAGGAGCGCCGCACGCTCAAGACGCTGGTGAATCAGACGATTAACGCTGAGCTAGAAACGCCTGTGGCGGTGCAAGATGCGGTTTATCGTCAGGTGTGTGAACTGGAAACGTTGGATATTTTGGCGGGGGATGTCGAACTCTATGATGACTATGTGCTTTCGGAGTTGATCAGCACGAAGGCCCGCTCCCGGCAGCAGTCCTATGAGCAGACCTGGAATCGGGTGGAGAACCATCTCATGCGGATGGTGCTGAAGCCGATTCTGCGCCAATATGATGTGATTTTGATTGATTTCCCGCCGGGGGACAATATCATTACTCGCAGTGCGCTGTTGGCGAGTCATCTTTATTGCATTCCGGTGCGAGCTGACCCCTTGGCGGTGGTGGGGGTGGGTTTGTTAGAGAGTCGGTTGAAGCAGCTTCGAGAGGTGGAGCGTGCCAAAGCGAAGCTGGTGGGGTTGATCTATACCAGTCGAGGCCAGAGCAGCAATATGGAGTTGCGGGTGAAGCAGCGTTTGGAGACGGAGTTTGGGTCGCCGAATATTTTTGCGACGGAGATTCCCTATAACGTGGAGGTAGCGAAGGCGGTGGATGATTTTAAGCCGGTGGTGTTGAATGCGCCCCATTCGCCAGGGGCGAAGGCGTTTGCAAAGTTAGCGCCGGAGTTTATTCAGAAGTTGGCGAAGACAGTGCGGGGGCAGAAGTAGGTTCCGTTCATCGTTTGCGGCTTTACTGCCTACAGTTCAGGGCAAATCTTGGCGTGATTAGAGGTGGCCTCTAGACCTGCATTACCTGGCAGAGCCAGGTAATACCAAATCGAATAAAGAGAGCTACAGATAGTAGAATAGGAAAGCAGAATCAAAAACAGATGCCATGACAGGAGTGGGCATCGCCCACCAGCAGAGAGTTTCAGCGATCGCCTTTGGCACAGCGCGATCGCGCATTACCGAACTATTGTCTTAAGTTCCATAAGCGGTTTCAAATTTTTCTTGGACTATTCTTAAGGGATCTGCTCAAGCTGGAATTCAGTTATATATTGCAATTGTTCTCCAATCAACCCAACACAGGCAAACGATGGAAGGTTGCAAACTGACTGAACTCAAGGTGCATAGTCAACACAATTGTTATCGCATCAGCCCCGAAGAGATGCAAAAGCTTGAGCAGGAGGTGTCGGTCTCGACTCAATTGGCGGTGGGAACCTATGTTGTGCGCATCCGTAGTGGTGCGTTTAACTATGCCCAAGGTAATGAGCAAGCGGGTGAACCGTTGGTCATTCTGTGGCTCTACGGCGGCTGGTTTAAAAATCTCAAGACGGATCAGGCTGTGCCCTCCACTTGGTCAACCCTGAATGGCTATGACGATACCCTCACCTTAGAGGTGTTAGAACCCACGACCCTCTGTGCTTTTTTCTTTGACACCTTTGTGGATGACAACCGGGGTGAAGTGGTACTGTCCGTGGTGAAAATTTAGAACATGTTTAAATCTTTAGCCCTTCCCCTTTCAGGTGCTCTGCTCCTCCTAGGGAGCGGGCTGGAAATCGCGTCTGTTTCTTGGCCTCCCCGGGCTAGCCAGGTTGCCAACGCGCAATCTGCGTTTCCCCTGCCCGCGGATTTACCTGCAGATACGACCTTGGTGATTGAGGGTTCAAGCAGTATGGCACTGCTCAACCAAGGCCTCAAAGTGGCATTTGAAGCGCAATATCCCAATGGCCAGGTGCAATTGTCGAGCAGTGATAGCGATGGCGCGATCGCCCGACTCCTCGATGGAGACATTGACCTAGCGGCGATCGCCCGCCCCCTGACCCCAGCTGAACAGGCCCAAGGCTTAGAAGCTGTGTTTGTGAGCCGGGAGAAAATGGCGATCGTGGTCGGCCCCGAGAATTCCTTCGCGGGTGATCTGTCTTTTGCTCAATTTGCCCAAATCTTTCGCGGGGAAATCACGGATTGGTCAGAAGTGGGCGGAGAGCCGGGCCCCATTCGTTTGGTGGATCGCCCTGACACCAGTGACATGCGGCGATCGCTGGGGGCCTATGCCATTTTTCAAACGGCCCCCTTTGCCACAGGCGAAACAGCGATTCGCTTGGGGGCAGATGATACGGCGGCGATGATTGCCGCCTTGGGTGACGATGGTCTGGGTTATGTGATCGCCAGTCAGGTCAGGGATCTCGACACGGTGAAGATTGTGCCCATGCACCAAACCCTCCCCGATGATCCCCGCTATCCCTACTCCCAACCCAGAGGCTATGTGTATCGGGCGGGAGATGACGCTGCAAAAACGCTGGCTTTCCTCGGACTCGCCACGTCTGCAACAGGTCAAGCGGCGATCGCCACCGCCCAAACCGCCGCAGCAGAGACGGTGGCGGCGGCGATCGCTGCCACACCCCAAGGGGCAAGCAACGCAGCAGCCGGTTCTGAAGGTGAGGGTTCTGAAGGCAAGAATTCTGAAAATGGGCTTGCTGAAGGGGAAAATCCTGACGTTACCAACGCTGCCACCTTGGACACGCCAGACGCTCCTGAGCGTGATGCAACGGACAACTCAGCATCAGACGCGACAGCCACTGGCTCAGAGAATAGTTCGGCGGCAACAACCCACGCCGATGACCGTGCTGCCGCTGCTGGCGCTGACGGCAAAAGCGATACAACCGAACAGCAACAGGACAAGGCTGTTCCCTGGTGGCTGGTGGGCTTGCTGACACTGCCGTTGATTGGACTGTTGGTCGCACTATTGTGGCGCGATCGCATGCCGCGCACCGTCAAAGGCGATCGCACCCAGACCCCTACACCCACCAGCTCACCACCCCCTTTAGCGCCGTCAGCAGACATGCCATCCGGAGCAGGTTTAGGGGCAGCAACAGGAGCTGGACTAGCGGTTGCCGGACGCCCTGCGTCTGAGGCACAACCGGAACAAACTCCTGTACCCGCAACACCCATTGTGACCACAACACCGGATTCGAGTTCAGCGCCAGCTTGGGATAGCGCTGAACCCGACCAACCTGCAGCGGGTGATGAGGTTGGTTTGGGGGCGCTGGCAGCCGGAGCTGGCTTAGTTGCAGGTGCAGGTTTAGCAGCGGCTGCCCAGAAGCCAAAGCATCCTCCCCATGAGCCGACGGAACCCAAGGCTCCCCTTGCACCTGCGCCAGTGACCGATAAAGAAACACCGCAGCCAGTCGCACCCCCGACTTCTCCAGATGTTGAGGGGGCTAGCGTCGTTGAGGGGGCTGCTTTAGCGGCGGGTCTGGCTGTCGCAGCCCTGGGCGGCGAGAGGGGGGAATCCCCTGTAACATCAGTTTCTGGTGCGGCGGGCGCTGTGACACAGCGGACTGATTGTGAGGTGCAGCACCTCACGGTGGACAATCGCCGTCATTGTTTTGCACTATCGCAGTCTCGGATGGCGGAACTCCAGAACACGGCTGCTTCTGAGCGTTTAGAACCAGGAACCTATGTGATCCGGATTAAGGCAGGTAGCTTTAATGACAATTCGCCACGTAGCTGTGCGCAACCCATGGTGATGCTCTGGATCTATGGCGGTTCAGTTATTAACCATAAAACGCGGTGTCAAGTTCCAGCGACGTGGTCGAGCCTCAATGGCTATGACGATAGCCTGACGCTGACGGTAGTGGAGTCGTGCGTCGTGAGTGCATTATTTTTCGATTCTTATGTTGAGGACAATACGGGAGAGGTGGTGTTGGCGATCGCACAGCTGTATACCTAAGCCGTTCTCAGATTCAGACTGCTTGAAGCTGTCTTCAAATGCCGATAATCTGTCATGATCTGTAATGTTTTGCTAACGTTTTTGGACTTCGGCGGCAATGCCAGAAACGGAATCGTTGAATTCCATCAAAACATTACGGTTAGCTTGGGTGGGTTGATTCACCACGTTGGTTGTGTTTTGTCGGGCAAAATCATTATTCCTTCAAATATTGATTAAACAAAATCGTATCCTTCGCCGGAATCACCGCCCACGGATCGTGCCTCGGACTCAACCACATTTGTTGCGCCGAATTCCACTGCCAATATTCACGAAAATAGCGGTCAACTGATGCTGTTTCATTTGCCCAAGCCACAAAAGACTGTTCCACAATTGGTAAATTAAACGCATCGGTTTGCATCCATTGCTGCCATTGCCGCTGAATCTCGCCCATCGATAAATTAAGCGTCGCCATCAAGGTCGGGAAGCCCGTTTTATCTGCATTAATTTGTAATTGATTGAGCAACGGCGCTAAACGCTGCTGATGATACAGCATCAGAAACAGCGCATTAAAGAGGTCTTGGTCTCGACCCGCTTGGAGAGCAGTTGCTAAATCAATCGTCCCCAGCACCTTGCGAATATTAGGATCGCGCCAATGATGCCGATAGCCCCAGCTAAAAGCTAATTGCCCATTGCGTTCGATCGCAATAAACTTTTCCATCAACGTGGCGATCCCTTCATCCACCCAAGTGGGCAAGCCCTGCGGAAATGTGCAATACACAAAATGATGCATCATTTCATGGGTTAGGGTTCCTAGCCCACTACCCTCACGGACAAATAATCGGGGCGTTCCGGTGATGGTTGTGAAGAAACCAAAAGGCGTCTTAATGTGGAAGGTCTGAAGAATGGCTGCATAATTGGCGTCGTTACGGAGTAGATAGACATCAACGGAACAACTGGCCGGCCCGGTATTGAGGAAACGTGCCCCCACTGCGGCGCGGAACTCTTGGAGAAAGCGTTGGATTTGGACATCTTGCTCAGGCAGGGGGCGATCGCTATAGAGCTGAAAACCAGGGGCTGCCCCCACTTGGGGATAGCTGGGATGCCAGGGTTCTAAGCCAACGCGACGGGCATAGAAGGCAAACACGTTGGGGTTTGCGATCGCGCCAATGGCAATAGCTAATAACACAGAACCCACTAAAGACTGCCAACTGGGCAAATTCAGGAACTTCTTGGCTCGGCGACCAGATGATTGGGTGATCACCAGTCCTAGCCCCAAGCCCAGGGCCAAACCCACAGCCAAACCAAGGTGTAGGGTTTGCTGGTGTTGACCCCAAATCATCCCAAAAATGATTCCCAGCACGATCGCCAATCCCAACATCAACTTAGCAGCTAGGTATTTCTCAGAAGATTTTGATGTTGATTTTGCTTTCTTTGATGACCGCGATCGCAGGTATGGCATAGTCAGCGCCTCAAACCGTATGACTTGGTGGGTGGGCGATCGCTGCTTGCGCCATGCTGAATAGAAAGGGAAAGGTTACGTACTGGCTAACCTTCAACCTTTTTGCGCTCTCGAAAGCGTACTTTCAGCCCCAACAATGTTCCTGTGAGCATCAGTGTTACCCCATTACTCAGGACAATCGGCAGACTATCAATCAACAGACCATAGATCAGCCACAGCACCACCCCCACACAGAGTGTAAAAATCATCCCCCAGGAGAGGTCTCGGGCGGACTGCGAACTCCACGTTTCAATCACTTGGGGAAGAAATGCCAGAGTCGTAAAAAACCCGGCCACCGAACCCAAAAGCAGATGGGTATCCATAGGTGTTTATGAAAATTTATTAAAAGATATTTCTATTTGTCTACCAGGATACAAGCAAAATTTGATTTCGGGTCAGCGGACTTCCAAAATTTATTGGACTGGTTATAAGGGAAGAATTTAATCCGTTGGAGTAATTCGGGTGTTCTTTTTTGTCGATCGCTTCCGCAGCGTGCTGTAACGGGTTAACGAGAACTGACCGTTGTTTTGTGAAGTGCAGATAAACTCTCCGGAAAAATAAATCAGATTTTACGCAGATTTCACATTACTAGATGAAGCACTTGTAGATTAGGCATTTGAGAGACGGTACTGCGCCTCTTCTTTGGTTTACAGATTTTAGGGGCGCGATCGCTGTAAACCTTAACTAATCAGCAGTTTAGGCTTAAATACAAAATATACAAAACTGATTGTAAAGACTGTGTAAAGTCTACACCAAAGTGGTGGCTGAGAAACCCGTATTATGCTTCATTACAAGAATAGGCAGAAATTGCACTGCTACCGTTTAAGCAGAACTTGGGCCAGGTTGAACGGGAATCAACACTTTATCTTTATCTATCCAATAAAACATATAGCCTGAATCTCTCATCCTCCCACCTCAACTCCTTCAGCGGTGCATCACCAATTTCGTGGGTCAATCATCAGAGGCTCTCCTCTAAATATCCATTTATCACTATGCATAAAATCTGTATAGTTTCGGAGAGACAGTTTATGAACTGCCTGAGGGTAGTTCATTGCTCCTGATCATTGGCCACAACTAGTGAAAAGGACTAGTGCTGATTGGTCACTCACAACTGCTGAAATCGATGCTCTCCCTGCAATCAAGATACTCCGTTATACGGGTGCTGTTACGTTCCTGCTCTATACTGGTCGCTTGCTTAGCGCCTGGCCTGAGCGCTCAAGCCGCGCCTGAGCCGATTCCCCCTGTAATCACGGATGCGAGTCTTCTACAAACCAACGTAGCAACGGCGATTCCCGCCCGAGGTAGCCTCGGCTACAACAGTTCTGGTAGTGGCTATGAGGGTTTTGCCTACCTTGATGGTTTCTTCCCCCTGTGGCAAACGGTCGGTAAAGACCTGGGGTATTTAAACTCGCGCCTGAACGTAGACGAAAATGGCAACCTGGGTGGAAATCTGCTCCTGGGCTATCGCCGCATGTCTAAGTCTGGCAATTGGGTACGGGGTGCCTATGTTGCTTATGATCAGCGTAGCACCAACCACAACACCTTTGGACAGCTTGGCTTCGGTTTAGAACAGCTCGGTGAGGTGGACTTACGCTTTAATGCCTATCTACCCATTGGCAATACACGCCAAGCTTCTGTGAATACGGGTTTACAGCTTAGAGACCTATTTTTTTCGGGACACCAGCTCAACTTAGTCTTAGAGCAACAGCAAATCTACGAAGCTGCGGCCAAAGGCTTTGATTTTGAAGTGGGGAAACAATTAACACGTCTAGGCAGTGGGGCGCTGAACGGCTATGCGGGGGTTTATTACTATGACCCACCGAGCGCTGGCGGTGCCTTGGGCTATCGGCTGCGCTTCAATGCTGATCCCCTACCGAATCTCAATATGGGGTTAAGTTTCCAAACGGATTCTCTGTTTGGTTCCCAAGCCTCATTTCGGATTGGTACCAGTTGGGGTAAACGCAAACGTCGCCAAACCCCAACTCCCCTTTGGGAACGCTTGGCGGAGTCGGTGGAACGCACCAACACGATCGCCATTGATAACCAAGTGGAAGCCTCGTTCTCAGGCACAGTCGTCGCCACCAACCCCGAAACGGGTGAGGCGTGGTATTTCTTACATGTCAATCCAGGGAGTAATGGAGACGGTCAGTTTGAATCCCCCTACACCACCGCCGAAGCTGCCTTACAAGCCGCCAGCACCCGCACTGCAACGGCTAACCAAAACACCACTATCTATGTACAAGATACGGCTAGCCCCACAATTACTACACAAGTGCCTGACAATGTCCGTTTCTGGTCAACAGGCCCGCTACAACAACTCAACACCAATGAATTTAGTCAAGTGACATTGCCCCTATCTAATAGTGGTGTCTATCCGCTGTTGGATCGAACCGTCAATATGGGCAGTGGTTCGCACCTAGCCGGGTTTACGATTACGCCTCCAAGTGGGAGTGATGGTGTGTTGGGGGATCAAGTGGGCAATATTATTGTCCGTGAGAACCGCATTACCACCAGCGGTTCATTTGCAAATGGCGTGAGATTTCGCAATGGCACTGGCTCGCTGCTGGTCACCCTCAACGAAATCACGACCACGGGAGACACCGCCCACGGCGTTACGCTATATCAAAATCAAGCCGCAACTGTCACTGAGGCGACCATTACCAGCAATACGATTCAAGCCCAAGGGGCACTTTCCAGCGGCGTCAACGTCTTCTTCCAAAATGCAGGTGCAGAACTGAGTCAGCTCCAGGTTAGCAACAATACCGTCACCACTACTGGGACTGAGGGCTCTGGCATCTCTGCCTTTGCCCGCGATCAAGCAGTGATCGGCACGGCAATAGCAACTGGCAACCGCGTCAGCACCCAAGGCCAAGAAGCCAGCGGAATTGTCCTCTTTTCCAACTATCAAGGCATCTTTAACCAAGCCACCATTACCGACAATACTGTTACGACTCAAGGCCAAGAAGCGGTAGGAGCCTTGGCCTTTGCGGCGACGGGAGGGACATTAACCCAAGCCACCTTGACGGGCAACAGCATCACAACCCAGGGCCAAGAGGCAGCGGGGCTCTTAGCCTTTGCCTCCGGCTGTGATAGTGGCAACCGTCCCCTCCCGCTCGCAGCAACACCCCTGTGTAACGGTACGGGTCCCATTGCTGCCTCAAGCACGCTGGGCACAGCGACAATTGCCAATAATGTTGTGGATGCCCAAGCAGATGGTTCCAGTGGGATTTTAACTTTCGCGGTTCGTACAGGCAGCCTTGGCACGGCATCCGTGACAGGCAATACGGTTACGCTGGGGGGAGCAGGACTGACGAATACCTACTCCGCTGGGTTGGCAAATCCGAACTATACAACCCCGGTGTACACGGGGGGAATCATGGCCTTTGCTGCCCATCAATCCCAGCTCACCACTGCGACAATCAGCGGTAACACGGTTAACACCAGCAGAGATAGATCGAGCGGATTAGCTGTCTTTTCAGTGCTCGATACAACACTGGGTTATGCTGCTGGCTCCAGCCTCACCACTGCCACTGTCACCAATAACGTGGTCACAACCCAAGGCGCAACTGCCCCTGCCCTCAGTGCTTTTGCCACGAATACATCCAGCCTCGGAACTGTAACTCTCAGCGGCAACCAACTCACGACCGTTGGTGATGATTCCTCTGCAATTAGCAGCTTTGCTTCCAATAGCAACAACTTCAGCACCGCTACCATTACGAACAATACCCTGTCGACCCAGGGCCAACGTTCTAACGGGATCAGTATCGCCGCCGATAATCAGTCAACCTTAACCACCGCCACAATTACGGGAAATACCAGCAATACCGGTGGGACGCAGGCCTACGGCATTTCAGTGCGCACTAACGACAACAGTACTGTGGGCAATGCCACCATTCAACGCAACCGAATTGAGACAACGAACGCCCAACAAGCCCATGGCATCTCGATGATCGCGCAAAATACGAATGGGGTTTTGACCCAGGGCACAGTGAGTGATAATACCATCACCACCAGTGGCAGCGGGGCACGGGGGTTGACGGTCTCGGCGTTGAGCGGTGGCGATGTCAACAATTTGGCATTTTCCAATAATGTCATCACGACATCCGGAGACTGTATTGATGTTGCGGGCACGCTCTTTTGTGCGGATGGGATTGGTTTTGCGGGTTTGAATGGCACGTTGAGCGGCACCGCTCAAATTTCGTCAAATCAGGTGACAACATCGGGTTTAGGGGCAGCAGGAATCGCGGCATCAGCGACCGGTGGCAGCGCGAATACCTTTGCCATTACCAATAACCAAGTAACAACCACGGGGAACCCCTATCCCAGTATGCCCTATGCCACCAATGCTTTGGGCATCAATGTTTCTGCCCTTGCCAATGCAACGATCACCGCGGCTACTGTCTCGGGCAATACCATCAATACCACCGGCCAGGATGCGCATGGTGTGCAAGTGCTGGCTGCACCGGGGACGATTATGACGACAACGGTGAGCAACAACAGCATCAGTGCCACTGGGCAGGAGGCAAATGGCATTGTAACCCAGAGCAGCCAGAATGGTAGCCTGATGACGACCCTCACTGTTGGAAATAACCAAGTTGCTGCAACAGGTACTAACGCGTTTGGGGTGTTTAGTCTGGCAACCAACGATGGACAAATTAGCAGCGCCGCCTTTGTGGATAATCTGATTACCCAAGCCGGTCAGGACAGCTTTTTCTTCCTGACTAATGTCAGTAACCCTCAGTTTTGTGTTGCTAGTTTCACAGGCAATACCAGCCAGAATTCAGTCGCTGGGGTTGATTTACAGTTGAACGAAATTCTGGGCACTCTGAAGTTTGTTGGCTTTGCAAATTTGAATACCAATAATACGGGATTTAACAGTGCTAATCCGGCTTCTGTGATTGTAGCGGGAGCGGATACTACCGCCACATCTTGTCCTTAGGATAATCTATCGGGCAGACGTGGCTGAGTACAGGACAAAAAATCAGAAATTGCCTGAAACCCTCATAAATTTGTAGGTTGGGTTGAGTGATAACGAAACCCAACGCGATCGCTGTAATCCTTGCTGGTGTTAGGTTTCCTTCGTCAACCCAACCTACATCCTACAACTTTTGTCCTGTACAGAGCAGACGTGGATGCTTGCAGGTTCTTTACTCAAGGAAATTCTGTAGCATAAGCAACTTATCTGTCATAACTGAGTGAATATGTTATTGCATTGTAAAACCCAAGGTTTGCTCAAGAAATTTAAAATCTTGTTCATCTTGTGTTGCACAAATGCAAATATCATCTCCTGCTAAATGGGAGATCAACATATTCTTTTGCCGCCAGATGCGCAGGCCATTGTGGTTAACGACTTGTGTCCAAGTGGGAGCGATCGCCGCCAAAATAGCGGGTGAATCCAGATGAGTACCATTAATGTCCAAACCTCCCCAAGCTGCTTGTAGGTAAATCGAAAGTATCAAAAACTCAGACAGTTTAAGTTCCTCACTGAACCATTCAGGATTATCAACTGGATTCCCTTGGTAAACGCTAGGGTCTTCCATTATTAGCTCATCTTGGCTGACAGCCCAAGTGCAAACGACTTGATTTTCATCCATAAATCGCAGCATTTGACCTGTGAGTTCAAGCTGATCTAGGGTTAGCAAATAATTGTGAGCAGTATTCAATTGCTCAAACTGACCCAGCACCTTGTAATAGTCTCGTAGAGCAGTGGGTAGCTGCACTTGCAATCGTTGTTCTGTGGCAATGATTTTTTCTTCAGCAACACCATATTCTGGTGTGAGTTGAATTCCAAATAAGCTCTCAACCCGCTCTCGGTAGAGTGTGCCAAATACCATGATTTAATACACCGTACTGGGCAGAACCTCAACGATCGCCTCACCTGCTTCCAATTCCACAGCGCGATCGCCTTTCCCAGCCTTACCCCACAGGCTCAAACTCTCCAGCGGCAACCACACCAGCCGCTCAGTGCTCGTGAGGAGCGGAATTTTGCTCATCCCGGCTTGGATGACCATCATACCGATGACGCGATCGCGCCCCTGCTGGCCCTGGGGTCGGCCAAATTGAATCACCTGTGCGCCCACTGCGCCCCGCTCTTTGGTTTCCAAGGTTCGGGTTGCCAGCCGCTTGGCATAGCCCTGAGCTGTGATCAAGACAAACTCCGCTTTAGAGGCAGCCAATTGGCCGCTAATCACCTGTTCACCCTTGCGCACCCGGGTAATTTGGCAACCCTGAGCATTGCGCCCCATCACCGGAATCTGGGTGTCATCGATCGCGCACCGAAGCACTCGACCGCTGGAGGTCGCCACCAGTAAATCAGCCTGAGTATCTGTCCATTGCACCATCAAGAGCTGGTCGTCGTCCTTCAGCTTGACAAGCTGTGCGCCCCGGTTGGTTAGCTCCTGGAACTCGCTGCCTGCTAAGCGCTTCACCCGTCCCTGTTGGGTGAGCAACACCAAAAATTGGGCATCAAGATCGGCCGGGGGTAAAAATGCCCCAAAGAGTTCCTCTCGTTTCTGCTGCACCGTGCTAGAGAGCAGTTGAATCATGGCAGTGGGACGACTCCCGGAGGAGGGGATTGCACTCAGGTCAATGGGATAGCCTTTACCGCTGGCGGTGGCGACCACAACGGGCGATCGTCCTTGAATTTTTTCCCGCAGCACCAACACACTATCGAGTTTGCGCGGTGTTTTATCGGGTTTAGGGGGAGATTGCCAATGGATGGTGCCCTTATGGGTGATGCGCAGCAGAGCATCCTGGGGCACAGAGAAGAGGGATTCGGTGGTGAGAGCGGGTTGGGTGGTGCGGGTCTGGCGACCAGTGGGGCGATCGCTCCCGCCGCTCGGGGTTGCCTCAGGTTCAATAATCCGCGTGCGGCGCTCATCCCCAAACTTGCGCTTGAGGGCTCGGAAGTCTTTTTTAAGGGATTTGAGCAATTCGTGGCGATCGCCAAGTAAGCCTTCTAAATGCGCGATCCGGGTCTGCAACTCTTGCGCTTCGGTGGTGAGTTTTTCCTGCTCTAAACCAATCAAACGGCGCAGGGGCATGGCCAAAATTGCATCCGCTTGCGTTTCAGAAATATTGAGCCGCTCTTGCAAATTGAGTTTAGCGGTAGCACCATCGGGGACATTGCGCAGAATCTGAATCACCACATCAATCTGTTCTAGGGCAATCAGCAAGCCAGACACCAGATGGTAGCGCGTTTGGGCTTGCTCCAATTCATGGCGGTAGCGTCGGGTTAAGGTGATTTCCCGAAACTGGAGAAATTCTAGGAGCAAATTCCGCAGCGTGAGCTGACAGGGCTTGTTGTTAACCAGCGTCAGTAAGATCGCGCCAAAATTACTCTGGAGTGCGCTTTGGCGATAGAGTTGCCGCAGCACCTCGGGGGGGTTGGCATCCCGCTTGAGTTCGATCACCACCCGCATCCCTTCGCGGCTGCTCTCATCACGAATATCCGCGATCCCTTCAAGTTTGCCTTGATTGACCAGTGCCGCTACTTTTTCGATCCAACCAGCCTTATTCACTTGATAGGGCAGCTCCGACACCAGAATCCGGAATTTGGGTTTGCGACGCTTGCCTTGGCTGATTTCTTCGATCATGGCCACTCCGCGCAGCGGAATGCTTCCCCGCCCCGTTGAGTAAGCTTCTTGAATTCCTTTCGTGCCTACAATCTCGCCGCCCGTGGGGAAGTCAGGGCCGGGGATGATTTTAAGCAATTTTTCTTCACTCAAATCGGGGCGATCAATGAGAGCAATCAGGCCATCGACCACTTCCCCGAGGTTATGGGGGGGAATATTGGTGGCCATCCCCACCGCAATCCCGGAACAGCCATTGAGCAGCAAAATCGGCAGTTGCGCAGGTAATACCGAAGGTTCCTGCTGGGAACTATCGAAGTTATCCACATAGTCCACAGTGGCTTCACCGATATCCCCCAGCAGAGCGGCATTGCCCACTGCGGCCAAACGGGTTTCGGTGTAGCGCATCGCCGCAGGTGGGTCATTGTCCACCGAGCCAAAGTTACCGTGACCATCTAACAATGGATAGCGGGAGGCAAAGTCTTGCACCATCCGCACCAGGGCATCATAAACAGCCTGATCCCCGTGGGGGTGGTATTTCCCCAATACATCCCCCACCACCCGGGCGCATTTACGATAGGGGCGATCGGGCGTCAGACCCAATTCGTGCATGGCGTAGAGGATGCGGCGATGCACAGGCTTTAAGCCATCTCGCACATCTGGGAGCGCCCGACCAACAATAACGCTCATGGCATATTCCAGATAAGACCGCTCCATCTCCGCATGAAGGGCAGTCGGGATTACTTTTCCTGCCGCTAATAGGTCTAACTGTTTTACCATGAGATTTGTGGGTTCCGCATAATGGATAGTCAGGAGTGGTTCCCCGTTCCCTTGCAGGGGATATTACCGAAGGTTGGAGAGATTGTCAGCCACAGAGGTTGGCGTCTGCTTGCCAAGGGTAGTAATTTGGTTCAAATGAATTAGAACTTATGGCAACCGTTTTGATTGTAGAAGATGACCCCATTAATCTTCGGGTCTTTTCCAAAATTCTCACCAAGCGTGGTGGGCTCGATGTCCAAGGAACAGAAGATGTTGAAGAGGTCATGCAGGCGGCTCAGGCTGGGACAGTGGATGTCATCCTAATGGATGTTTCCCTTGCCCATAGTGTTTATCAGGGCAAGGCGGTTGATGGGATTGCGATTACCCAAATGCTCAAGGCCAATCCTCAAACGGCGAATTTGCCGATTTTGCTGGTGACTGCTCACGCCATGGAGGGTGATAAGGAATCATTCCTCAAACAAAGCGGTGCGGATGGTTATATCTCCAAACCCGTGGTGGATCATCAGGAGTTTGTTAACCGCATTATACAGCTTCTACCCAAAGAGTAATTCTTTTGAACTACATTAATGGTACTCCAATTTGAGGCTAAGTAAAACTCTAAGTCCAAGTAAGGTATTGCCGTGACGCTGTTGCCCCCACCCTGTCAAATGGGAGGAGCTGTTGGTGTGCGAAATTTAGATACAAGTAGACATGAATTTTTATCTGTAGGAGTTTGTCGTGAATACTCAATCCTCAGAGAGTACTGATTGGTGCTTTGATATCGGTTCTAATCACAAAGTTGATTTCTGCCTATGGGCTCTCCAGTGGGATGGTTTACGGGTTGCTCCGTTCCAATCTCATCCTGACGGCACAGCCGAGCTTCGAAATTTGGGGTTAAATGCGCAAGACTGGATCACTTGGTTTTATAAAGTGGTTTACTCTCAAAACAGTCAGTTGTTGGGAGTCTCGACTGAGGAAGCAAAGCAAGCTGTGATTGAACACAATCTTGAAGCACTGGAAATTCTATGGCAACAATCACCTCAATCTAGAGCACGCAAAAATCTTGAGCTCGAAAGGAAATTAGAGCGAGAACGTTTAGAAAAAGCATTCGATGGGGCAATCGAAGCACACCAAGAAGCAGTAGCCTTGGCTGCTCCCTATGGATTTAGGAACACTCCCCCCGAAATTTGGCATGGCAGTCAGGATATTGGTGCTTTGCTTGAACAACTCTGGGCAGAGTATGAGTCTTACCTAGAACAACAAAGGCAAAGAGAGAAAATATTAATTTCTAGATTGTTGTCGGCAATCAGTGAATTCGTTGGCGTAACCAGCTATATCTTATTCGGCCATGTAATGTTTAGTGCATTATTGCGCCGGACACAATTGTTTAGACAAAAAGTCCCCCCACTTCAAATCATTGAAGTGAATTATCCAACCCCTATCACCTTGACTTTTCCTCCAGGCTTAGCTGTTACCTCCTACAACATGTATCTTGGGAATTTATTGATGCATTGGCAGGTTGAAAGGATTGTGAAAAATTTATATGAGTCTGATCAAGATGTGAGCTGGATTAAAACAGCAAGAGACCAGAGGCTTTGAATCCTCTAGTCTCCCCTAGGCTATAACCTGCTCAGTTTACGGACTGGACTTAGTCCCCTGCGTGAATACGCTTGCGGCGGCTTGACCAGTTGTTGCGATCGCCTGTGCGAGGACGACGATCGTCTCGGTCATAGTTATTGTGGTTGCGGCGACGGGGCTTGTTGTTCCGCTTGATGGGCTTGGAGAAGTCACCACTAGGCACATCCCAATCCTTTTCCATCCAACTGGGGCAGGACTGGTCATAGACCATTTGCAAGGCCGCAGCCGCGATCGCGTGGGCATCGTATTCCTCGCTAAGTTCCTTCACAATGGGCAAGAACGACGCCATGCGCTCACCGCTGAGGGTCGCTTGTAGCTTGTCCTTCATTTGCGTGATCCGATGGGCTTCCACTTGAGCACGGGAAGGAATCTTCGACACCTCTAGGCTTTGGCGCAAGGAGCGCTCAATACGGCGCAACAGGTAGCGATCGCTGGGCTGCACCAACGAAATTGCTGTACCTGTCCGACCTGCACGACCCGTCCGCCCAATCCGGTGGATATAGGTCTCGGGGTTATCGGGCAAATCGTAGTTGATTACATGGCTGAGGTCTTGCACATCGAGACCCCGAGCCGCGATATCGGTGGCCACAACCAATTGAATCTTGCCATCCCGGAACCGCTGCACCAGCCGTTCCCGCTGCCCTTGGCTCAAGTCACCATGATATTCATCCACATTTAAGCCGCTACCTTGGAGCTGGCTGGTAATTTCCCCAGCAGCTCGCTTCGTCCGGACAAAGATAATCCCGCGCTCCGGATTTTCCATCGCCAGGATGGGTTGTAGCGCATTGATTTTTGACCAACTGCGGGGCAAAAAGTAAACCCGTTGTTCGATGCGGTTGGGGGTTGTCTCTGGCTGTTTGATTGCTACCGTTGCGGGAGAATCCATAAAATTCTGAATCAAATCCCGGATTTCCCGAGGCATAGTTGCAGAAAAGCATGCCGTCTTATGCTCTGGGGGCGCTTGACGCAAAATCTTCTTCACATCGTCAATAAAGCCCATACTCAACATTTCGTCAGCTTCATCCAAAACCGCCCAACGTAGCTCATAGAGTTGCAATGCGCCGCGCTCCAGCAGGTCAATAACCCGACCCGGTGTACCCACCACAATCTGAACCCCACGATTCAAGCTACGAATTTGGCGCTCGATGGATTGCCCCCCACAGATGGTCAATACGCGCATCCGTCGGCTGGTGGTAAAGGTGGTGATGGACTTGGCCACCTGTTGGGCTAACTCTCGGGTTGGGGTGAGAATCAGGGCTTGGACATCTGTGATATCCGAATCCATGTGCTCCAGAATCGGCAGCGAATAAGCAGCTGTCTTACCCGTTCCGGTTTGGGATTGGCCCACAATGTCACGCCCTAGCAAGATATGAGGGATTGCTTGCGCCTGAATATCAGTGGGGGTTTCAAAACCAATTGAAGTGAGTTGCTCAACACAGGCCTCAGAAAGACCCAGACTTTGAAAAGAAATAGTCATATTTAAAGGATACCTTTATGAATTTGAATGCCCTGTCTCTGGGGAGCAGGGAAGAACGCAGATAGCGAAACAGTTCGCTCTGGAGATTGACGATCGCAGTTTGGTGACTCAATAACCCAAATGTTCTGGGCCGAAGCAGTCACAGGATAGCGTGATGTCAATCGCTTGGTCTTCCCTCTCACAGAACTTTTGTATCGACGATGACAGAGCTTTCAGTGAACTCGGTCTGGGTCAAAATCGCGGCTCAGGAAACGGGATGGTTAACCCCTGACCATGAGCTGGTGAACTTAAAGCGGGAGGCAGAGCGGCTCATCACCCCTGGGGGTAATGATGAGTATTTATCTCTATGCAACTACAGTTTACAAAACTTAACCTCTTTTGTGAATACGTATTGTCAAGGGATACTCAGAATTAGGCTCTCAATCCGTATAATTTTTGCCTTTGAACCTGAATAATCTCCAGCTCAAACCACCTGACCATATAGGTCATAGGGATCAGCCTGGGTAATCTGCACCGGAAGAATTTGATTGAGCCTAGCATCACCTTGAACGTAGATCAGCCCATCTACATCGGGGGCAAACCGAGCCGATCGTCCCAACCATTGCCCCGTTGCCGGGTTTTCTTGTTCAATGAGCACCTCAACGGTTTGGCCGACATAAGCTTGATTTTTGCGCTCAGAAATGGGCTGCTGGAGTTGCATCAGAGCATTCCGTCGAGCCTCCATAACGTCCTGGGGCAATTGACCCGGTAGGGTATGGGCAGGCGTTCCCTCTTCACGAGAAAAGGTGAACACGCCCACATGGTCAAACTCGTGGGTTTGAACAAACTGCTGCAAATGGGCAAAATGGGTCTCGGTCTCACCCGGGAAGCCGACGATAAATGTGGTACGGAACGTGGCTTGGGGCAAGCGATCGCGCAGCCGTAGCAACAGTTCATCATTAACACGTCCTTGCCAGGGCCGATTCATTGCCCGGAGGACTTCTGGATGGGAATGTTGCAATGGTAGATCAAGGTAGGGCAACACATTAGGCGTCTCTTCAATTGCGTCGATCACCTCAGGTGTCAGTCCAGTGGGGTAGGCATAATGCATCCGAATCCAAGGGATATCCACTTCACCCAAGGCTCGCAATAACTGGGCTAAACGGGGTTCACCATAAAGATCTTTGCCGTAGTTGGTAGTGATTTGGGAGATCAGAATCAGCTCCTGCACCCCTTGCTCGGCGA
The DNA here is from genome assembly GCA_010672165.1 of Spirulina sp. SIO3F2. Lineage (GTDB taxonomy): Bacteria > Cyanobacteriota > Cyanobacteriia > Cyanobacteriales > Spirulinaceae > SIO3F2. Next base: position 3,561 of record JAAHHN010000079.1, on the reverse strand, counting down.
GAATTTTCGCTTCAGTGACGAGGGATTCAATGGAGCGCGATCGCTGATTCCCTCGCAGTTTGGGAATAATGCAAAAAGCACAGCGATAGTCACAGCCTTCGGCCACACGCAGATAAGCCACACCCTCATTGGTGGTACGATAGCGCGGCGTTGTTTCATCAGCGATATAGGTGGGTTCAGGCGAGACTTCTTCGACCCGCTCTCCCTGTTCAGCCCGCTCAATGACCTCCACAATTTTGTGATAGTCGCCGCTGCCAACCACGGCCACGGCTTCAGGGATTTCTTCGAGCAACACGGACTGAAAATGTTGGGCCATACAGCCCGTGATCACAATCTTTTTGTCCGCTTCCGCCAGTTCCACTAGGGTACGCACTGATTCTTCACGGGCGGCTTGAATAAAGCTACAAGTATTGACAATGACGTAATCGGCAAGCTCTTCGTTGGTATCTAATTCATAGCCAGAGGCAGCAAGCAGCCCAAGCATATGTTCAGAATCAACACGGTTTTTCTCGCACCCGAGGTGAGAGAGGGCGATCGTGGGTTTTGATCCCATATTTTGCAGCGATGGTAGTTTAAAGAGTGCTTTCTATTGACAAAGAATCAATTATATCGTGCTTTTGGTTTATAACCCTAAACTTGATTGGGATTGATGACTTTTAGTGGTTAGGTCAGCGATAATGCAACCCAATACAAGGCTTGTGGCTATTGGGGGTCATGCTACGCAAAAACTCCACCTTCAAACTGGTTTTGGCTCAAGTTTGAGTAATTAAAGATTGGATGGGAGGAGAGCAAGTTTGGATATGCTCCTACTGATTTGACCAACCCAAATAGCTTGTCCTCATAATTGAATTTCAAAATTGGTCTTTTCGGGCATGTCATCAGATCCGTTGTAATACTGCTATTCTAATGGTTTTGCATTGACACCCAACCGATCCACACTATGCCCCTCGACAAGTCCGAAATCAAACAACTGCTCGATCGCCTCATTTTCGAGCTGACTGACCCGAATGATTGGGTGCAGGATGTGTGGGGGTTGAGTCCCCTGATGGGTGAGAGCGCTGCCCGGTTGTTTGAGGTTTATGAAGCCTTGGTCGATTGCTGTCCTCCAGAGCAACTAGAGAGCCTTTGGGAGCGCCTTTATGCAGAGTCCCAGGCAGCCAATGCGCATCAGAACTAAGGGCTGTCATCAATCAAATAAATCTCAAACCATTGCGATGATTGACTTACAGACTCTTTACTTATTGTTCAGATCGGGGGTTCTACCCTTTGTCCCGCAAGACTTCTGACGTTAACTGACGATAGGCCCGAGTACACTGTTAACTCTAAAAATCAGGTTTGTGAGTAGGTTGTGGTTGAGGCACGTTGGCGGAGCCTTCCCGCAGAGTAACCCAACGACGACGATGGTTGTGTTGGATTTTGCTCCACTCAACACCAACCTACAATTAAAAACTTGACGCTGTACTAGGAAAAACAAGAATTTTAGGCGGATTTGCCCGCAGTGAGACCGGAGAGTAACCCATCGGCCGTTTGGCTGAAAGGGGACAAGGTAATATACGGAAAGCCACAATGCTAGAATTGTTGGCGATCGATGACACTTTTCGATGGGCGATTAACGCTGTTGGTTAACAACAACCTTAAGCGATAGGTTCTAATACCATCACCCCTTACACTCAACAAATTGTAATCGAGTCTTGATGTTTTTTGCTCCGGCTGTATGATATTCAAACGCTATAAGTTCATCATTCGCTTTGCCTTAATTGCGGTAAGTTTGGTGAGCTTAGTGCTGTTTTACTGGCAATTTTACTCTCAATATCAGTATGAAATTGCAGTCTTTGAGAATCGATTTCAAGAAGAAGTTACTCAAATTGATAATACGCTCAAAACTGCAACAGACTATGTCGAGCAGCTACAACTACAAGCTAATTCTTTCTATACTATTGCTCAGGTTGGCTATTCTGAGTCCCTGTTGCTTGATAGTTTACAGCCGCAACTTATTGATGACCTGCCCTATTACAGCTTAGACCAGATTCCGGAACCCTATAGCGCCCAAGAAGTGGGGAACTTAACCGGGTTTGGCATCATAAGCGATCGCCCTTCTAGCTTTTATCGAGAGCTAGAGATGGCGTTTTCCCTCAATCCAATTCTGCAAACAGCCCGCAAAATGATGGGGAATGGCGTCTTTGCCTATTACCTATCTACCGAACAATTTATTAATCGTGCCCCCTGGACTTCCTCGCAGCAGTTTCATTTTGAGCCCAAGCTCCTCAAGTATGAGAGCTTAAACCTAGCAAAACCCCAAAATAACCCAAAGCGACAGCAGTTTTGGACAGCAGCTTATCTTGATACCACTAACACCAATTTGATTGTTACTCATGGTGCCCCGGTATACGATGGGTCACATTTTTGTGGCACCGTTGCCCTGGATCTCAAACTGGATTTCTTAACCCAAATTTTGGAGCATTTGCAATGGCAAGTAGGACAGAGCTTTTTACTGAATAATCGTAATCAAGTGCTGGGCTATGCAAACTCTCAGCCTGACCCGAACACAGAATCACGATTGGTTTGGTCCAGCGATGATGTGCTAACCCCAACATTACAAGAAAAAATTCAGGTGATCGCCACCTCTAATACTGTTTCAATTCTTGATCGTGGTCCCAATTTAATTGTCTTTCAACGTTTACATCAAGCCCCTTGGCAATTGGTTCATATTGTGCCCAAAGCGACAATTGTGCTGCCTTTGCTATTGCGTTTGGGAGTGGGTTGGGGACTATTGATTTTAGGGCTTATCTTATCGCTACTGATTGCAGATCGCCTGATTACCCGTGAGTTCATTGTGCCCGCCAATCAGCTTATTGCCCATATCCGCTCTGTGAATCAAGAAACGACTACACCAATCCCAGATGTTCCAGATGACTGGCGACCCTGGTTTGAAACGATTTCTGAGATCTCAGACGCCAACCAAAAGATGACTGCTCAACTGGTGCAAAAAGAAAAAATGTCTAGTCTCGGGCAACTGGTAGCGGGAATTGCCCATGAAATTAATAATCCAGTTAACTTTATTTATGGCAATTTAAGCTATGTTCAGTCCTATAGTCGAGATTTACTTGAATTGATTGAACTCTACGGGAAAGAAACTACAACAGAATCGTTTGAGATTACAGAAAAGCTTGAAGAGATGGATCTTGAATTTGTGCAAGACGATCTCCAAAATATCCTGCGTTCCATGGAAACAGGAGCCGATCGCATCCGAGATATTGTGGTGTCATTGCGCAGTTTTGCTCAGCTTGATGAAATGGGTGAAAAACAGGTCGATCTCCAGCAAGGGATTAATAATACGCTGATGGTTTTAGAGCGTCGTTTAGAGGGAATTGGATTATGCAAAGACTATCAAGATATCCCTAAAATTCAGGGTTATGCCAGCCAACTTAATCAGGTATTTCTGAATCTTCTGAATAATGCCATTGATGCCTTGGAGGAGCGTGACTCAGATAACAAAAATATTCGCATTAATACCGAAACGGTTCTACTCACCCATGAGGGGGCCGCAAATCCTGCTGTACT
>JAAHHN010000078.1 GCA_010672165.1 Spirulina sp. SIO3F2 | reverse complement strand
GGCTTATCTGCGTAACAGCAATGGCGATCGCTTTATGGAGCAATATGCCCCCAACCAGATGGAACTCGCTCCCCGGGATATCACCTCCCGAGCGATCACGCTGGAATTACGAGCAGGGCGTGGTGTCCATACTGATGGTTCACCGGGCGGGCCATTTGTGCATTTAGATTTGCGCCATCTGGGCCAAGAAAAAATCATGAGCCGTGTGCCCTTCTGTTGGGAGGAAGCCCATCGCCTGGTGGGGATTGATGCGGTGAAAGAGCCAATGCCCGTGCGCCCCACGGCCCATTATTCAATGGGAGGAATTCCAGTGAACACCTCCGGCCGGGTGCGCCGCAGTGCCACAGAACTGGTCGAAGGCTTTTTTGCAGCAGGGGAATCGGCCTGTGTTTCGGTGCATGGCGCGAATCGTTTGGGCAGTAACTCTTTGCTTGAATGTGTGGTCTATGGCCGACGCACAGGCGCTGCGATCGCGGCCGCTTTACCCAGTCGCACCTTACCCACGGTCGATGAACAGGGGTATCTGAATGCCGCCCGCGATCGCATCCAAACCCTCCTCGACCAACCCGGTACTCTGCGCATCGCTGAACTCCGTCAGCAGTTCCAAGACACCATGAGTGAGCATTGTGGCGTCTTTCGCACTGCTGAAATTATGCAAGCTGGGTTGGCTCAAGTAAAGGTCTTGGAACAAAAACTGGGCCAGATTAAGCTGGATGACCCAGGCAATTGCTGGAATACAGAACTCATTGAGGCGTTAGAGCTACAGAGCTTGATGGTGGTGGGTGAAACCATCCTCGCCTCTGCCCTCAACCGCCAAGAAAGCCGGGGTGCTCATTCTCGTGAAGACTTCCCCAGCCGTGATGATGCGCAGTTTCTATGTCATACTCTGGCCTATGCGACGCCTGACGGTGTGGACATTCAAACAATGCCCGTGGTGATTAATCGCTTTGAGCCGAAGGAGCGCAAGTATTAATAGCTAGCATCTGCGCCTGCGATCCCCATGCCTTTTTCCGTGCTCCTCCGCCTCTTTGCTTCGCTGTGGATCACGTATCTTTTTCATTTCCAACCCTTGGCGCAGGGCAGCGATCGCCTTGTCTTTTTGGTGCAAGCGATCGCCGAGCAGAGCACATTTGCCTTAGATGATTACACGGTGTTGCTGCCGCCCGACCAAGGCCTGGTCTACCGCGATCATCTCTATAGCGATCTCAACCCGGGTATGGCGCTCTTGGCCATGCCTCTATGGTGGATTGTCCAGTTGTTCTATCGCATTTTGCCGGAGACTGCCGCCATTCGTGATGCCCAGTTTCATTATGTTCTAAGCCATGCCGTTGCAACATTGAGTACAACCAGTGTACTCACCGCCCTAACTGGATGTGGTCTTGCGTTGGTGGTCTATCACAAAACTCAGCAGCAATGGCGAAGCCTGCTAGCCGCATTTCTCTATGGTGGCGGTAGCATTGCGTGCTTTTTTGCCACACACTTGAACCCGAACACGGCGATCGCAGCCGTGGTGTTGGGCATCTACCTCTGTTTGTTTACCCCGCAGTTGCTCGGGCTCAATGAACCCCAGCGTCGGTCGGCAGTGTTGGGCGCGTTGCTGGGCTTTGGGGTGCTGATCGATACCACGATGTTGCCGATGGTTTGGGTGACAGCCTTGTTTTGGTTTGTGCAATACCGCGATCGCTGGCAGGATTTGCTCTGGGTGATCCTCGGAGCAATCGTGCCCTTAGCACTGCTGTTTTACTATCAACTGGCTTGTTTTGGTCAACCCCTCATCACCACAGCAGGCATTCTGGTTGCCCAGACTCAAGGTGGTACGAATCCCATTACTTGGCAAACGCTCCTAGGGCTACCGTTGAATTTATTGGTTTACCAGCCCTATGGTTTACTTACACTTCTCTATTTAGCAGTGTTTTGGCGGCGATCGCACCCCTTGAGTATTCTAGAGAAAAACTTTCTGGTAGTAACAACGGTCGTGATGATCGGCGGAGTGATTTATTTGTTGAAATTGGGAGCGATTCCCTCTGATCTGCTTTTGGAACGTTTTGGGCCCCAGCTTCTGATTCCGTTACTGCCGCTCTGGTGTTTAGTGGTGGCGCTCTATTGTCCCCGCCGCTTAAACGGCATGGCACTCACCTTAATCGGACTGGGATTTTGGTTTAATTTCGTGGGTATTCAGCAGGGTATTGTTCCGGATGAGCATGTCTTCCGCAGCAGTATTATGGCGTTGCCCAGATTACCCGCATTTCCTTGGTTCACCTGGTTAAAAATAGTCCGTTCTTCGCTGTTCGGGGTTGAACTGGCAGGGGTGCAAGCGGGCTTTTTCTTTATGGCCTGGTTGGTGTTGCTGGCAGTGATTTGGCTGCCGCTGGGACGGGGGCAATCGCCTTTTTCGGTGCGCAGAGCGCAATCGCCGTCAGGGCGAGTTAGACGATAGACTAAAGGCTATCATTAGTTAGGGTTTACTGAAAAAAGCTGGAAGGCTTGCAGAGAAGGGGATAGAAAAATATTTGTAAGAGAGCACATGGCTGCGTGGATAGTTATATACCTACAGAAAGCTCCTGAGCTGCTCACAGCCCAGACAATCTGCAAAAATATTGAATCAGCCGATTGGTGGACACTTGGTGAAGATTTTGGGTTGGAAGAGAATGCAGTTAATGACTTTATGGAGACAATCCAATGGAGTAATGAGCCGCTCTCATTTGGTCAAGAAGGACAGCGCCCAGTCCAATTTCATCTCTGGACTGAGCGGGAACGTATCCTTGAAGAAATTTGGGAGTTACCAGCATCCACACCCCCTTTGATTCAGCAACATCTTGAACATATCCAGGCGATCGTTGCACTGGAGATAAGGATCTCACAACTTAGAACTATGTTTGAAGTTGTCGCTTTTGAGAGCGCATATTGGCTCGCAGAAACGTATGTGGGCATCATCCAAGCTGACGATGGACAATGGTACGATTACGACGAACATCGCTGGCAACCGATCTCAAGCTAGTGATGGACACTTAAGTGCCAGGTTGTTTTCTAAAATAAGCATCCTAGCTTTTTCAGCAAGCTCGATTTAACTCTCGCTGCGAATCACATAGCCCACACCACGCACCGTCTGAATCAAACGACTCTCCTGTTCAGCTTCCAGCTTCAAGCGCAGATAGCGCACATAGACTTCAATAATGTTGGAGTCCCCCATAAAGTCATACCCCCAAACCCGTTCAAGGATTTGATCGCGGGTCATAACCTGGCGGGGATGAGCCAAGAGATATTCCAGCAGATCAAATTCTTTTGCGGTCAATTCAATGCGCCGCGAACCGCGAAACACTTCACGACTACTGCGATTAAGGCGAAGATCTTCAAATTGTAGGGTTTCGGTGTCTTGTTCCTGGGTGCGGCGCAGGTTCGCTCGGACGCGGGCCAAGAGTTCCTCGACGCTAAAGGGTTTCACAATGTAGTCATCAGCACCTGCATCCAAACCAGTAACGCGATCGCTCACTTCATCTTTAGCGGTGAGCAATATAATCGGCGCTTTACAGCCTGTGGTGCGCAACCGTTTGCAAATCTCGATTCCTGACAAACCCGGCAACATCCAATCGAGCAAAATCATATCGGGTTCAGCCTCACGGGCAGCCGAAAGTCCGGAAAGACCATCATTGGCAACCGTGATCGTATATCCCTCATATTCCAATTCCAGTTTTAAAAGTTGGGCGAGACGTTCTTCATCTTCAACCACTAGAATATGACTTACCATAATTGCGTGTAATGCTCTCTCTTCCTAGGCTAGACCTATCCTAGCAGTTCCCTGGAATCGTGAGGGCAGTTGCCGCCTCTAGCGGTCTAGTACCGCGAGGTGGAGTTCAGAGTTCAAAGTTCAGAGTTCAAAGTGCTTGTACAACAAGCATTCTGTGAATTTTGAATAGATGGCTTATTTCTGCCGTTCTGTACTAGGTAGATCTCAACGCTTCGTTCATTGACTTAGCTTTGGGGGGAGCACCGTTACTCCTTCGAAGACAATTTAGAGAATATGCTCGGGGATAGCACAACAGAGTCGAGATTGCTGTTGCACTTCGCCATCCATCGCTGCCCATTGCAACCGCATAAAAGCACGTAAATCTTCACGGGGGCAGGGAGCATCATGCAATCGCTGACGCAACCGTTCCTCTGCTTCTGTGCTCAAATAATGGGTTCTGAGGGCGTGAGCAACCAGGTCTTGGATTAAGCTGGGCATGATCTATAAATCTCCCTGGATAGGGTCTATCTCTATTGTCCGATCAGAATTTCTGGTTCTTGAGAGAAAATAACTCGCTTCAGACAAAACTTTAGAATTTGTTATCCAATGTTGTGCAATGCTCCCAAAGGCCGGCGATCGCGGCACAATAGATCTAGAGAAATGTAAACAAATGTGAAACCCTATGACTGTTCTGACTGTGCCGGAGCCAGACGTTAATTCCTCGACAGCAATCCCGAGCTATGACATCGCCATTGTCGGCGGTGGGATTGCAGGTGCAACTTTGGCGTGTGGCTTGCGCGATACAGGACTACAGGTCGTGGTTATTGAAGCTCAGCCCCAGGAACAGGCTCTACAACGTCAGCGGGCTTACGCCCTCTCCGTGTTATCGAGCCGTATTTTTACAGGTTTAGGGGTTTGGGAGCAGTTGCGATCGCAAATTGCCGCGTTTCGTCAGATTCGTCTTTCGGATGCAGATTATCCGGGCATCGTCGGGTTTGCACCGCCAGATTTGCAGACTGAGCATTTAGGGTATGTCGGTGAACATGGTGCGATTTGCCGGCCGCTCTATGACGCGATTGCTGCTGCCGAGAATATTAACTGGTGTGGCCCAGCCCGCGTTGAAGCAGTGACCTATGACGATACAGGGGCATTACTCACGGTTCAAGCCGCAGAGGGACAACAAGCAATTCGCGCTCGCCTAGTCGTGGGGGCAGATGGCCCAAACTCGCCCTTGCGTCAACGGGCGCAGATTCCGACCCAGGGCTGGAAGTATTGGCAGTCCTGCATTACGTTTACGATTCGCCATCAGCACCCGTGCAATGATACGGCGTTTGAGCGCTTTTGGTATGGTGGGCCAATGGGAGTGTTGCCGCTAACAGGGAATCGCTGCCAGATTGTCTGGACTGCGCCCCACGCTGAGGCTCAGGACTTGCTGAAGATGTCTGCAAACGAGTTTTTGGCGCGGCTCAATACTCGTATTGGGAGTCTCTTGCCGGGGATTGAATTGGCCAGCGATCGCCTTCTCTTTCCGGTGCAACTGATGCAGAGCGATCGCTACAGCCAAGAACGCTTGGTGCTGGTTGGGGATGCGGCTCATTGTTGCCATCCGGTGGGCGGTCAGGGTTTGAACCTGGGAATTCGGGATGCGGCGGCGTTGGCAGAAGTCTTAATTCACGCTCATCAACAGGGGGAAGATATCGGAGCGCAAGCGGTGCTAAAGCGCTATGAACGGTGGCGTCGGCCGGAGAATTGGGTCATTTTAGGCTTTACCGATCTGCTCGATCGCGTTTTTTCCAGTCGTTGGTGGCCAGTCATTGGTATCCGACGAGTGGGGTTGTTGCTGCTAGCCAAAGTCCCGCTGCTGAAAAAGGTGGCATTGCGCTTGATGACAGGGTTGTTGGGGCGTCAGCCTCAGGTGGCGAAGCTCCAGTCATAACCGTGGGCGCAGCCTGATAACTGCTTACTGTCAACTGATAGTTGCCTCCACTACTTCATCGGCAAAACTAGCCCACTTCTCAAAGCGAAACTCCCCCGCGATCGACCCCCAGACCAGCTCATCAGTCTCTGGATCGCGCCCCCGATCCAAACTCACGAGACTGTTGGGCGTTACCTCAAACCGATGATCAAGATAGGTTTCACGGTCTTTGCGCACCACTTTGCAGCATTTGCCCGGTTCCACTTCGCCCTGGAAGCTCTGGCCCGTCCATTGGACAAAAATATCGCAACCCGGGCGCTTTTCGAGGCGATCGCGGGTCAATTTGCTCAACTTATCCAAATCCCGACTCGCCCCAAAAAAATCTTCCCCATCCAGCACCGAAAAGTTTTCCAAGCGAATGCGATCGTGCTCGGGTTCAGCCGTCATCTTCAAAACCCGCAAGCGATAGGGTTGATTGAGCATAAAGTCATAAGCCTGTTCCAAAAATAAACTCACACCCGAGAGCACCTCATTCGGCAATGGCCGCATACAGACACGGATATGGGCATATAGCGGCGGATTTTCAAAGGCTTGGGCTTGGTTACTAAAATCAGCCGCCATCCAGCGGGCAAAGGTAACGACATCGGTCGAGTGGGTCATAAAGCTTGTGCGAATTTTCTCCAGGCGGGACTACCTCTCACCATATCCCGATTTTGGGATGTTGAATACTGATGGCGATCGTCCATAATCTTCTTGTCTATATCGTCGCCAAAATCCGCTCAAGCTTGACGAGTTAAAGCTGTCACGCCAAGTTAAGGAAGATTGCTCTGGAGAGAATGAATAATGCTTCGACTAATTATTCGCACGACAGCAGTTCTGCTCACCATCAGTGCAGTGTTGCTGATTGTGGGTTTGTTTGATGAACTTTTAGGCTGGGATATTTTCAGCCAACAGCTAGAAAACTTGCTCTATGGGGTCTTTTTCTCGTGTCTGGTGCTGGCTGGGTCGGGAATTGCCCTGAGCTTTGTCCTGGGGATTTTGGAAATTGTCGAGATTATGCGGGCTTCCCATGAAGGGCGATCGCTGCCGCCTGCTCCTCAATTCGGCTATTACGCCAAGCGAGGCTTCGCAGGGGCAACCGCATTAATTGGTTTGCTGCTGCTGTTGAGCTTTGTGAATGCAGGTGTGCAGCAGCACCGACAGGCCGTTTTTCGCCAGCTTGCGGAACAGCAAACCCAGCGCTTTAGTGCCAAAATTGCCCGTGCTTTGCCCCGTGACTTAACTGCTCCAACGGTTGAGCCTGAACTGGAACAGGTGATGGAGACTGTAGTGCGATCGGAGTTGTTTTGGTCAACAGTGCTCTATTTACCTGATCCGTCCGATGCTGATGCCCTGTGGTACTACGAGGGTCAGACCTATCCAGAACCCAACGCTGATGAACCACTTAAGTTTGAGCGTCTCTTTATTTCCAATCGTCGGGAAACGGTGGTGAGTGCAACGCTCAAGGGGGAGGCACAGGAATTACCCACTTTTATCCAAGCCAAAAAGTTTGTCTGGCTCGAACCCATCCAACGCGGTGATGAGGCTAAAGCGGTGCTCTTTTTGCGGGGCAACCAAGGCGCTGATTTTCGCAACTATGACTTTGAGGAGTGATATTACAGTGATGCTGACCTTGATCCCGCGATACAATTAGAACAGAATAACTACCCCAAGCTCATCATGATTGCATCAAAATCCCAACCAGCAGTTGTACACCCCCAACCCACCTTTTCCGGTGAAATGGTTCTACAACTGCCCTGCTCAGGGCGGTTGGGCACAGATGAGGAGTTGTACTTTCGTCATGGCATCCAGGACATTATGACGGATTTTTTTGAGCTGGAGCCGGTGGGTAAAGTGACTGGGGGGGATATTGGGCGGGGCACGATGAATATTTTTATGACAGTCGCTCCAGAAGCCCATGAAAAGGTTCTCACGGCGTTGTTACAGGTGATCAATGTGCTCAAGATCGCAGATATTGCCGTGATTGCCTACGCGGTGAATGTCAACGCCGAGCTAGAAGTTCTGTGGCCCAAAGACTATGCCGATGCATTTTCGCTCTTGTAAGTCGCAGTAGCGTCTTGCAGCAGTTTACGATAGACAATTTTGTCTTCGCCCGCTTGGTAAAAGTCACGGATACGTGCTTCTTCGGTATAGCCACAGGTGCGATAGAACGCCCGTGTTCCTGCAAAGCTCGGCAGTCCAGCGGTTTCTACGATCAACATACGTTCGCCCTTCACATTCAAGGTTTGTTCAATATGACGGAGCAGAGCTGCCCCACGCCCCTGCCGTTGATGTTGAGGATGCACAGCAATCAGATAGAGGTTCCAGGTGCCACGGGTCATCGGTTCTGGTGCATAGTAGGCGACACTGACCAACTCACCCCCATCCTCATCCGTTAGCCAGGTGTGATTGCTCCCGAGAGTGCCTTCTAAGGCAGCAGCGATCGCCTCACTCAATTCTTGCAGCTCTGGCGGTTGAAACAGTCCGGTGGCTTCGGCGAGAGCGAGTAATGCGGAGGTGTCTTCGGGGGTGATAGGGCGAATCATCGATCATCAACGTTCAGTTTCAAAAAATGTAACAGCAATACCATTCCCTTAATCTAGCGTTCATACTTGAAACCAAGAATTCGGTTTTCTGGTAATGGCTTATGTTTAAGGATGCGCGTGATGCCCAAATCGCCTTTCTGGGGATGTTTTTGGTGCTGGGAATTAGTACTCGGGATTGGACAATTCAGCCTGGCTTGATGGCGGCGATCGCCGCCAGTTGCCTGCTCACCCAATGGTTGGCGCAGGTAGTGATCCCCAAACTCCAAGGTCAGGTGATCAAGCTTTGGCAACTCCCCCCCTCTTGGAAGAGTGCCCTAATTACCGCTTTAGGGCTTTGTCTGCTGCTACGGGGTAATCATTATTGGAGCATGGCTCTGGCGGGAGTTGTGGCGATCGCCAGTAAGTTTCTGCTGCGAGTTGGCAACAAACACTTTTTCAACCCCGCCAATTTTGGCATTATCGTCGCCCTGACCCTAACACCCGATGCTTGGGTATCCCCTGGTCAATGGGGTACGCAAGCGTGGTACTTGTTGCTCTTTTTGGGTGCGGGCGGTCTGGTGCTCAAGTGGGTTGGCCGCTGGGAGACTTCTGCCGCATTTCTTTGCACCTATGCCGGTTTAGAAGCAGTGCGCTATGCCTGGTTGGGTTGGACAGCGGATGTTTATCTGCACAAATTGATGAGCGGCAGCCTGTTGCTCTTTGCGCTGTTTATGGTCACTGATCCGCGATCGATCCCCAATGCTCGCCAAGCGCGGGTGGTATGGGCAGTGCTCGTGGCGTGGTTAACCTTCTTGCTCCAAGAAGAATTCTTCCTGACTACAGGCATGTTCTGGGCACTGTTTGTGTTGGCACCATTAACGCCTGTTTTGGATCGTATTTGGTCTGCACCACAGTTCCAATTCACTGCCTCCAAGGAGTCAACGCCACTCACAACATAAATTTTCCCTGAACCCATTATCCCAGACGGGTGAGACGCCCGCGCTACGGTTGAGCCTTGCAGAATCATTACCGTAGCGCAGGCATCCTGCCTGCCACCGACAAGTCACCCATCGCAATCGCAGCGCTTATACAGGGTACGTTTATGAAACCCTCTTCTCTGTTCATCCCCTTCAGCCTTATTCTCTTGCTCCTGGTGAGTTTTGTCCCACCCGCCGCCGCCTTTTGTGGCTTTTTTGTTTCCCAAGCCGATACAAGCCTGTTCAACCAAGCCTCTGAGGTGATTATTGCCCGCGATCACCATCGCACTATTCTCACAATAGCCAACGACTACCAAGGCGAGGTGCAGGATTTTGCGCTGGTGGTTCCCGTTCCGGTGGCGATTACCGAAGACCAAGTTCAGGTGGGCGATCCAAAAATTCTCCAGCGGCTGGATGAATTTACCGCACCTCGCTTAGTGGAATATTTTGATAGCGATCCCTGTACACCGCAAACGGGGGCTTCATTTGGCTTTAGTACTCAGGGAGGTATTGGGATTATCAACTTTGGTGACGGTAAAAATGCTGCCCCGCTGGATAATGCTGCCTTGCTGGGAGTCACAATCGAAGACCGCTTTAGCATCGGCGAATATGACATCCTGCTGCTGAGCGCCAAAGAATCCGAGGGCTTAGAAACTTGGTTGCGTCAGAACAACTATCAATTGCCCGAGGGGGCCAGTAAAGTCTTGCATCCCTACATCCGTCAAGACTTTAAGTTTTTTGTTGCCAAGATCAATCTGGCCGAATTTGAGCAAAGCGAGTTCCAAGCCCTACGTCCCCTCCAAATTGCCTACGAATCCCCGCGTTTTTCCCTCCCGATTCGTTTGGGAATGCTCAATGCCCAAGGTGCTCAGGACTTAATTGTTTATGCACTCACGCCAACTGGGCGGGTAGAGTTGACGAACTATCGCACGGTGCCGATTCCGTCTGATGTGAACATCCCTGAATTTGTGGAAGACGAATTTGGGGCGTTCTACCAAGCCCTGTTCCAAACGTCCTACGAAACCGAGAACAAAGAAGTGGCGTTTTTAGAATATGCCTGGGATATGTCCTGGTGTGACCCCTGCGCAGCGAATCCCCTGACACCCGAGGAACTGCGCCAAGCTGGCGTTTTTTGGTTACCGTCCCCGCAAGCCCGAGCCGAATCACAACCTAATGCGGCAACCCAATCCCCATCGGCCTTACCTCCCTTTCCTGTCACTCCTCTACCCTCCTCTGCTTCACCTGTGGTCAATTTATCCTCGCCTGTGCAGCAAAACCCAACCCCAGTCCATATCACTCGTCTGCATGTGCGCTATGCCCGCGACAAATTCCCAGAAGATCTGCGCTTTCAAACCACGGGCAACCGGGAAAACTATCAGGGTCGCTACGTGATTCAACGCCCCTATCGAGAAGCGCCCACCTGTGATGTCTCAGACTATCGCGCCTCGGTGCGCGATCGCCAAAGCCAAGAACTTGAAACCCTAGCTCAACTCACGGGCTGGGATAAAAAACAACTGCATCGCAAAGTGGATTGGCTAGAAGATGTGCCGCTGGTCAAACCCCAAGGTGATGACTGGTGGCGGGATTTGTTTAGCACCGAATAATTCAAGGCCGCATCTGCGATCGCTCTAGAATCCCAAAAACCCTAATTTGGTGGGCAATGCCCACCCTACAAAACCCTGAACCCTAACCTCTGAACCCTGAACTCTGAACCCATGAAACCCCTCCGCCTCCTCGCCCTCTTGGGCTCAATTTGCTTCCTGCTCGCCGGTCTAGCCCCACCTGCGGCTGCTTTTTGCGGCTTTTATGTGTCCCAGGCTGACGCTAGTCTCTATAATCAAGCCTCTCAGGTCGTCATTGCCCGCGATCGCGATCGCACGATCCTCACCCTCGCCAACGATTACCAAGGCAATGCACAAGACTTTGCACTTGTAGTGCCTGTGCCTGTGGAAATCACCGAAGAGCAGGTGAATGTGGGCGACCCCAAAGTGCTCACACGCCTGGATGAATTCAGCGCTCCCCGACTCGTGGAATATTTCGATGAAGATCCCTGCAATCCTTATATTTACAATTCTGCACCAGGTCGAGGGGCAGCAGATACATCAGCGCCCATTCCAGAGGCAGCAGAGCGCGATCGTGAACAATCCCTGGGCGTAACCATTGAAGCCAGCTTTAGCGTGGGGGAATATGACATTCTTATTCTTAGTGCTAAGGAATCAAGTGGTTTAGAAACTTGGCTCCGAGAGAATGACTACAACATCCCGCGTGGGGCTAGTCGTGTCTTGCAACCTTACATTCGCCAAGAGTTCAAATTCTTTGTGGCCAAGGTCAACCTTGAAGAATTTGATCGCAGCGCCTTCCAATCTTTGCGACCGCTGCAAATTGCCTACGAATCCCCCCGGTTTATGTTGCCGATTCGCCTCGGGATGCTTAACGCCAAAGGGGATCAAGACTTGATTGTCTATATTCTGACTCCCTCAGGACGGGTGGAAGTGAGCAACTATCGCACTGTCCCCATCGCCTCCAATGTAAATGTGCCGGAATTCGTTGAAGAGGAGTTTGGTGCGTTCTACAAAGCCATGTTCCAAAAATCTTACGAAACCGAGAAAAAAGAAGTCGCATTTCTCGAATATGCCTGGGATATGTCTTGGTGTGACCCTTGCGCCGCCAATCCACTCACTCCAGAAGAACTGCGCCAAGCCGGAGTCTTTTGGTTAGGCAACAATAACGGTGGTGATCGCCGTTTACCCCCTACTCCTGGCCCCCAAAACGTCTATATCACCCGGCTGCATGTGCGCTACGCTCGCAATAAATTCCCGGAGGATCTCGGTTTCCAAACCACGGGCAACCGCGAGAACTATCAAGGCCGCTATGTCATTCAGCGACCCTATCGCGGCGAGATGGATTGCGATGCAGCAACAGACTATCGGGAATACGTGCGCGATCGCCAAGAACAAGAGCTTGATACGGTGGTGAAACTGACGGGTTGGGAAAAGTCTGATCTGCGTTCTAAGGTGGATTGGCTCGATGAACCCCAGCAGAAACCCGATCCCGAACCCTGGTGGCGGGATATCTGGAATCGCTAATCGACACAAAATCGGGGCAGATGTTAAATCTGCCCCGAATGGAGTGAGGAATTCATAATGGGTATTAAATGAGGATGTCGTTCGAGCAACATCGAGATGACGAATGGTTGCAAAAGCAAGGTCTAGATTACAAAAAACACGGGGCTTCAGAATAGGACAGAATTTAAGTAAGAGAACTACAGGGCTCCACAACCAAGGTGATCCGATCGCGCCCGATAACACGGCAGAATTGGCCGGGTTCCAAAACGACATTAGGGCGTTCACATTGGGCAGTCCACCAACCACCCTGAAAGCGAATTTGACCCCGGCGCAAAGGGCCAGGGCCAATGACTTTTTCCACTGTGCCTTGAATACCCAGTTGATCAATCGGAAGGTTTATCATGATGCATGTCTCCAAACAAAGGGGTAGATAGTGAAGAAAAGGATGGTGCGATCGACGCGATCGCCAATTCTAGATACCGTACAACAGACGGCTGAGCTGTCTACACAAGCAACTCAATGTTGTAACCCTGTCATCCAGAACGTTTTCCTATCGGAGTCTTGCTGTACATATCAGTATCCCGAGAGTTGTTGGCTCTGTCTATACACATCAGTGAGCTTATCTAATGCATCGCTCTGCACAATTGTGCAGATGAGTTGAGGAGTTGTTGTCGTTTAGCACTCAAATTCTGGCGTTGCTGATTTTGAAGATGAATCTTGCGTTACCCACTCTTCGAGAAGAGCATAGCTCTACACCCAACCCTCTCCCACTGGGAGAGGGCTTTTTGCTCCCTTCTCCCAATGGGAGAAGGGCGGGGGAAGAGGGCGGTTTCCTCCCGCAATTATGCAACGCCCAAACTCTTGCTGTAACTAAATTACAGCCCCTCTATCTGTTGTTTGGGTCGGGTACTCTATCGCTTGCTCCGTAAGGCTTCTGGTATTAACTGACGACACGCTCTAAATCACCCTTTTCACATAGGGGATCTGACCCATAAGCCATGCTATCCCTGCTGATAACACAAAGATCACTAGCGTTATTACCGGAATCGAAAGAAGAGGGTGAAAGGCCATTGCACCATAGCCTAAAAAATTGAAGGTTTCTAAAAAGATAGGATGAATCAAATAAATACCCAAGGTTAGGGCAGCTAGTGGACGATTGTATCGCTCTCCACAAATAGGTATTGTCCAGGTCTTTAAGAGGTACATCAAGCTCACCGAAAGGGGAATGACCGTAATGCTGAGGTAGCCATAGACATAGTTTCCTGCCGCAGGGTTAAGCCATTGCCCTAGCCCAAAATAGCCCCCAACCGTTGCTAAACCAGAGAGTATAAAGATTAACCAGAGTAGCCATTGAGGAAACGATTGGGAATCTTGACGAATCCAATATCCCAGCAAGAAAAATGGGATAAACAACAAAAACCAGGTGATAAACAGGTCGGGTACGCCTTCAGCGCCCGGCCAAATATGCTGATGTCCATAGCTCACCGCCACGATCGCCATTGTCGCTCCAGTCAGAAACCCTAACTCTTGATGTGTGGAATGGGCTACGACTTTACGCAAAAACGGTGTAAATAAATACAGCCCCAAGATCATAAACAGAAACCACAAATGGTCATTGGGTTTACCAGTGAGTAGATTGTTCAAGAGGGTAAGGAGGTGAACGGGTTCCCCTTTGACCATGCCTCTTGCCCATGCCCAACCCGAGAAAAACACTGACCAGAAGAGGAGGGGCCACAGAATTCGGGATAAACGCTTGCGATAAAACTGAGTCAAACTTTCTTGTTTGCGACTATCGAGCAGCAGCGCCCCGCTGAGCATGACAAACATGGGCACACACCAGCGGGTGAAGCCGTTGTATATATTGCCAATCCACCATGCCTGTGACCCCCATTCACTGTTAACAATTACACCCCCAGAAACATGGAGGAGCACCACGGCAAAGATGGCAAGAATGCGGGTGTTATCGAGCCAGATCATAACTTTTTCAGCCTATTTCAGGCATATACATTGTCTAAGCAGGTGTGATCACTTGCCATTGCAATAATCCTGCTGGCGGCCGCCGACACCGGAAAAATAAGCGCCAAGCTGAGATCGAACCCATCGCTGCAATTAGCAGTGCGATCGCACCCAAAATACGTTTTTGTTTTAATGCAACTAAGCCCCAATGCAGTTGGAGATATTGTTTGACGGTTTTGCGTGAGGGGATATCACGCTGATGCACAGGTGCAATGCGATCATAAATTGCGTGCTTGATTTTCTTGTGGGCGAGCAGGCGATCGCGTAACGAGAAACGGTAGTTATAGGCCCCGGGCCAAACCGTGCGATAGGCCAAACATTGGTTGAGGAATAGAGCATCCCCATGTTCAGCAATTTTCACCCAGGAATCAATATCATCAAAATTAGTATCAAACTGTGAATCCCAGCCCCCTGTTTTCAAGAAGGCGTCTCGTTCAAAAGCGACTTGCACAGGCGTGCCAAAGGGGACTTGCTCCAACAACATGCCGTAGTGAATTTCTGGTTGTGGCAGAGCGCAGAGTTGAGCATTACCGACAGGTTTGGTTACTGAAAGTTCCGCCTCATCTTCAGTGACCTGGGCCGCTTGTACCGAACAAATCACCGCATCAAGATGGCAAGTAATCGCGGCTTCTAACTGTTCAATGCAATTGAGGGCAAGATAGTCATCATCATCGAGCAATTTAATCCAAGTCCCTTGGGCTAACTCCACACCAATATTGACACTCTTCGCATGACCTTGGTTGCTGGGGTTGCGGTGATACCGAAAATGCACGCTTTCTTCAGCTAAGGCTTCACAATAGGCCTGTGTGCCGTCCGATGAACCATCGTCAACAACCAGCACTTCACACCCGATAGTTTGCTCAAGCGATCGCGCGATCGCACGCTTGAGCAAGGGCAGGCGATTATACGTTGTGATCACAATTGTGAACATAAGTCTGACGGTGTGGGGTTGAACAGTCGTGCCATCAGCAATCCTCATCCATCATACTGGGGGGCGATCGGACTGATTGTGAAATGTTATGGACAATGATCTCGTTTCATCAACTCGAACAAGTGAACCATTGATGACATGCTAGAATTCTCAAGCCCTCTCGGTTCGAGCGCCGATGTTATGGTGACCTCCCACCGCTCGAACGGCGAACTGTAAACTGCGAACTGCCAACTCCACATGGTCTATTCCCCCTCTGAAACCGAACTTGCTGCAGCGCTCACCAGCTCAGACTTGAATTTTCAATTGCCTGACCCAGAAGATGAGAATCTGCATGAACACGAGTTTAAACAGCAGCTTGAGAATGTCTGGCAAGTCTGTGAGCAGTTTGACTTGCAGACGGATATTTGGCGGGGACGAGTGTTGCGGGCCATCCGCGATCGTGAAAAGTTAGCAGGTGAGGGACGAGGCACTGGCTTTTTAAACTGGCTCAAAGACCGGGAAGTAAGCAAGAGCCAAGCCTATGCCTTGATTAAACTGGCAGACAGCGCCGATACATTGCTGGCTAATGGTCAACTCGAACCAGAGGCGATCAACAATTTCAGCAAACGGGCGTTTGTGGAGGTTGCTAATTCTGCTCCAGAAGTCCAGCAAATGGTCAGTGAAGCCGCAACGTCTGGCGATCAGATTACGCGACGGGAAGTGAAAGAACTTACGGATGAATGGGTGGCAATGAGTTCTGATTTGTTGCCAGATGAAATTAAGTCCAAGGCGTCAGAAGGGGGCTTGCCGCCAAAACATTTAGCCCCCTTAGTTCGAGAACTCGAAAAATTACCAGATACCCATATCTCGGCGATTCAAGTGGAAGTGGCGAATAAACCCGATATTGATACGGTTAAAACCATGACCTCAGAAGCCAAAAACTTAGCGAAATATTTGGATGCAGCGGGCCAGGTGCAAACCCTCAAAAAGACCCGGTTGGACTTAGAGATGGCCCTAGAAGAGGCTTTACGTTTAGATTGTCTCAATACAGCCGCAGATATGGTCAAGCAAGCCACAGCGTTGGAACAGTTGGTAGCGAAACTTTTCACCACCTGGAAGCGGTTGGGCAACCTGGCCGATCGCCTCTATGTGGATACGGGCGCGAGTAACCCCCATCTGCGATCAATGTTGATGTCTTTGGAAGGTTTGACGGGGGAAGTGATTGAAGTGCCCTTGGATGAAGTAGGGGAGAAAACAGTACGGCTAAAGATTATGTCTGAAGAGACAGGAGAGCATTAAGACAAGCTACGTCATCTGCCAAGACAACTTCTGACCTGCCCATAAAGGCACAAGTTTTGATTCTGGAAAGGGGACTTCATCCGGAATTCGCCAGGGGGTTTTGGTCAAAGTAAGCTGTTTTGTATTGCGTGGCAATTGATAAAAATCTGGCCCGTGGAAGCTGGCGAACGCTTCGAGTTTATCCAGCGCACCCGCTTGCTCAAATACTTCGGCATACAAGGCCATCGCGTGTAGCGCGGAATAACAACCCGCGCAGCCACAGTCACTCTCTTTGCGATCACGGGCATGAGGTGCACTATCAGTACCGAGGAAAAACTTAGAATTTCCAGATGTCGCTGCTTTAACTAAAGCTTGGCGATGGGTTTCCCGTTTCAAAATCGGCAGACAATAGTAGTGAGGTCGAATACCACCTTGAAAAATGCTGTTGCGGTTAAATAGCAGATGTTGGGGCGTAATTGTCGCTGCAATCTTATCGTTTTCCAGCACAAATTCCACTGCATCGGCGGTGGTAATATGCTCCAGCACAATGCGCAGCTTGGGGAACCGTTGCCGAAGAGAAACTAAATATTTTTCGATAAAGACTTGCTCTCGATCGAACACATCGACATGCTGACCTGTAACTTCCCCGTGCAGCAATAGGGGCAGATCGACCTCTTGCATGGTTGCAAAGACGCGATCGCATTTCTGAATATCCGTCACCCCCAGATCTGAGTTGGTCGTAGCCCCCGCAGGATAATATTTCACCGCCTTGACAAATCCAGAAGCTTTAGCGGCAATGATGTCTCCGGGGCTAGTGTTGTCGGTCAGGTAGAGCGTCATTAAGGGCTCAAATTCTTGGCCGGCTGGAATAGCTGCCAGGATGCGATCGCGGTAGGCAGCTGCCTCAACTACGGTGCGCACTGGGGGCTTGAGGTTAGGCATGATGATGGCGCGGGCAAACTGGCTCACGGTATCGGGCAGCACGGCTTTGAGGGCATCGCCGTCGCGGAGGTGGAGATGCCAGTCGTCGGGCTGGGTGAGAGTTAGCTGTTGCATTGTTCAATCATACTCACTTGCGGGGTGGCTGAAGACAAGCAGCACGTTAAACTCATCCCTCTTTTAATTCAGCAACGCCAATCGCTCTGGCTCCACACACCACTCCAACCAACATCAAGCAGAAGCCTATGGCGGGCGAGATGCCCGCGCTACAGTGGGTTGATTGCTCAACCCGTAATCGTCCCCGTTAATGGTGAGCTGGCACTGGCATAGGCCTTCACAGGAATTCGTCCTGCTTCATAAGCCAACCGTCCCGCCTCGGTGGCCATCCCCATCGCTTTCGCCATGCTGATCGGATCTTGAGCCTTAGCGATCGCGGTATTAATCAACAGTGCATCTGCCCCCAACTCCATTGCGGCAGACGCCTCGCTGGGTGTGCCAATACCCGCATCCACCACCACCGGAATATTCGCCTGCTCCACAATGATCTGGATATTGGCGGCATTCTTAATGCCCTGACCGGAGCCAATGGGTGAGCCGAGGGGCATCACAGTCACACAACCTGCTTCTTCGAGGTGTTTGGCAAGCAGGGGATCGGCATTGATGTAGGGCAGTACCGCAAACCCTTCTTTGATCAGTTGTTCGGCCGCTTCTAATGTGCCGATCGGATCAGGTAACAAATACTTAGCATCAGGGATTACTTCAAGTTTGACAAAATTATTCTCCTCCTGACCCAGAAGCTTAGCCATTTCCCGCCCCAAGCGAGCCACCCGCACTGCATCTTCAGCAGTTTTGCAGCCTGCGGTATTCGGCAGCATCCAAACCTTCTGCCAATCAATCGCCTCAGCTAAGCCTTCATGGCCGGGCGCATTGGTTTGCACCCGCCGCACGGCTACCGTGACAATCTCGCAACCGCTCGCGGCAATGCTCTGTTGCATCACCTGAAAGTCACTATATTTGCCGCTTCCGGTCATCAAGCGGGAGTTGAAGGGGCGTCCCGCGATCGTGAGGGTAGTGGTTTTGGGCTGGGTTGGGGTAGAGATGGAGCGTTCAGGAGTTGCAATTGTCATGGCACACCAAAGGGTTGAGGGTGATGAAAGAGGGAGCGGGACTATAAAGTAGTGCCGTGACACAGCTAAACAGGCAGATTAGATTGTCGGTTGTGTTGAGGCACAAAACCCAACAGAGATAAGTGTTTTGAGGTTTCGTCAGTCTGTTAATCTAATACATCAATATAAAGCGTGTCACACTAGTAGGGTGTGTTAGTGGAGCGTTACGCACCAAAGCACAATCGCCTCCCACACTAATCCCTCAGAAAAAGCATTTTTGGATAATCCATTCGATCCCTCGATCAAGTTTCCCACTCTAGTCCTAGATGTAGAACGATCGCCTAAATCAACACAGTTCCTTAACCTATCGGCTTTGCTGCCTGAACCTGACGCAATTGGGTAATTATCTCCACTGGGTCAGGCCGTTGGCTATAGTCCGCATTGACAAAGTCATACACAATCGTCCCCCCAGAGTTGATGATGTACGTCGCCGTAATCGGCAGCTCAAACGACTCATCTCCGTTGTATCGGGGTAGGATAACCCCCCGCTGCTCATAGACCGGGCGCAGTTCTGAGGCCATGCGAAACACTAAGCCAAACTGACGTGCCACACGATTACCACGATCGCGCAACATCTCAAACGGCAACGGGTCATCTCCCGCTCGCCAAGGCGTTACCTGAGGGGAAATAGAGACCACCTGAGCTCCCAGTTCTTGAATTGCAGGTAGGGCCATCTGTAAGCCCCCCAAAGACACATTGCAATAGGGACACCAAGATCCTCGCTTAAAAGCAAGCACCATCGGGCCTTGGGCAAGGATATCTTGACTACGAACCAACATCCCCACTTGATTGGGCAGTTCAAAGTCAGGGGCGCGATCGCTGCTCTTGAGGCTCTGGTTAGCGATGCCAGAATTCACCAAGTTTTCCGCCTCTTGCTCCAGCTGCGCAAACAGGTCTGGGGGCATCTGTTCTCGGACTGATTGACGCACAGCTGCTAGCTGCGTTTGAATTTCCATCACGATTGTTGAGGGGTGAGTGTTGCTGCATTAGACAATCTTATCCAGAAGCAGCCGAAGGCTTTGGGCGGCAAACCCTGCTCGCGGGGTGTGGGAATTCTACCTTCTGCATGCTTCATGTCGTGGTTATGTAGGGTATGACTGATCAGCAGCGGCAGCAGTAGTTTATTCCTTACATTTAGACGTATGTCCTTACGATAATTATTGCTATGGTGTACAGTGATTTCCACCCTCTCCAAGGTTCGAGCCGCCTTTGAGCTGACGATTCAGGAACCTGAAGACTTGTTTGCAGATATCGCTTCTCTAGCACCCGAGGAGAGTTTAGCGATTACCTTGCAAGAAAATTTGCCCTTAGCAACGGCGAGCAACACAGAAAAAGCGCGATCGGAATTGCTGATCACCCCCATTTTGCTAGCAATTCGTCGGCGATATGGTTTGGGGTTTTTCTCTGGTGTAGATTTTACGGTTGATTCTGACCAGGGACTGAATGGATTTTGTGATTATATCTTGACCGCAGCGAAAGATCTCTACGAAATTCGTAGCCCAGTGGTGGCATTGGTGGAAGCCAAAAATGAAAATATCAAGGCAGGTCTGGGTCAATGTTTAGCAGAAATGGTAGCTGCTCAACTCTTTAATCAGCGATCGGGTGATGCAGATTTAACGATTTACGGTTGTGTGAAAACGGGGACAACCTGGAAATTCTTGAAGCTTGATGGTCAGGCATGTCAGATTGATTTACGGGACTACTTTATTGTGGAGTTAGCCAAAATTCTGGGAATTTTAGTAATACTATTTTCGACCTACCAGTAACCAAGCTTTAACTTTATTGTGAGTTCTATACTTCACCAAAAATAAATGTTGGAAGAAAACTTAGAAATTATTTTTGCTTGGATTGGACGTAATGACTCCAGAGCTCATATCCTCTTCCAAAAGGGAATTGAGCGAAACTCTGCTTCTAAGCATATCGATTCACTACCCTTTTCCCTAGCTGAAGAGATTTACAAACTCTATGGCTGTCGAAATGGAATGTCTCCAGGAAGCTTTGAAAGCTTCCCTTTCTTGGGTATGGACTTCTACAGTCTAGATAATGCAGTCCAAGCATATTTCGAGCTTATCAAAGAGGTTGAGTCTGGTACAATTGAAGACTTCCACGAAAATCTTTTTCCGATTTTCAGACTATATGATGATGGATACTTTTTTACTTTGGGACGAAGTGAGCCGGATGAAGAATCTCCCATCTTTTGCTATGACTTTGGAAACTGGGACAATCTTCGCCCAGTCTTGATGTATGAAAGTCTAGGGAAAATGATTCAGACCCTTGCAGAATGCTGTGAGCATAATATTTACAGCTTAAGTTTCAATGAGTATGGTTGCGAACTTGAATGTGATGAGGATGAGTTTGAGGCAATAAGAATAAGAAATAACCCCACTATTCAACTACCAAACAGCATTACACCGACTGATATCCTCTAAACTCATGATGCCCACCCTGATTACAACCTTGCTCAGATACTCACTCTAGTCACCGACACCAACTCTTCAAGCTCACAGGATGAACAGTATATGGTATTTTTGTACGAAAAGGGCGTGATCATCGATCGTGCTTCCCTTTAACCTCAAACCAAACCCGGAGGACAATATGGGCATTCGTGAACGCTATGAGCATGGCGTATTTTGTTGGGTTGATCTAGCTACCAATGATCAAGCTGCTGCCAAACAATTCTACGGTGAGCTACTGAGTTGGGACTTTATTGATGTGCCGATGGGCGAAGGCCCACCCTACTCTATGGCTGTGAAGAACCAGAAGCATGTCGCCGCCATCTTTACCCAGCCCGACGCCATGCAACAGCAGCAGATTCCACCCCATTGGCAGAGCTACATCAATGTGGATGATGTGGACGCAACTGTAGAAATTTGGCAACAGCATGGTGGTACGGTCATTATGCCGGGTTTCGATGTGCTGGACTCCGGGCGCATGGCCACGGTTAAAGACCCCACTAACGCTGTAGTAAGCCTCTGGCAAGCTAAAACCAATATTGGTGCTCAGTTGGTTAACGAAGCAAGTACCTTCTGCTGGGCAGAATTGCAGACGCGGGGGTCAGAGCAAGCTGCGGCATTTTACCAAACAGTTTTTGGTTGGGAGATTGATATTGACGAAAAGCCCCCGAATTACGTTCGATGTAGCGTCAACGGCAAGCTTAATTGTGGCATTTTTGATCTCGATAAAATCAATTTGCCGCCCGCGATTCCCTCAGTTTGGTCAGTTTACTTTAACGTGGCAGATTTTGATGCCACGTTAGCGAAAGTGACTGCCCTCGGCGGCAAAGCGGTGATTGACCCGGTCACGATTGATCAAGGCCGATTTGTGACGATCGCGGACCCCCAAGGCGCAACGGTTGCCCTCATTGAACTGAACAACCCGGATGATTGAATTCTAGGGCTGATCCAGGGGGTTGTCTGGGGTCTTAATCCCCCTTCTGTGGAACGATAAGCTCCCACATCGCTATCTCGCTTACCAAGCGGGATCAGCATAGAGATTAATCGTCAGGGGATTCGGTTCAGGCGGCACAGCCGTAATGCACGCACAAATGGGTGTGCCATCATCCAATTCCACTTCACAGGCGTGGCACGTGCCCATCAAACAGCCTGTGGGTATGTCAATGCCCGCCCGCTGGGCTACGGTTAGCAGCGGTTCACCCACTTGGGCTTCGACCGTGATCGCCTCAGGGAGAAATGTGACTTGTACGGTCATAGATAGGATAATGTGCTCCGGATTTGTATGCAGGAGATATTGTAAATCACCTTAACAAAACTGAATCCAGCCTTTCTCGATAAGGTGGTGCAGACGATCGCACATTTCCTGTTGTTCAGCATTGATATGGGGCAAATTCTCGATGGCTTCCAAGATTGCCCAATCCTGACGACTGATTCCTCGCGTCTCTAGAGTCTGGGCATAAAGAGCATAAAATTCTTCGATGAGATAGGTCTGTTGGTTGTGCATCACTCAAAATGTTCGAGAAGGACAGCCGCAAAGTCAGCTCAAAATTCTGTAATAATGTAATAATTGGGTTATATGTCCCAAACTATTAAAAGAATGTGAAAGTGTTGTGAACGTTTTTCAGTCTGTAGTCTGAATTGAGGTCTTTCTCTTCAATACTCACCCGCCCGAATCTCCACGAGCAATCGGTACAATGGTCACAAGAATTGTGGCATGGATAAGGGTTAGATGACGG
The DNA here is from genome assembly GCA_010672165.1 of Spirulina sp. SIO3F2. GTDB lineage: Bacteria > Cyanobacteriota > Cyanobacteriia > Cyanobacteriales > Spirulinaceae > SIO3F2. The sequence continues at coordinate 5,411 of JAAHHN010000078.1, read as the reverse complement.
TTCTCAAACGAGCATGGCGAATAGTACAGACCCAGGTTGAGCAATGGCTTGACCCTCCCCTAGATGACCCAGCTGAGCGTCTTGAACAGTTGATCGCCCAGATGCATCAGGAACTCTTCAAACTCCGACAGGCTACAGCTCAGGCGATCGCCACCCAAAAACGAACTGAACGCCAAGTCGCGCAAAACCAAGCGTCTGCTCAGACCTGGCATCAGCGAGCCCAACTTGCCTTGGCCAAAGGAGATGAAACGATTGCCCGCGAAGCCCTCACCCGTCGTCAAGGCTATCTGGAAACGGCAGCGTTTTTGCAAACGCAAATTAGCCAACAGCAAGCCGTCAGCCAAAAACTGAAACAAGATCTCCAAACGCTGGAACAACAATACGAGCAAGCCAAAATCAAGAAAGAGCTGTGTTTAGCCCGTCTGCATTCCGCCCAAGCAACCCAAAGTGTGCAAGCCGTGCTTCATGAATCCGGAGCCAATCCTTGGGCGCTGTTTGAGCAAGTTGAAGCGGAAATCCTGGCTCTCGAAGCCCAAGCAGAAATGGCGGCTGATGTAACCAATAGTCTTGAAGAACAATTTGCCCAGCTTGAGCGCCAAAGCCAAGTGGAAACTGAGCTTAAACAATTGCGATCGCCTGCTGAATGATAACCCGTCTGATGAGCACCAACGGATACAGGTACAATGCAAGCTTGAAGTGATGATGATGTTCCAGGGATTGATTTGAGTTTAGCCATGTCCTATTTCCGCTTTGATGAAGATGGCGATCGCCCATCATTTGAACTGCCAGGCGCCAAACCCCATTACAACCCTGACCGCCCTGGCCAAGTTCAGCATGTTGCCCTCGACTTGGTGTTTTACATTAAGAGTCGTTGTTTTAGTGGCACTTGCGCCATCACCATCAAACCGATTCAAGCCGGCCTGCAAACTCTCACGCTCAACGCCGTAGACCTGCAAATTTCTCAAGTCCTGTGCGATGAGGTTGCTCAGCCCTTTGACTATGATGGCGAAACGTTGCAGATTCAACTTTTGCAACCCACGAGCATGACGCCGTTTATGGTTGTCATTCACTACACGGTTGAGCATCCCCAGCGTGGATTATATTTCGTGGGTCCTGACGAAGCTTACCCGAACAAGCCCACCCAAATTTGGACGCAGGGAGAAGATGAAGATTCACGTTACTGGTTCCCCTGTTTTGACTATCCTGGACAACTCGCCACATCTGAAATTCGGGTGCGGGTTCCCCAACCCTTGATTGCAATTTCCAATGGGGAACTAATTACCACTGAAGTGTCGGGAACGGAACGCATTTTTCACTGGCGTCAATCCCATATTCATCCCACGTATTTGATGACCTTGGCGGTGGGAGACTTTGCTGAAATCACAGACGAATGGCATGGCCTGCCCGTTAGCTACTATGTGGGCAAGGGGCAAGAACAAGCGGCTCGCTTGAGTATGGGCAAAACCCCCCGCATGATGACGTTTTTAAGTCAGAAATATGGACGCCCTTATGCTTATCCCAAATATGCCCAAGTCTGCGTGGCAGACTTTATTTTTGGGGGCATGGAAAATACATCCACCACATTGTTAACCGATCGCTGTCTGCTGGATGAGCGGGCGGCAATTGATAATGCCCGCACGGAAAGCCTCGTTGTGCATGAGTTGGCCCATCAATGGTTTGGAGATTTGGTTGTGATCAAGCACTGGTCTCATGCTTGGATTAAAGAAGGCGCGGCCTCCTATTCTGAAGTGCTCTGGACAGAGCATGAATATGGGTCAGAAGCAGGTGCTTATTACATGTTGCAAGAAGCCCGGAGTTATCTCAACGAAGATCGGTCACGGTATCGGCGACCGATGGTGACCAATGTTTATCGAGAAGCGATCGAACTCTACGATCGCCATATTTACGAGAAAGGGGCCTGCGTCTATCACATGATACGGGGCATTTTAGGGGACACCCTCTATGACAAGGCCATTCATCAATTTGTCAATGATCATGCCCATAAAACGGTTGAAACAGTCGATTTATTGCGCAGCATTGATAAAGCAACTGGGCGGAACCTCGCATTCTTGTTTGATCAATATGTTTTCCGAGGCGGGCATCCAGATTTCAAAGTCAGCTATAGCTGGGATAGCGACAATAAGTTGGCTAAAGTCACAGTTAAACAAACCCAAGCTAAACCCGAAGCGACAGGGCGCGATCGTCACCTGTTCGACCTGACGGTTCCTTTGGGCTTTGGCGATGTCCAAGAGGGTAAACCCTGTATTCAAGACGTTCACGTTCGTCTCAATCAACCCGAGCAAACCTTTTATTTCCCGCTAGCGAAAAAGCCGCAGTTCTTCAGTTTTGATCGGGGAAATTTCTTTCTTAAAACGGTGCAGCTCGACTATCCCGTCACTGAACTTAAAAATCAGTTGAGATATGACCCTGATCCGATCGCGCGTATTTATGCAGCGATCGCATTAGGCAAAAAAGGCAATAGCGCCGCCCTTAAGGCCCTTGAAGACGCATTGGTGAGCGATCGCTTTTGGGGGGTACGGGTTGAGGTCGCCAAGCAACTCGGCAAACTGAAGCTCGACCCCGCGCTCGCTGCCCTCAAACGCGGCCTCCGCGATGAACGGGCGGAGGTGCGTCGAGCAGTGCTCAATAGCTTAGGCAAATCGAAGACTGAGGCTGCTTATACTGCAATTTTTACCGTCGCTGAACAAGGCGATGCCAGCTATTACACGGAAGCGGCTGCGTTACGTAATTTAGGTAGACTGGTTACTGGGCGGCTCAAAGCGAAAGAGCCAGAAGTCCTTGAACTTTATGCCCAGGTTCTTGAAGAGCGGGAAGGCTGGAATGAGGTCATACGCGGTGGGGTGATGGCAGGCCTCGGACAACTCAAAACGTCAGCTCAGTCAGTGGAAATGATCCTAAACTATACCCAGCTAGGGGTTCCACAGCCCTTGCGTTTGGCGGCGATTCGAGCATTGGGGTCAGTTTCAACGGGGCAGACACCCGATCAAGTGGAATTGATTGCCCAAGAGTTGGAGGCAATCGCGGGTGAGTCGTTCTTTTTAACCCAAGTGGCAGCGACGAATGCTTTGGGGCAAATGCAGACTCCGGTGGCGATTGAGATTCTCAACAATTTAGCTGACCAAACGCCGGATGGTCGCGTGCGGCGTTTGGCAGAAGAGGCGGTCAAGCGAGTGCAGAAAAACCTGGGTTCGGATAAAACCCTGAAGCAATTGCGGGAGGAGTTGGAGCAACTCAAGCAGGATAATCAGGAGCTGAAGAGTCGGTTGTTGAAGTTGGAGGCAAAGGAGTAGAACGCTGCTCTGCCGCCTGAATGGTTGTAATAACTTTGCTGATTATTGCAGTGGTAGACATTGGGTTTCAGCGACACTTTATATCCATAATAAGCCGATCGCAAGAGTCAGTTCTGGTTACGGCTGAACAATCGGTTGAGAATCACTCTCGTCATAAATTTCTCCCACCAGCTCCTCCAAAATATCTTCGAGTGTAATTAAACCCACCGTACCTCCATATTCATCCACGACAATCACCATATGCCAATGATGTTGCAGCATTTGCTTGAGTAAACTTGTGATCCGTTGGGTTTCGGGGACATAGATGGGCGTATCCATCACATCTGTGACGGTTAGGTTAGCCGTCGTTGCAACAGCTTCACTAGAAAAGTACTCAAGATGCCGCAAAGCCCGCTTGAGATGAATGATGCCTACAATTTGGTCTTTAGACTCTTCCTGAACCGGAATACGAGAAAAACCGGTCGTCAAACAGAGTTCGATTAACTCGGGTAGGCTGGCATCATGAGCGATGGTTTGCATTTCGATCCGGGGTTTAACCACAGCTTTGGCCATCACCTGATCTAGCTTGAGCGTCCGATTAATCAAATCCTGACGATAAAAATCCAGCTTTCCCTTGCCGCTCAAGACTTCTACCATCAGTTGTAAATCCCCCAAGGTTTCGTCATCCGTAGATGGCTTCACGCCTCGACTTTGGAATAAACGGAGAATGGTCTGAGTAAATCCCTCAAAGATGGCAATAATGCCCACCCATGCCAAGAGCTGGGAGAGCCAATAGATGGGTCGCACCACCAAGCGAAACATCGGCAGGACATTGACGATCGCTAAGGATTTCGGAGTAATTTCCCCCACAATCAGCACGACTAGCGTGACAACTCCAGTGGCAATACCAAGGCCAGTGTTACCCAGCCAAATTGCAAAGAGGTTACTGGTGAGCACCGTCGAAAAGATATTGACCAGGTTATTCCCGAGCAAGAGTGTGGTGATAAAGCGGGTACGGCGTTGGAGAACAAGCCGAAACATGCCGCTGCGATCGCCTTGGGCTTTGATCAATCCCCGTAGCTTAAAATCATCCAGGGCAGTAATAGCCGTTTCTGACCCTGCGAAAAACGCCGAAAGCCCTAACATCACTACAACTACACCCAAATCTAGCCAGACTGACCCCAGAAGGGGACGGGCATCTGCCGCTGCGAGTTGCCACACCAATAAGAGCACTAGGTTTAAATGAAGGGGAAACGCCGAAAAATTAACAAAAACTAGGGTTGAGCAAATTTTGGACTAATGCCAAGCCAACCCTAGTGTACGCAAGATTGTTCAATTTGAGGATGCTTCGGCGGTTAATCGCAGCAGTGCTGTGACCCCAGAAGCAAAGCGCCCAACTCAACCCATCAGAGAAGAGCGGTCAATTCCTACGGTTATCGTCATACGGTAGAAATTGAATGGATGAAAACTGCTAAGCAGCATAGGCAGTTTGGAGTGCCCAAATGATCAGCACCAGAATACTGCCAATCACCACTGTTGCTGAAATAGCAACGATAAGAGGTTTATCGGCATTCTTGAATTTCATGATGCCGCGATCGAGATCAGACATAAGAATTCCAATAGCATAGAAACGGAACAGGCATTACGTTAGCTCAAAGTGAAAGGAAATGGGGCTATTTCACCAACCAATCTTAACGACTATTGAGGAAAGTTAAAGTCATGCTCGGTTTCTGGGTGGCAGTTGCGACCATCAGCATCATCTTTGTTTTATTTGAATGTACCTTACGCTGGGGATTGGGCTTCGGTCGGCCGGTGCTCTATATTGCTGATCCTGAGATGGGCTACCGTCTGCGTCCAAATCAACGCTGTCGTCGTCTAGGACGACGCATTGAAATTAATGCCTATTCTCTGCGGGGAGATGCAATTAGCCTCCAATGCCCAGCAGATATTACGCGAATTCTGCTGTTGGGGGACTCTGTCGGGGGGCACCGTCGGTCTGATCGAGGTGAGCGGGATCTACACGGCGCTCAACTCGGCCGCGCGCACGACCATCTCGGGCGCGAATTGCTTCACGCTGCCGAGCTCGATGCTCGACTCGAACCTGCACCCGATCGACGGCGG
>JAAHHN010000077.1 GCA_010672165.1 Spirulina sp. SIO3F2 | reverse complement strand
TTAGGACATTTTTAGATCATTGAAATCCTCGGCTGGTGGGCGATGCCCATCCTACACGATGTCCTAACATTATCGACCACTGCTATACAAAAGTGGTGAGCAGAATGTCGTGAATCTCAGATTAAAGCAGGCAGGAAGTTGAGTACAGGACAAAAATCAGAAAATTTCTGAAACCCTAATAATTTCGTAGGTTGGATTGACGAAGGAAACCCAACACCAGCGAGGATTACAGTGAATGTGTTGGGTTACTCTACGAGAAGCAAGCTACGCTATGGCTCTACCCAACCTACAGCCTATAATTTTTGTCTTGTACTAAGGGCAGAAAGTTCAAGAACATCACATTAAAACTCAAAAGAAATAGCCAAAGAGACAGGTGAAGATAACATCAAGAAGTAAACAATAACTTTGAATGGAGAACAATATCTTTCAATATATTGATTTTTGATAGTTGAGTATAAAAAGCGATGCATATCTACTTGCCTAAATTGCCATTCAAATCGGATAGTCAAGAATAGAAGCATTCATCACAAGGTTCAAAAATATCGTTGCAAAGATTGTAGTCGTCAATTTATTGAGAACCTGACCAAAAAGTATATTGATGACCAAAAGAAAGAAATTATCAACAATTTCTCTGGGGATGAGGGGCGTTTCCTCTCGCAATTATGCAACGCCCCTCATCCCCATCAACAACTAGCCCGCGCAAGCCGCAAAACTCGCCACATTCGCCCGCGCGATCGCCTTATGGGAGCGCTTAAACAAACCCGTCAACACATTGCCTGGACCCACTTCAATCACTTTTTCCACCCCTTGCGCCTCAATCTGTGCCATAATCTCACGCCAACGCACCGACCCGGTGATCTGCTGGCTCAAGCGCGTTTTCAACGCTGCTGCTCCGGTTTCCGGAGTCGGGTCAACATTCGAGAGTACTGGAACCTGGGCATCCTGGAATGCCACGTCCGCCAAAACCGCATCAAACGCTTTTGCCGCGTCTGCCATCATTGGCGAATGAAACGCCCCAGACACCGTCAGCGGAATTGCCCGCTTGGTTTTCACTGCCTCCGCAACCGCTTCCACCGCCTCAGGCGTGCCGGAAATGACCGCTTGGCCATCGCTGTTATCATTCGCCAGCACCACATCAGGGGTTTGCTCAATCACCTGATTAAGCTGTTCCCGATCAAAACCGATCATCGCCATCATTGTGCCGCCTGTAGCTTGGCTCATCAGTTCTGCCCGTTGCTTCACCAACTTCAACCCTGTGGCAAAGTCAAACACTTTTGCACCATAGAGCGCCACATATTCCCCCAAACTATGGCCCGCCATCAGCGCAGGCTGCTGACCGTTTTCGAGGAGGGCATCCACCAGAATTGTTTCCACTGTATACAAACAGGGCTGAGTGTAGAGCGTTTGGGATAGCTGGCTCTCCTCCCCTTGGGTGACGTCCACCACAGACCAGCCCAAAATCGCTTCCGCTTCTGCCAACCGTGCCTGGGCAGCCTCAGCCTCTAAAAGATCCGCGATCATGCCAACTTTTTGGGAACCTTGGCCGGGAAAAACCCATGCAGTTTTAGTCATTGTTGATTCTTAATCTTTTCTTCTATATTCCAGAGTTAACTTACAGGGCCCACCCGTGCGATCGCAAATCCGTCATATTCTAGACTGCGATTCGTTTAAGGCAATTCTGACTCGATGCCCGCTGCGATCGCCTCTGCTTGGGCATTCAATTGGGTCAATAAATCTGTGTGCCAATGATTCGGTTCATCTGCAAGCGTGACTAAACCCAAGCTAATCGGCGGGATATAAGGGGGTTGACCCGTAGGCTGATCCACCCAGCGATACCAGGTGTAACCCACTAGAGCGGGATGAGTCCAAGCCCGAGTCAGAGCCTGCTCCCCATTGCGAACCATCCGCTCGGTGGCTGGCAATCCCCCCTCTGGCTCATCCGGGAGGGGGCGTTCAGCAAAAACTGAGTGGCCCCAACTAAATTCACCGTTGAGGATGGGAAGATGGGTAGCCTGATAATACTGATCCATACGTTCATACATTGCATAGCGATAGTTGTTGGCAGAAACCACATCGACCCAAGGTCGCTTGAGTGCTGTAAACAATGCTGCACTTGGAGGCGAACCAAATCGACAGCCAAGAATCAGATGATGATCGTCGTAACGATGAATCGCAGCGGCAGTCTGCTCAAAATAGCGTTGGGCAAATTCGGTCACAAACGCCCGTTGATCGGCGAGATAGCCCCTAGAAACCAGAGCTTGACCCGTTTGAGTCCATTGTTGAATTTGCTCAGGTGTCTCGATATCCACCTGCCAAGCCTTTGCCAAACCGACTAAGTGTTCCCCATGACGGGCGAGCACAAAACGCCAAGCTGCTTGGTAGGCTGGTTGCTCCGGCTTGAGGCTGAGACATACCTGGAGCAAAGACGGCTTGAAGTCAGATGTTAATAGCAGGTCAGGATTGAGTCGAGGAAGGTGATCGGGCTTTTCGAGATCCCCCCAACCCAGTTCGTTATCCGTAAAGTAGCCCACCAGCATCGGGTCGTTGCGTCGGGTTGCCACAAACTTTTGGGCTTGGGCGTCAATGGCCTGACGCCACTCTAACGCAAAAACATCGGGGACTTTAACCCACGGCGATTCAATGGTTGGCCCCACTCTGACAAAATCAAGGACAACCGTATAGGGAAAATCTTGATCCGTTAAATCACCCGCACTCCAAGCGCCCAAGGCATTGAAATTCCAGCGGCGCAGCCGTTCATAAGTCGCGTCCCGAAAAGCTGCTGCATCGGAGCCATATTTCTGGGTGATAATTTCGCTATAGCCGGGATAGGGCTCAATATAACCGGGGTAGTTATCCGCAGGGGGCACATCTCGGCCAGTTCCAATAGACGTTACACCTTTAAAGAAAAAAGGCTGACCCTCAGGATCAATCAACCACCAGCGATCGCGGGTTGATTGGCCCACTCGGAAAAAACCAGGCTGACCCACCACCGTTTCAGGGTCAATTTGGACTTGAGCGAGGGGATTAACAGGGGGTTGGGCGATCGCCGCTGGGGTTAAGTCTGCACTCCCACTAAGCAGGAGCGTAGCAATGAGCGTGATTAGCCCCAGAACAAACCATTTTCTGAACTTTAAACGGGTTAAAAATTCCCATGGATTATGCATGACATCAAAGGAGCTCAAACTAGGCGCTGGCGAATTTTGGACGAAATCATATCAATAATCGCCACTGTTGCGACCAACATAATCAACATTGCACAGACCTTGCTATATTTGAAGGCTCGGAAACCCTGATAGAGCGTAACCCCAATACCACCTGCACCCACAATCCCTAAAACCGAAGCCGAGCGCACATTTGCTTCAAAACGGTAGAGCGTAAACGAGGTCCACAGGGGAATCACTTGGGGAATCACACCGAAGATGACTTCTTGCAACTTAGATGCTCCGGTCGCACGAATCCCTTCAACGGGGCCCGGTTCGATCGCCTCAATCGCCTCCGAAAACAGCTTACCCAACGTACCTGCCGTATGGACAAAGATCGCCAGCACGCCAGCAAAAGGCCCTAAACCCACGGCCACAATGAAAATTAAGGCAAACACAATCTCGTTGATTGCCCGCATCGCATCCATAAAGCGACGCACAAGGAACACCAACCAGTACGGCGCTACGTTCTCAGCAGCCACAATCGAGAGCGGCACTGCCACGATTGCCGCCATTAATGTTCCCCAGACGCCCATACCAACAGTTTCGAGGATATCTGAGCGGTAGGATCGCCAGTCGGTGAAGTCCGGCGGGAAATAGCCGCTGACATATTCGGCCATGTTCTCGCCGCCTGCGAAGAGTTCACCAAAGCTCAGGTCACTCTTTTGGCCAGCGTAAATCAGGACAACAACTGACACGATTAACCACAGAATTCGCCAGGGCGTGATTAATGGCTTTTCCTGGGTCAGGGTGGTAAGCACCTGGGCAGAAGCGGGGGGTTGGGGATTGGGAACTGGGGGCATGTTTATTTCAATTGTTGATCTCGTGAATTGTGAACTGTTACTGCATCAACGCCATTTCGCCATGACCGCGCAAAACCAATTCCTCCGCCGCTGAGCCATAAATCTGGGCTAAGCGATCGGCGTCTAGTTCCGCAGTGCGGCCATCAAAGCAAACTTCGCCCTGACGCAGGGCCACGGAGCGCTCAAAATAACGCCGCACCACCTGAACTTGGTGCAAAGAAGTGATCACGGTAATCCCTTGCTCCTGATTCAGGCGCGTGAGCAATTCCATCACTTTATTGGCGGATTCGGGGTCAAGGGAGGCGATCGGCTCATCGGCGAGGATGATTTTGGCGCCTTGCATCAGGCAGCGGGCAATTGCGACCCGTTGTTGCTGACCCCCGGAGAGGGCAGAAGCCCGTTTATGGGCTTGCTCTAAAATTCCCACCCGCTCCAGAGCCATCAGGGCTTGAATCTTTTCTTCGGCCGTGAAGTAGCGGGCCAGCGATCGCCACATTGGCACATTGGCTAAATTTCCGACGAGGACATTCTCCATCGCGCTCAAGCGATTCACCAGATTGAACTGCTGAAAGATAAAGCCAATTTGACTCCGTAAACGGCGGACTTTGGAGTGAAACTGACCCTCAGTTTGCAACGGCGTGCCAAAGATCTCAATCCGCCCTGCATCCACCCGCTGTAAGCCATTGAGGTTGCGCAACAGGGTGGATTTCCCTGAGCCCGATGCGCCTACTAATGCCACCATCTCCCCAAGCTCTATCTGCATACTCACATCCCGTAGGGCGGGTCGCCCCTTAAAGGCTTTGGAGACGCGATCGACTCGAATCGCCAGCGAGGACTGGGCTGTGGAAACCAGGGCGCATTGCGGATCAGTCATAGGTGGATTAGCTAACATCTTGAGTGGTTTTGAGAGCTGGGATAATTGTGAGGGGTTGGCGCGAATAAAAGCGATTATCCAGCAGAAAGTTAAAGGGAGTCTTGATCACAAATGAAGTGGAACTGAAGAATTCATGGGCGCACGATGAAATCGGGTTCGATAATTCCAGCCCTTAATTCAACGCTTCGAGCTTTGCTTCAAGTTCAGCCAGCTTCGCTTTTTTAGCGGTCTCACTGAAGGTCCCGTCGTTTTGCACCTCAAGGATGTCTTTGGCGATTTGCAACTCACGAATGGTGTCCCAATCTTCATCACTCGCCGGATCAAGTCCCGACCATTGCAGGCCAGTAAGCACCGCTTCGTTGTCGTAGTTGAAGAAGAATGTTTGGATCGATTCCTTCAAGCAATCCGGCAGTTCCTGATGATAGGCCAGGGGATCGCTAGGAATAATCGGAGAGGTCCAAATGATTTGGAGCTTTTCTAGGGCTTCGGGCGCGGCAACCTTGAGGCGATCGAGGTTTTCGCTGTTATTGGTTGCCACATCAACTTGGTTCTCAGCCACGGCTAGAGCGGTGGCTTCATGGCTCCCCATATAGATCAGCTCGCTGAAGATTTTCTCGGCGTTGACCCCCTGCTGGGCAAAGATGTAATAGGTGGGAACCAAGAAACCCGAGGTAGAACCTGGGTCGTTGAACGCAAACGTCAGCTCAGCTGCATTCTCCACCACATATTGGTCACCATTGCCTGCCCCCAAATCAACTTCAGCGGCGATCGCATTATCCTTATTCGTAATCAGGTGCGAGTAGTAGCCCTTAGTACCATCTAGTGCCACCGTCTGCGCAAAGGCTTCTGCACCAGCACGCTCAGCCGCTTCAATGTAAGACTTGCCTCCAAACCAAGCGACTTGTACCTTGCTCGTGCCCATTGCTTCAGTCACACTGGCATAGTCTGGGGCGTAAAAGCCAACCACCGGACGCTCTAACGCCTCACTCATCTCTTCTAGCAAGGGTTCCCAAACAGACTTAAGTTTATTTTCAGATTCAGCGGAAATCAGCCCAAATTCAAGTTTGGCCAGATCAGGGGCACAAGCTTCGTTGTCGGCGTTAGCTGTCTTGTCATTGACAGATTCTGGTGTGCCGCAAGCAGTCAGGGTTGTGAGCGTTAGCACAGAAACGGCGAGCCCAGCAGTTAAGCGGCGACGGGAGAGAACAGGCATGAGTGTTGTTTAGATAGCGAGTTTGGCTGGCTGTGCCATGATACTAGGGTCTGTAAGCCAGTCATCGCAAGAGTTTAAAGTCTAACTGACGACAGTCTTTAGTCTGACCAACTGCAGCCAATGCGCTACTGCAAAACTCAGCATTGCAAACCAAGCACGGTTTTGCGACAAGTGAGGTTAGCGGTTTGCGCCCCCATTCATTGACTCATTTATCAAATTACTCAGTCATCAAAGGAGCATTGCACCGTCACTTTGAGGTTGGCGTCAGCGGTGCCGCTGGTGACGTAAGGAATACCCATTTCACCACCAATCTTGACGCCAAATTCCAGGGTAATCTTATCGATATTGGCATTGGCGGTTTGTTTAAAGGCGTCCAGTGCATAGTTGGTGTAGCTCTGCATCACGCTTTGCATGGATTGCACCTGTTTCTGGAGTTTTTCTGCCGGGCCTCGGGATTGGGCGGGGGTGTTATCGGGCTCTTGGCTACTCCTGGTGACGTAGGGGGCGCGGATGGTTTGTTGGGGGGTATTGGTTTCCACGTCCACAACTTCAATAAAGAGTTGGGTGTGGTCGTCAAGGTCGATGGTGGTGAGTTTGGGCATGGGATGGTTGGAGTTAAAGACAAGAGGATTGTAGTGCCATCATCAGTTTGTCTCAACTGCGTAATGCTATTGCTCAAACGCAGCAAGAACGACCTTTTGAAATTGTTGCTGCGGTGATTTTGCTGGATCATCTTCATTTTTTGTGGCGTCTCCCGCATGAAGATCAGGATTATTCGTCTCGTGTTGGTCGTATGAAGGTTTTGTTTACTCGTGCCTTACGGGGCGATACCTTAGTACCGGACGAAGGTATCGCTTTCTCGTCAAACCATCGGGAACGGGATGTTTGGCAGCGTCGATTACAGAAGTCGCTAAAATAGAACAAATTTCCTCACAAACATAATGAGCCATACCACTGTCACCCTAGAGCTGCCTGATGAGATTTATCAACGTGCTGAAGAGTTGGCAGCGCTGGTGAGTCAGGAACTAGGGGAGGTATTGGTCGAGGCGTTGGCTTTGTCGTTACCCTCGTTTAGTCCAGCTCAAGCTTTACAGGCAAGTGAAGCAGAATCGCCTGTGGAGAGCTTGGCAGATGAGGAAGTTTTGGCGTTGACGGATCTAAGAATGGAACCGACGCAAGATCAACGCTTGAGTGAGTTGCTCGATCGCCAGCAAGTGGGAACCATCAAAATAACTGAGAAGCCTGAGTTATGGGCGTTGATGCAAGTTTACCAAGTTAATTTGGTTCGGCTAGGCGCAGGCGTTGCGTGTTGCGGTGCAGCGTGGATTATGTGAGCCGATGAATGCATGATTTCGGATGAACCGATCCATTAATATAGAGCTAGTTTGATTTTTCCAAGCACATGTCTAACATTTACTGCCTTAAAGCCAGCGAGCTCGATCAACAGTTTATTGAGCGGCTCAAGTCTGAATTTGGCGATCGCCAAATCCAGATTACGATATCTGAATTGGATGAAACTGAATATCTTTTGGCGTCTGAGGCGAATCGTACCCGGCTTTTGCAAGCGGTTGAAAATGTGCAGCAACCAGAGCACCGTGTTGAAGTAAGTTGGGAACAACTTGCATGAGTCGGCGAATTGTTTTTGAAGCTGCTGCTTTTGCAGATTTCAACGAATGGCTTAGGCGCGATCGCAAACTACACCGTAAAATCATTACCTTAATTAAAGATATTGAGCGATCGCCTTTCTCTGGATTAGGTAAACCCGAACCACTTAAACATGAGTTAAGCGGTTATTGGTCAAGGCGTATTGATAGTGAACATCGCTTGGTTTATACGGTAACAGACGACGAAATTGTCATCATTGCATGTCGTTACCATTACGATCGCTAGTGGTTGGTTTTTACCCGTTTATCAGGTTAGCAAGTGTTGATAAGTAGGGTGTCCCTGTAGGGCTTTGTTGGGCAGAGCCCAGGAATGAGGGAGTATGGCGTGAGCATTTTGAGTGGAGCGGGAATGGGGCAATTGTGGAGGGCAAGACTGCAACGGGTCGTGTCACGGTTCAGGTTTTGAAGATGAATCATCCGGCGATCGTGGCAGCTCGACGGCGTTGGGTGGCAGTCGGTTGGCATCCGCCGGATGAGAGTGAAAACTGATGACTGATAACTGTTTACTGATATTGCTGATAACTGGTTACTGATGACTGTTCACTGATATTGCTGATAACTGGTTACTGATAACTGCTCACTGATATTCCGCGCAAATCTGATGCATTTCTTCGTCTTCGGGGTGAGTGGCGAGATACATATCCAGCCAGTCGCAGCCTTGGGCAAGGAGGTCATCGAGGTTTAGAATCCAGAGTTTGGCTTTGCCAGAGCCACGTAGGGTGGGCAATGCCCACCACAGCCCAATAACTTTCTATCCAGCCTCTCCTCATGCCCCAATATCGTCGTGCACGTCTTCCTGGCAGTGTTGTGTTTACCACTTGTGTCACGTACCAACGACAACCCTGGTTTCAAACTGAGACAGCAATTCAACTGTTGCGTCATGCTGTTGCTCAAACGCAAAAAGAGCGACCTTTTGAAATTGTTGGTGCGGTAATTTTGCCAGAGCATCTTCATTTTTTGTGGTGTCTTCCGGATAAAGATCAAGATTATTCGTCTCGGGTTGGTCGTATGAAGGTTTTGTTTACCCGTGCTTTACAAAAGGATAATCCAGTGTCGGATAATGTATCGCTTTCTCGTCGAAAACATCGGGAACGGGATGTTTGGCAGCGTCGATTTTGGGAGCGGAGTTTGCGGGATCAGGCGCAGGTGAATCATTGTTTGGATTATATTCATTACAATCCGGTTAAACATCAGTTGGTTTCTTGTCCTCATGCTTGGCCCTATTCGAGTTTTTCTCGTTATGTTGCACGGGGGATGTATTCAGAGTTTTGGGGATGTCAATGTCAGGGTAGAAAGCCCAGTGTTCCGGATTTTTCGGATTTGGTTGATCGAGTGGGTGAGTGAGGTTTAATTGAGATCTTGGTGTGGTGGGCAATGCCCACCCTACGCCTTGCGAACGAGCGACGGTGATAGCGTTGAAGTTGAATAGTCTGATTGCAGTGATGGTCAGAACTCAGTGGGTCATGGCAGGTTGGCATCCGCCGGATGAGATTGGAGAGGATTGATAACTGTTTACTGCTCACTGCTCACTGAACCCGCTGTTCATCGACAACTGCATTGGGACAAAGAGGCGCATTACCATAAAGAGTGGTGTTTTTTTCGGGGTTGTTGCGGAAGTAGTAGTAAAGCCAGTCGCAACCTTTGGCTAGGAGTTGGTCAAGAGTATAAAATGGCCATACTCGTGCTGTTCCATCCCTGGAAGCGGTCACAATAGCTTGGCCATCTGGACTGAACTCCGCCATAAGTAGCCCGGATTGATGAATATGTAGAGTAGCAATTTCCTCCCCCATCAAGTTCCACAATCGTGCCGTTCCGTCATCAGAAGCAGTGACAACATGCCGACCATCTGGACTAAAATCTGCTGTTCCCACCGCACCTTCATGACCACGCAGAGTAGCTAGTTCTTCTCCTTTCAGGTTCCACAATCTTACTGTTTCGTCATTAGAAGCAGTTACTATATTCTGACCGTCTGGACTGAATTTTGCTATTCTAACCTCATCTTCATGACCACGCAGAGTAGCTAGTTCTTCTCCTTTTAGATTCCACAATCTTGCTGTTCCGTCATCAGAAGCAGTTACTATACTCTGACCGTCCGGACTAAACTCTGCTCCAGTTACCCATCCATCATGACCCTTAAGGGTAGTTATAGTCTCCCCTGCCAAGTTCCAAATAATCGCCGTTCTGTCAATAGAAGCGGTAACAATATACTGACTATTTGGACTAAACTTCGCTGCCCTCAGCGCACCTGCATGACCATGAAGAGTAGCGATTTCATTGCCCATAACATTCCACACTCGTGCTGTGCTGCCGAAAGAGGTAGTGACAGAGGTGGTGACAATATATTGACTATCTGGACTAAATTCTGCTCCAGTAACCCAGTTATCATTATTACTACGCAGAGTGGCCAGTTCTTGACCCCTGAGACCCCATACCCTTGCCGTACTGTCATTTGTGTCACCAGAAACAGTTACGATAGTTTGGCCATCTGGACTCAACTCTGCGGTTTGTCCATAAGGACTCATATCTCCTGTCTTAACTTCCCCTGTATGATTAGGCAAAATCAGGGTAACTAGTTCTTGACCTCTGGGACTCCATATTTTTGCTGTGTTGTCCCTAGAGACAGTAACGATACGCTGACCATCAGTGCTAAATTTTGCGGTATTGACCCAGTTATCATGGCCGCGTAGGGTAATAATTTCCCTCTCTGTCAAGTTCCATATCCGTGCCGTTCCGTCTAAAGAAGCTGTTACGACACGCTGGCCATCGATGCTAAATTCTGCTTCACTAACCCGCTCCTCATGACCACGCAGAATCGCTAATTCATCGCCCTGCAGGTTCCACAATCGTGCTGTTCCGTCTTCGGAGGCAGTGATTATACGCTGGCCGTCAGTACTAAACTCTGCTGTATTAACTGTTTCCTCATGACCACGCAAGATAGCGAGGCTATCCCCTGTCAAATTCCAAACCCTCGCTGTTTTATCCCAGGAAGTTGTGACAATATGCTGACTATCCGAACTGAACTTCGCTGTCATAACTTGATTTTCATGACCACGTATGGTAGCAAGTTTATCTCCTGCTGGATTCCAAAGCATTATTGTTCCGTTTTCGGATACCGTAACAATATACTGGCCATCTGGGCTGAATTCTGCTGTCACAACCCAATCTTCATGACCACGCAAGACAGCAATTTCTTCTCCTGTAACTTTCCATACTCGCGCCGTCTTATCCAAAGAAGCGGTAATTATATATTGACTATCTGAACTAAATTTTGCTGTACTAATTCCTGCTTCGTGGCCACGAAGGTTAGTTAATTCATCACCCTGTAGGTTCCAAACCCTTGCTGTTCCATCTTCACTGTGCGTAAGAATATACTTACTGTCTGGGCTAAATTCTGCTGCACGAACCCAGTACTCATGACCACTAAGAACTGCTAATTCATCACCCTGTAGGTTCCAAACCCTTGCTGTTCCATCTTCAGAGGCAGTGACAATAAGCTGGCTATCGGTGCTAAATTCTGCTGTCAAGACTCGATGCTCATGACCACGCAGAGTAGAGATTTTCTCACCTGCTAGATTCCATACTTGTACCTCTGTTCCATCATGATAAGAGGTCGTGACAATGTGTTGACCATCTGGGCTGATAGATGCCTTGATAGATGTGGCATAACCTACCGGCTCTAAGACGATTGGAGAAGAACGGTATTCGGTGAAGGCAGCAAGAGTATTGTGCGCTGCCAATAGCGGGCTGCTCGCTAAATAAACTGGTTGCCTAACTTTACCCGCTTGAACTTTAGTATTCTGCTTTAGCCGTTGTGCAGACTGCAACGATAAAAGTAATCCCTCAAACGGTCGTGAGTCATAAATTTTTAAGGCGTTGGTTCCCAATCGCTCTAGTTGAGAGCCCAGTCTTGCTGCTAACAACTCCTCCTGTGCTTGATCGCGCAACCGTTCAGTATTTTCCTGCTGTGCTGCAGCCTCCCGAAGCTGGATCTTTGCGTTTGCCACATCAGCCTGCGCCAATTGAGCTTGCATCTGAGCAGCTAGGGTTTGCAGCTTAGCCTGTGCTGCCTCCTGCTCCGCAGCCTGTGAGAGTTTTACTGCCTCTTGCTCCTTATCTTCTGCAGCTTGCTGTCGTTGTTCTGCTTGCTCTGCTTGCTCTAGGGCATTGGCTTCCCGTTGCTCCGCAGCCACAGAACGCTGCTCAGCCAACTCTTGTTGTCTCAGAGCGTCGTCACTCTGCTCCTGAGCCAAAATTGCCTTTTCTTGTTGCCGTACAGCATACACTGAAGCCCCTCCCGCCAACACCAACGTCGCCACCAAAATCCCCGTCCCCAAGCGCAACCGCCGATTCGCCGCACGATTCGCCTCACTCAATGTCCGCTTCGCCTGCTGCTCCGCCGCCAACCGCACCTCCACATCTCGCTGATCCGCCCGCTGACTCTCTTGCAAAAACAGCCGATCCTCATCCCCCAAACTCTTATCCGCCGCCCAAGCCTGCGCATCCCTGAGTGCCCGCCCCCGCAACAACCGCGACTCATCCTTACGCCCCGACACCAACCACACTGCCATCATCTCTCCATAGGGTCGCAACGCCGCCAACTGCGCCCCCACCCATTCCTCATCAAACACCGCCCGATAAATGGGGTTGTAGACCACCAACGCCCCCGCCCGATTGGTCACTAAACCCGACAACCGCAGCTCAATCTGCTCCGCACTGCCATCCACCCCCACAGACGACCCCTGCAACACCCGCTGATACAGCCCCAATAACACCCCCGTCCGAGCCTCATTACTCAAAACTCGATCGCGAATCGTCTTTAAATGCGAGAGCGTATCCTTTGCCTCCCAATTCTCAAGAATCCCCTCCCATACCACCTGCTCAACCACTGCCCGCTCCTGCCCCGCCGCAATGGTTCGCCCCGCATCCCGAACCATCTGACAAACCTGCTGTGTTAAAAACGGCTGCCCCCTCGTCCAGTCCAACACCGCCGCCAACACTGCCTGCGGCTCCGCCGCCACCGCCTGTAACCCTATCGCCAACGGCTCCACCTCATCAAGCTGAAACCCCTGCAAATCAATCAACCGACCGCCCATATTAAAGGAAGCCCGGCGCTTATCCTGAATTAAATCCGCAGGCGCAGCCACTCCCAACAACACAAATGACAACCGCTCATAGGCTGGATTCTCCGCCCGCCGCTGATAACAATCCCGCACCCAGATAAAAAACTCATCATTAAACGGGAACGAAAACAGGTAGTCAATCTCATCGATCAACACCACCAAGCGTTCCGACCGCGACGGCAACAGCACCTCATCCAAAAACTCGTTAAAGCGCTGAATCGGCGAGAGCCCCTCCCGCTCCCGCCACCAGAGCAAGGGCTTAAAACCCCGTAAACCAAAGCTACTTTTCAGATTCCGAATTAGGCCCAGATACCATTGCTCCGCCGTTGTGCCATGACCTGCAATGGCACTCACATCCAACACCGCACACAAAAAGCCCTCCTGCTGCAACTGCTGCACCACCCGCACCCGCAAACTCGACTTGCCCATCTGCCGCGAATTAAAGACATAGCAATAGTCCCCTGCTTTGAGTGCTGCATAGAGGTCATGATCTGCCTGGCGCATTACATAGGAGGGCGCATCTCGATGCAACGCCCCACCAACGGTGTACTGAAAAGTCGATCCACTCATTATGCCCCTCCCCCTTACGCTAAATGATCACAAAAATACTGCCGATACACATCACACCGTGGACTTGCCTTATTCCCCTGCAACGCCACCAAACCCATGCTTTCGAGCTTAAACGCCGATTCTGCATCAATCTCCACCGCCCGACTCTGACTCACCACTTGCCGCAACGCCGCCGCCAACGGTGGGTAATCCTGCAAATTCAATAAATGGCGCCGCAAATGATCGTTGTAAATGCCGCCCTCAGTCTGGGCTGTAGTCACCAACTCCCGCAACGATAAATCCTGTCGCCGTAGATGGTAGAGCGCCTTCCGCACTAAATAGGGATGCCCCCCCACTAGCTGCAATAACTGCTGAGCCAACGCCTCACCCCCGCTCACGCCATACCGCCCAGATAAATCCAAAATTTGCTCGAAGGTAAACTCCGGCAGCTCAACATTCTTGCCCACATTAAACGGCGACTGATTGATATTCAGCGGCACATAGACCTCCGTCGAATGCACTACCACCAAGCGCAATTTCTCCCACAACTCACTCATCAGATCGCCATACCGTGCCATCTCATACCACGATCGCACCAACGCAAAGAAGCTATCGGCAATTTCCCGATGGGGGAATACCATATCCACCTCATCGAGCCCCAACACCAACGGTGCATCTATCTCTTCGAGTAAGCATTCCTCCAAATACACATTGCACTTATCCTTACTGCCATAGTCCCCAGCCCAATAATCGTCCAGTTCTTTTAACCGTTTTAGCCGCCGCCCCAACTGCTCACAGACCCAACGCAACAGGCGGTCTAGATCCGTAAACACATCATGATCCGCCCGCTGAAAACTCAGCGAGATTGCCTGACAGCCCTGTTCCCTTGCATGATTGAGAATCCGCGCCATCAGTGAGGTTTTGCCCATCTGCCGGGGTGCCTTGATTCGAATCAGTGACCCCGGCTGCATAATTTCTTCAAAACAGTCTGCCTCGATCGGCGATCGCTCCACATAGAGGCTTGAGGTTAACCGCACTGAGCCGCCGGGTTCTCGCTTTAGCTCTGGATCAGCCACGGGCAACGGGGGATGCTCCACGCTTTCAATCGCTGGCGTTTGGAATGATTCCTCCTCAGGCGTGGGGGGCACGATCTGCTGTTCTGCGCCCTGTTGCACCAACCACACCACCTCGGCGATTAACCCGGCCGTATTCGCTTCAGTGTGCCATTCCCGTTGGTGAATCTGCTGAAGATAGCCCCGCAAATCGTAGTTCAAGGGATGCTCCAGGGGAAACTGCACCCGAATAGGCAAAATTGCTGGATGGGCAACTTGGCGTTCTTCTTGCAACCGCTTGGCTCGCCGCACTTCTTCTGTGACCATCTCACTGGTGGCCGACTGGGGTGACAGCAACAGTAATAGATAATCACTGCGATCCAGTTCCTGCCGAATTCGTTGCACCCATGTGTCCCCCAACTGGAGACTGGTTCCCGCCATAAACGGTGTTTGTCCTGCTGCTTCTAATGCCTCAAAAAAGGCCTGGGCCAACTGCTTATCCGGAAGCTGATCGCGGTAGCTGATAAAGACTCGACAACCTTGGGGCAACTCGGGCGTTACCACAGCCCCCTTCTGATTAAGCACAGGCGTTGCGGTTTCGGGGAGATCTTCGAGATCGATCGCACTCAGACCAAATTCAAACGCCGCTGGGTAGGAGCGACCATAGCCCAGCCCATCGTAGAAACCCATCGCAAACTTTATCGCTGCTTCATCCCCAATTGCCTGATTCATGCCGATAACATAGGGCACATGGCTGACAATCGCCTGGGCTTGGATATCGGAATAACAGGCATTTAGCAACACACATTCAATACCAGGAAATTGCTTGAATAACCGTGCTAGCGCCTTACTGGTAACCCGCTTTTTTTTGCCCTGACCATCATCGAGCACCAGACCATCTTGCCCTTCTCCATGACCTGAGAAATGGACAATGTGGGGCTCGTGTTCTAAGAGTGCTCGTCTTAGTTCATCTGCACCCACTGCCCATTCAGCAATAATTTTAAAGCGATCGCGGTGTTTTGCCAGTTGTAAGCTTGATTTAACACCCTGCGCCTCTTTATCCAGTTGCAAACGACCTGTATTTTGGGGATTCGCAGCGAGGAACAGAATACGACGGACAGAATCGGTAGAAGACATAAATGCGTTTGAGGAAAAAGGCCCGAATAAGCTGGACGGACAATATCTGCACTCGAACGGGAAAATGGAGCACCCAGCCAAATCTTCACCCAATACTAGCGCGGAATCACTGGGATGATCGGCGGCGATGTAGAGCGGCGTAAGGTTAACTATGTTTTGGTATTCCTACAACTAACCTTACCTTGGCTGAGTTTAGCCTTGATGATTCATCAATATGGGTAGCCCTGTCGTTCCCAATGTAGGTTTAGTGCCTTTCTCCCCCGATCTCGGACGCCTCCCAATCAACCTCTTGCCACGCAATAAACCGGGGCAATCCCCCCGTGGTTGCCCCTACAGAAAACTCATGCATAATGCAGGTTAGGTCAATCATGGGAAATCGCCCCTACGATTTTTCGCCCTCTAAAAAGCGCGATTTCCATCCTGTGCTTCTTTGGATTGGAAAACGGACTCTAAGCGAGGCTTGCTGTTACTTGGGCTGTTGGTACTTTGGGTTGACGAATAGGGAGTTCAATCACAAAGGTTGTGCCAGCCCCCAGTTCCGATTCACAGTAGAGTCGGCCATGATGCTGCTCCACAATAATCTGGTAGCTGATCGCCAACCCCAAACCCGTGCCTTGGCCGACCGGCTTGGTAGTGAAAAAGGGGTCAAATAGTTTGCCGCGAATCGCTTCAGGAATGCCCGGGCCATTATCCTGAATCCGAATTTGCACCCGCTCAGGACTAAGCGGAGCGGCTTGAACCGCAATTTGGCTTGTTTGGAGGTCTGGGATATCCAGTTTATCGGTTGCTTCCCAGTCCCGTAGGGCATCAATTGCATTGCCAAAGAGATTCATAAAAACTTGGTTGAGCTTACCAGGATGGCAATCAACTGGTGGCAGATGGGCATAATCCTGCACAACCTTAATTTCGGGCTGCTTGGCATTGGCTTTAAGCCGATGCTGCAAAATCAAGAGGGTGCTATCCAAACCATCCTGTAAATCTGCGGTCTTAAAGTCATCTCCATCCGCCCGCGTAAATGTGCGCAAAGATCGCACAATCTCGCTGATGCGTTCAGCCCCCACCTCCATAGAATTGAGCAACTTGGGCAAATCTTCGGCTAAAAACTCCAGGTCGATCGCCTCAATCTCGTCTTGAATGAGTTCTGACGGTTCAGGATAGTCTGCCTGATACAACGCCAAGAGTCCCAGGAGATCTTGCACATAATCCTGGGCAGGTTGGATATTCCCCGCCACAAAACTCACCGGGTTATTGATTTCGTGGGCAATGCCCGCAACCAAAACCCCCAACGCCGAGAGCTTTTCCGCTTCAATCAGTTGAGACTGCATTTGTTGCACATTGCTCAGGGCAGTCTCTAGGGCTTGGGTGCGTTCTTCGAGGGTCTGTTTGGAAGTTTGTAATTGAGCGATCGTGCTATTAAGCAGGGCTAGCCGACGCTCGTTGGTTTCTTCGAGCAAAACGCGATCGCGCTCTGAACGCTGTAATTTTTTCTGGAGTATACGATTGGCTTTAGCTAAGGCTTTAACGTCGGTACTCTGCTCGGCGTTACTCATGATTATTGTGTTTGTCCTCCCCAATTCCCAACCTATTAATCGGCGGTTCCAAACAAACAGGAGACAAAAGTTTCGTTATGGAGTTGCGTTTCGCTACAGGGTTGGAGCGGCGCAATTTCACCATAGGCATAGAACCCACAAGCCGGAATATTTGCGGGCAACTGCTCACGAATCTGCTGATATTCTTCAGCTGTTCGGGTTCCCAACAGCCAACGCCGCCCTGCACAAGAGAAAAATACTGCTGCACTCGGGGTCTTACCCGGATAGCGTTCTAGGGCTTGGGCAATTGAGGTTTGCGCCGCTGCAACCACTTCATCCCGATTGGCAGTGGTAATTTGCACGATCGATTGATCGGGAACTTCGCCAAAAAAGGTGACACTGCCTTCATCTACATTGTGAGCAAGCGGAGCCCGTAGATAAAAATGCTCACTATCACGTTCAAACACTGCTAAGGGATATTCTCCAGCAGGATCTAAGCCCCCCAAATATTGACGGTAATAAGATAGGGCACTTTGGCCATCAATTTCATAAACGACGTTGTGCCCAACTTTGGTAACACGACTCGGCTGCCCCAGAGGTTGCCAACCGCTCACCACACCGTGAGAGAACAATAAATTACCACCAAAGAGTAGCACTGGAACTGAATCTTGCAAGATTTCTGCGTTATAGAATTGATATGTTGCCTTGAATTGGTATTGATCGCCCGCAAAGCCACCCACAATTGGAATCGGGGAGTCTTTGAGAGTTTGTTTAAGATAGCGAAGGATCTGCGACTGATTCACGTGCAGACCTTCGGGCACAGTAAGGCAGAGCTTGGGGGGAGTGGTTAACTGCTGTTGAGCTTGGGCGATCGCCGCTTGAGCGGCCTGCGCTGGCGCTTGAGACACATTGCGTCCCACCCCCGCAGCAATTTCAACCGTATCGCTGCAAAAGAGCATCAAGGTTAAGGAGTCCTGCTGAAACTCCAGCACTGAGGAGATCTCACCATCGGTCGTCCCCCCAATCAATTGAACCTCAGGGAAGGTTTTATTAATTGTGTCCAGAATAAAGGGATAATCAAAATCAATGGCTGCAAACAGAATTCCCGCTTGGGGCATTGCCCCTTTCAGGTCGGCTTGACATTGTTGGAGCACCTCCGCGATCGCACTCTCAGAATCTGGATCATCGCTATGGCCCACCACAACCCGCAACATAAGAATCTCCCCGTAAATCTCATCGATATTTATTAAATGTCTATTGTGGGTAGCTCAATCCCACATTCATGTACCAATCATGATACGGATTCCTTGTGAAAATCTTAGGAAGATTGATGCAAATCTTACACTAACTAATAGCGATAGTCGGCAAACACCCAACGCTGAGAGAGCACAATTTATACACATAGATCATAGATATAGATCGCTTGCGTAAGGCATAGACAAATTGCAGGAGGAGATTGCCCTCATCCCCAGCCCTTCTCCCATTGGGAGAAGAGAGCCAGAAGCCCTCTCCCGCTGAGTACTGCCTATACAGAAGTTGATCTCAAGTCCCAAAGCTGGACTTTATCCCCCCTAGCCCCCCTTGGAAAGGGGGGAAGCACTCAAAGTCCCCCTTTCCAAGGGGGATTTAGGAGGATTCAGGAGGCTGAATTGTGTATTAGGTCAGGATTTACAGTTTGTGTATAAGCGGCAGCCCTTTGGGAGAGGATTGGGTGAGGGTTTTGCGTCAGCAGTTTGAATAACAGTCTGTGAGCAAGTGTTAACCCAACGATTGACAGACCCTGAAATTCTGCCTAGCCTGGGAACAGTAACGGTCAATACTGAGCTTCGTCTTATCGTGACACGCCCCCCTGAGATTTCCGAATCTGAAGAACAGCGCAAGGTTCAAGAGATTCTGCTGATTTTAGAGCAACTTGTGCAGCGCGAAGACGCCACGGTGCGCTTCATTATGGAGCGGCTCTATGACATTGGCCTGATCAATGTAATGAACAAGAAGGTGAAAACCCATCCCCTTGGCCACATCGTTAAACCGCTGGGTCGCGCCTCACGGGGGAGTTTTCGCTCGATCGGAACCTGGTGGTTTCAAGCGCACGGGCCCAAGCTGATTACGGATTGGCTATACACCTTGGTTAATCTGGAGCCGAAAAAGAAAAAGCCAGCCCCAACTTTGGAACTGGACGACTATCCAACTCTGCTGCCCCCGGCTGAGTTAGAGCAGGAAACGGCCCATTTGCGATCGCAGATGCGTTGGCTACAAGTGACACTGGTGGGGGCGATCGCGCTCTTTGGGAGCAGCTTCTTTTGGCTTGACTACAATCTCAAACCCGCGGCAACGGAGTTCTTAGAGCAGGCAGCTTCAGGGGAGCTATCGGTACAACGATAATTCCCCGGGGAAACCACGCCCCGACACCATATTTTGCTCTAGCCAACCACCGAACCCCCATTGGGTGACACATCTTGCCAGCGTCCTGGCCCTACCGCTTTCACCGCTTCGGAGAGGTTCACATCTCCTGTATAGATGGCTCGACCGATGATCATGCCACTGATGCCAATCGGCTCTAGAGCAAGCAAGCTCAAGACATCCGTCAGGGAACTGACTCCCCCTGAGGCGATCACCGGGATCGGAACCGTTTGGGCCAGTTCCCGTAGGGCATCCATATTCGGGCCTGAGAGCGTACCATCGCGGTGAATATCGGTATAGATAATGGCTGCCGCACCATAATCCGCCATTTGTTTAGCCAGATCTGTGGCCTGTACGGTGGAGGTCTCCAGCCAGCCCTTCGTGGCGACCTTGCCATCACGGGCATCAATACCGACAATGATGCGTCCTGGAAACTGCTGACACCATTGCCGTACTGCATCCGGATTTTCGATCGCCACCGTGCCCACGATCGCCCAACGAACGCCCAGCTCAAACATACGGCTGACACTCTCGATGGTGCGCAGACCACCACCAACTTCTACGGGAATTGAAACGGCCGAGACGATCGCGGCGATCACATCATGATTGACCGTTGTGCCCTGTTTCGCGCCGTCAAGATCAACCAAATGCAGACGGGTTGCGCCATCTTGTTCCCAGCGCTGGGCCATAGTCACAGGGTCTGTGCCAAACACTTCGGATTGGTTGTAGTCGCCCTGATATAACCGGACACATTGGCCACCAAGCAGATCAATTGCGGGAATCACGTCCATAAAAACTTGCCTCGATTACTGTGATTGAGTTGTAGATTGAGACCAACCCACCTCCCCCTACGGGTACTCCTCCCAGGAGGAGATGCTTAAGTGAGTAATCCCCTCTTGGGCTAACCTTGTAGGGGTTTTGTAGACCCCCCTCACAGCAAGGATCTTGCGAACGCACTTTTGAGGGCTGAACCGCTGAACCCTAGCAAAATCAAGGGAGCGATTTGAAACCCCTACAGGATTAGCTCTTGGGAGGGGGAGGTCAAGCGCAGTGACGACCAGGGTGGGTTGGATGTTGGCCGCCAATACCGCATTTATTGACTAGAAGTCGCCGATTGCATCAGCTGCAAACATAGCTCTCGGAAATGATCGCCTCGCACCTCAAAATTGGCGTATTGATCAAAACTTGCACAGGCGGGCGAAAGCAACACGGTGGGAATATTTCGGGCTTGAGCGATCCCATAGCCCTGAGTCACGGCATTCTCCATCGTTTCCACCACTTCAAAATGGGTATAATCCACCGCCTTCAGCCGTTGGGCAAACTGGGGCGCAGCCGCACCAATAAGCAACACATAGGCAGCTTGGCACTTGATAGTCTCCAGCCAGGTTCCATCCTCCCCCTGTTTGGGGTCACCTCCTGCGATCAGGATGGTCGGGGTGGTCATCGCGCTGAGGCCCACCTGGGCAGCATCATAGTTCGTCGCTTTACTGTCGTTGATGAAGGTTATCCCCTGATGGGTGCAAATGGTTTCCAGGCGGTGGGGCACTCCCGGAAAGGTTTCGAGGGCGTGAGCGATCGCCTCAGGTTCAATTCCTGCCAAATAAGCGGCTCCCACAGCCATCAGCAGATTCTGCTGGTTATGCTCACCTGGCATCTTCAAGGCTGACGCAGAGACAATGGCTTGGTTCTGAGTCATCACCTGGCCATTCGCAAGATAAAAACTCCGGGCTGGATCGAGATTGCTAAGGCCATGCACACTCGTCCAATAGGCATTCGGCCAATCAGCCATTGTTTTGCGCAAGTAGGCGTCATCCCCATTCAGGATTTGTTGCTGACTGCGTTTAAGCAGGCTGGCTTTGATCATGGCATAGTTCTCCACGGTGCGATGACGTGCTAGATGATCCGGCGTCAGGGTTGTCCAGATGCCAATCTGGGGGCTGAGGGTTGTGGAGGATTCGATTTGATAACTGCTAATCTCTGCGATGACCCAATCGTAAGCTTTATTTTGCAGCGCTAGCTCACAGGCGGCATAGCCAATGTTGCCACAGGTGGGGGCATGAAAACCGGCAGCTTGGAACATTGCCCCCACCAATGCTGTAGTGGTAGTTTTCCCGTTGGTTCCCGTAATGCCCACCCAAGGGGTTTGGCTCAGCTGTTGCCAAGCGAGTTCCATCTCGCCAATGGTCGGGATGCCCAGCGCCCTCGCTTGCTCTAGAAGGGGAATATCCCAAGGCACGCCAGGGCTCGCCACAATCAGATCAGGATGAGGTGTAGCCTGCAAATCCAGGCTATAATCCAGCTTGACTGTGATGTCTTCGGCGGTGAGGGTATCTCGAAGCGGGTGCAGGGTTGCGGCCGTGGCGCGATCGCCGATCTCGACTTGCCAGCCCTGCTGTTTGAGCACCCGCGCTGCGGCAGCACCAGAGCGTCCTAAACCAATAATATGAGCCTGTTGCATTAGCGCTCCTCAATCACCTCAATTTCAGGGGTGCCATCGGTGTCCACCCAAGCCAAACGCCGAATCCCACTGGCCTGGGCATAGTCTCGAATCGCCTCAGGTGAGCGGTGCTCCAACATCATCTCCACCCGCACCAGATAATGCTCGTCTTGACGGAGTTGCTGGCCATACACAAAGGCCGACGCCTCGGCCGCTGGCGTTTTAGGAATGACCAACCAATCATTGGTGGGCTTGTGTTGGGGAAGTTGATCACTATCGAGAAGACAGGTCTGGAGATCTTCAATATTGAGAGCAAACCCAATCCCTGGCTGGGACTGACCCTGGGGCTCATAAAGTCCCAAGAGCTGATCATAGCGTCCCCCCTTACCCAACACTCGGTATTGATACTGTTGAGAAGAAACCACCTCAAAAACAACACCTGTGTAATAGTCGATAGTTTCAAGGAGAGTAAGGTCGAGCGTAATGGGCAAGGGCTGGCCGGGGTTGGTCTGGCGCAGACGTGCGATTAAGGTTTTAAGTTCATTAACAATCTGGCGGCTGGCGCTATCCAGTTCCAGTTGACTCACCCGTCCCAGGACGACTTCTGGTTCGCCTCGCAGCTCAAAGAGCATCTGGGCTTGAGTCTGCAAGTCATCACTCAAAGGCAGGGCAGCTAAAGCTAAGCGATCGAGGTTGACAATGGCCTGACGTACCGCAGCCCGATGCTCACTGGGGAACTGTGCCAGTAAAGCCCGAGTCAGATTGGCCTCACCCAGAATAATATGCCAATCGGTAAGACCTAGTTGAGTCAAGCTATCGATAAGCAGCAGCAGAATTTCTGTATCTGCTAGATTTCCGCCTGCCCCCAGCAGTTCGACCCCCATTTGGTAGAACTCAAGCTGACGACCATGATGGCCCTGTTGAGCCCGACGAAAGACATTAGCGTTGTAATAAAGGCGCAGGGGCAGGGTATCGTCAACCATCCGGGTAACCGCAGCCCGAGCAATCGACGCGGTTAGCTCTGGGCGGAGTCCCAGACGCCCTTGGCTGGCTCCATCCACCTGAATTACGGTTTCTGGCTTAATGGCGTCTCCCGCAGTCAAGGTGTCCAACCATTCCAGAGTTGAGGTAATGATGCGTTGATACCCCCAGCGATTAAACACATCTCTGAGACAACCGGCAATCCAACGTTTGCGGATCACTTCAAGGGGGAGTAAATCTTTGGTTCCAGCCGGGGGTTGGTGAATCATACTTATGGGAAAAAAGCCGCAACGCCCATTCTATTTGTTCTTGTTACCAAATAGACCCCCAAATCGGCCGCCACTTTGAGATTTGTCTGTTTTGCGACTCCCACTGGTTCGGGCTGATTTGCCAGTTGACTTACCCGAGGATTTTGCACTACTGCTACTGACACCTAGGGGTTTGCCCAGCTTCTTTTCAAGGACAGTTTTACATTGGAGGGCGATCGGCTCGTTAGGATTCGATTGCAGTGCTTTGGTTACATGCACCTTGGCCATGCTGATTTGGTCTTGTTTGAGATAGGCCATCCCCAGCATGGCATGGCAGGCACTGTTTTTGGGGTCAAGCTTCAGACCATCTCGCAACTCTAGAACAGCCTTGGCAAAGTTATTTTTGGTGATGTATTCCTGGGCACGAGCGATGTAGCGCTCGACGGGCGAACTGGGGGTGGCTGGCGGTGGTGGTGCATTATTCGCAGCAGTTGGACGGGCAGTAGTCGTCTTCCCACTCGGTTTGGCAGTATTACTGGGCGTTTTCGGAGCCGTACTCCGCACCCCCTTACCCCCTTGCTTCATCAGATAGACCAGATTCAATTCACTGAGGATCTCGATCGTGGCGATCGCGCTACCAATAGGTCTGTACTGTTTCTTGGCGATCGCATTAAGGGCTTGTGTATAACCGCTATTAGCATCCCCACCTGCTTTTAAGAACGATTGAGCAATATCGCTATTGAGCTTCGGGGTTCCTCCCTCACTGGCCAGGCGTTTCCCCGTTTGCTCCAACACAATTTGATGTTCATTGCGAGCTTTTCCCTTAAGGACTTCATAGGCAGGGTTCACTAACTTCGAGAGTAGCTCACTGGCCTGACGCTTGTCTTCCTCACTTGCATTGCGAAGACTATCTGGGTGTAATAGACGTGCTAGCTTCAAGTAACGTTTGCGTACGGTGCCGGGATCAGCAGTGACAGAGACCCCTAACACCGCATGGTGATCAGTAAGGTCGTATTGAAAAAGCCCGTGTTTGATTGAAAAAGCCATAATCTGCGTGATGTGGGTGAGGAGAAGGAAGGGCCGCCACAAGAACAACCCCGCTGAAGAAAAGAGACTCAAGTTTCCATCCTAACCTGAATAACAATCATGAAGTCTGACGGAAATCACTAAACTCACCCTTGCAACCCAGAACTCTTTTGGATACTGGTCAGCTAGGGCATGTCATCACTCTAGAAAACAATCAATAACGGTTCCCATTCCAGACCTTGGCTAGGAGCGGTAAACCTTGTCATCGCAATGCTTTAACACTTTATATTGATGGCAGTCCCTAAGAAAAGTGCAAGTGGTCAGTAAGCGAAGTCGTTGACGAGGACAAACAATTGAGCGCCCGAAAAAACAGAAAAGGGAGCTGTAAGCCAGCCATAGCCAGGGTTTAAATCTAATTGATAGCAGTCATTAACCAATCCCCAAAATATATTTAAATTTGCCTCGCCCCACATGAGTCTCTAGGGATTTAATCACCTGACGGGCATCATCATAGGGGCCATTGATATAAAAGGGTTGGCCCTGATAGCCAAACTCAAGCTGAGGTTGCCCGGACCAATGACCAAGGTGATACACCGTTTGTTCAAAGTCTGAATTCGCTTCAAACCCAGCTTTGGCTGCATATTCGACTGCGCCGAAAACCAACGCTTGGGCCTGAGCTAAAGAGATCTCAGAGTAGCCTCCTGGAAACGCTTGATAGGAGGTTTCTAAAAAATAATTATAGCGATCGCGCTCAATCGCGCGAGGGCCAAGGGTATCTTTTAAACCCAAACAGAGGTAGTCAATCAGATAGGTGCAAACCCAAAAATGGTTATAGCCCTTGAGTCGAGTGATGGTCACAAGCCCCAAGCTGCTGATGGGCATTTCATCCCGGTTCTGGTTTTGGAGTAAATAGTCCCCACAAGCTCGACTCACTAGACATTGATAAACTGGGGGTAAATCCCCCAGAGGCGGGAGGGTCAACACTTGCTCTAGACCATGCGCTCGGAGAATATGATGTACCTGCGCCAGGGAAACTCCTAAAAACTGAGCGATATGCCGAGGGGATAAATCCTGGGCATGGAGGTCGAGGATATCTTGTTCGAGTTCAGAGACAGCCACTGTGTTTTTGATCTCCCCAGTCCATCTAAAATTCAATCAATCAAACTGCTCAAACAAGCTAGCCAGAATGGTATTGGAAAACAAGAAACCATCTGGATCGCCCAACGCTAACTGATTGCCCCTCAGCTTAACCCACCCTGTGGCCAGATAGGGAGCGATCGCCTCTTGAATTTGGGTCTGTTGCGCAGCAGAAAATTTTCCCAAATCGACCCCCTCGGCCAAGCGAAGTCCGACCATAAGGGTTTCTAGCAGTTGATCCGTTGTAGTTTGGGGCGCAACAGTGATCGGGCAGCCTTGAGCCACCCAAGGATAATAGGTAGCACGACTGCGCGGTCGAGTGAAACGTTGCCCCTGGGTATAGCTGGCGGCTCCCATACCAAAGCCGTAATACGCTTGATTGTGCCAGTAGGTCAGGTTATGACGACATTGCGCCCCTGGTTGGGCATAGTTAGAGATTTCATAATGCTGGTAGCCCGCAGTGGTGAGCACTGCCTGGGCGGTGCGATACATCTCGGCAGTGAGGGTATCGGTAGGTAGCGGCGTTGCACCCGGCTCGTACTGTTTGCCAAAGGCCGTCACAGGCTCGAGTACCAAGTCATAGCAGGAGAGGTGGGTGGGAGAGAGGGCGATCGCCTTTTCTAGTGAGACTTGCCAATCTTCCAGGGTTTGGTGGGGTAGTCCTGAAATCAAGTCAAGACTCCAATTTTTTGCCCCGATACTGTGCAACATCTCCACCGCTGTGAAACTATCTGCCACGGTGTGGGAGCGCCCACAGGCCTGTAACAGAGTATTTTGAAAAGCCTGCACCCCCAGGCTAAACCGATTGATTCCCAAAGCTTTGAACGCTTGCAACTTAGCTAAATCAAACGTTCCCGGATCAATCTCAATGGAACATTCGGCATCTGGAGCAATCCCGCAGGCGCGATCGAGGCTGGTGAGAATCTGTTCAAGTTGTTTAGGGGTCAACAGGGAAGGAGTGCCCCCGCCGAAGAAGATCGTCTTGAGGGGGGCTAGCCCCGGCTCCACCAATGTGGTGCGGATTTCCTGGCAGAGCACCTCGACATATTGCCCCACACTCTGGGCGTTGCTGCCATCGCGGCGATCGCCCAGCACTGAAACCGGAAAATCACAGTAAAAACAGCGTCGCCGACAGAAGGGGATATGCACATAGGCGGCTGTGATGACAGATTCTATCGGTAAAACGTCACCGAACATTAAGCCCCCTCAAGGGGTCTAAAGTCAGACGATATAATGGACGGAGCTTTTGACGACCCGGCGGGGCAATCCGACGCAACATCTACTCTCAACACAATCTTCATCTATTTAGGGACTCTAGAACGCCATGCTCGACGCCTTAATTATCAGCATATTTGTGGCCGCCTTGGCGGGTGTGGGCTATGGGGCGATCGATGCCCTGCCCCCTGAGGTGCTCCGGCAAGTGACGAATGTTGAAGCGGTTCGCTTGATCATTGCCAGCTTTGGGGCCATTTTAGGGTTAGCGGTGGGTTTAGCAGCCCAAACCACCTATCGCCGCTTAGAAGATCAGGTGCGTCGTTTGCCCATTGAGGTGATTCTAACCCGAGCGGTGGGCTGGGTGATTGGTTTGCTCTTGGCAAATCTGATGCTGGCGCCGATTTTCTTGCTACCGATTCCCAGTGAAGTGAGCCTGCTTAAGCCCATGCTGGCAGTGTTGGTGAGTATTGTCTTTTCATTTTTAGGCTTGAGCCTTGCCGATACCCACGGCCGCACGTTTTTACGACTGATCAACCCCAATAGTATCGAAACGCTATTGGTAGCGGAAGGCACCCTCAAACCTGCCACAGCCAAAATTCTAGATACCAGTTGCATCATTGACGGCCGGATTGAGGAGCTGTTAGATACGGGCTTTATTGAAGGTCAAATAATTGTGCCCCAGTTTATTCTGCAAGAGCTGCAAACCTTAGCCGATGCTGCCAACGACCAAAAGCGGGTGCGAGGGCGTCGGGGCCTGGATGTGCTCAACCGGATGCAGAATGTCTATCCGGAGCGGCTGGTGGTCAACGCCACAGATTATGACGATATTCCCACAGTTGACGCTAAGTTGGTACGCTTTACCCAAGAAATCAATGGTTTCTTATTCACCAATGATTACAACCTCAGCAAGGTGGCGAATCTACAAAAAGTTCCAGTACTGAATATTAACGACCTGGCTCAAGCGATCCGCCCGATTTATCTGCCAGGAGATGCGATTGATCTCAAGGTGCTTAAGCAAGGCAAAGAACCCAACCAGGGGGTGGGCTACCTAGAAGATGGCACGATGGTCGTTGTGGAAGGGGGCTCTGACTCGGTAGGGAATAAAGTTCGGGTAACCGTAACTTCAGCGCTCCAAACTTCGGCGGGACGGATGATTTTTGCCAAGCCCCTGGCGAAGGTGGCGGTGAAGAGTTAGTTTGATGCGGTGAATGAGTTTCTGACCGCTTTGGCACAACAGGATTGATAAAGCACTTGTCATAACTCAAATTAGGATGTGTCATTAGTTAATCGCAGAAATCTTGAGGGATAAGCGATAGTATGTTCGACCCAAAAAACTGGCGAGGGGCTGTCATGCAGCTATCGCAATAGTTAGGAATCTAACGGCTGACAGCTCTTAATCTTCTCTTTTTTCCTGTACTTAAAGCTTGCTGAAAAAAGCTGGGGGGATCACAAGGTAATACCAAATCGAATAAAGAGAGCTACAGATAGTAGAATAGGAAAGCAGAATCCAAAACAGATGCCATGACAGGAGTCTATCGACTAGAGATAAAAGAGAGTGTAGAGGAACTGAAAGGATTACTG
>JAAHHN010000076.1 GCA_010672165.1 Spirulina sp. SIO3F2 | reverse complement strand
ATTCCTTCGGTGAGAATAATATCGGTGGTTTCTAAACTGAGCAAATTCCCTGGCTGATTTAAGCGAACACGGCGTTCTCCAGGAATGGCAGCGATCGCAATATTGCCTCCGGTTGCCATCACCTCACCCAAGTTCACCACGGTGCCACCACTCAAATGAATCGATTTTCCTTTTTGCACAGACAAAGTCCCTGCATTGAGCAAGCTACCGGGTTGATTCTGCAAAAAGCCTAAGGTCGTGGGACGACCCAACAAAGCAGAGTAATCATGAATACCAGTGGTATTAAAACAGCCTGTGTCAAAACAAATTTGGTCGGCAGTCGTAGCGAAAAAATCACCGCTCACATTCAAACTTGCATTGGCTCCAAACACGATCCCAGCCGGATTCATCAGATACAAGTTGGCAGTGCTCCCCGATACTTGCAATAGCCCATTAATCATAGAGGGCTCACCACCGATCACCCGACCGAAAATATTGGTGATACTGGCATCGCTGAAAAAGTTAGCGATGTCCTGGGCATTCAGGCCGAATTGTTGGAAGGAGTGGAAGAGATTTGCTCCTGCTTGCGTGCCACCCTGGATATGGTAAGTATTGCCATCGATCGTGATCATTGTGCCGGTACCATCGGGAGCCGCCGTAATGGATTGTGCCCGAATGGGTGGGGCAGGGAATGAAGTATTACTGACGATGAGACTGATGGTGCAGACCAACGAACGCAGATATAGTTTGCGAGGCAGCGATCGCAGCATGGGGAGGCTCCAGAATGGAAGATAAAATGCAGATCTCAGTAACTTCCCGGAGGCACACCGCGAATTCAGGGAAATTGCCACATCACACTTACGTAATTATTGTGACAAGGTAATTTTTTTTGTGGGGAAAGGCAAATGGTGGGATGGCAGGCCAGTTCACCAAGGATTCCCAATCAGCGTAAACGCAGACCAATAGTAGGGATGCCAGAAGGTACGATCGCCCAATTCCTGCAACTCTAGCGGTAAGGGAATTGCTTTATCTGACCCCACCAACTGCTTATCATCCAATCGAACTGTGCCATTCAACAGCGCCAACTGTGCTTGCTGCAATGCCTCCCCCTTGGGCAGCCCTAAACTCAACTGCTGATAAAACTCGCTCATCAAGGCCAGCGTCGCCACATCATTAGCACTCCACAAGCCCGCCACTGCCGCTCCCGCCTCTGCCTGCACTGCTAAACCTGCAAAACCATATTCCATTGATGGATTCCCCAATGCCGTCTGACAGGCACTGAGTACGAGTAATTCCACCGCACTTTGATGCCAATCCACTTGCTCGATCGCTTTGAGATTCAACCGCCCATCCCAAAACTGAATGTAGGAACTGTCCACCCGACCGGGTCGGAAATGGCCGTGAGTCGCTAGATGAACAATCTGGTTGGGCTGGTTGTGGAGTTGGTTCTGGAAATTGGTTAAGGTGGCTTGGTCGTCTTGAACAGTTTGGGTGTTGGGGAATTGGCTTTTAATGCTAGCCAATTCCAGGGGGACTGCATGGAGAGGGGCGAGACGCTCAAAATCAGCGATGCCGAGGGCAAAGACATTTGCTTGTTGTAGGCGCGATCGATGGGTGGGGGTCAGTGCGAGGCTGGGGATGAGTGACGTTTGATAGTCTTCAATGATGAATTGGGTTCCGTCATGCAGTACGGCGATCGGCGTGGTTCTTAACCCTTCGTCTAGGCTAAATAAAATATTGTGAATTCCATGGGCCTGGAATTCTGCGAGTACAGGTTCCACAAACCATTGATGGAGCTGTTGGGCAGGTGCTAAGAAGGTCTCACTCCGTCGCAGCACTGGGTGGGTTATGGTTTGCTGGAATTGGGCTACTTGGTCAATAACTGCTGTTCTGGGTAAGGGCAATTCATAATGAGTGGGCTCGTCTTCCGAACGGAGGGTGAGCAGGTGTAGTTTATCGGTTTGGGCAAAGATATAGAGGATGGCCGCATCATCCGGTAGACGCTGCTGCATCTCGGCACAGGTCAGGGGTTCACGAGATTCAAACCGTTCAACATGGTGCTCAATGTTTTGGGTGTGGAGTTGATCCAGGGTAGCGACAGCCTCGCAGATTCGCTCTTGGGCAAGGAGTTGTTCGACGCGATCGCGGGTGACCGTAATATATGGCCCTAAAATTTCTAAGCGCTCCAAGGAATGTAAGGGGGGCATTAAAGGCTGCCCTGTCCTGGGTGCGCCTGTTGGGGTAGGAAATACAAATGGAGGAGACGGCGCTTGTAACTCAAATGCCCCCATATCCACCGTGCCCCCAAAAATTCGAGCTTGGGCCGCTTGATCCAGCGTGAGTGTGGCAGCGGCTGCATTATCCCCCACGTTTGCAGCAGGGCTACCCACGAGTAGCGCATGGGTTTGGGTGGTTCCCCCATTGTTGGCCAAGGCCCCAAGCAGGGGATCATACCCCACAATATTGCCATTCACCCCCAGCGTAGGCGCACCAGCGCTAATGCCTGCGGTGCTTTGGATTAGGCTGGTGCTCACTGTACTGGTGCTTAAATTCCCGCGAATATCGGGGGATTGACCACCTAGATCGGCGTTATTCCCCACAATTGTATTGATGATCTGATTGGTGAAAGTGCCACTTAGGAACAGTCCTCCTCCTTCACCCACGCCACTACTGTTGGAATCGGCGGTGTTGAACGCGATCGTTGCGTTGAGCAAATTAACCGCGCCACCACTGTAAACGCCACCACCATTCTGACCTGCGGCATTGCTCGACACTGTTGAGTTTGTGGTGTCCACAGTGCCACTACTGAAGATGCCGCCCCCGTTATTACTGGCAGAGTTGCCTGAAACGGTTGAATAGTTGAGAGTCGCTGCCCCACCTGTAAACAGGCCTGCGCCATTGCTACTGGCAACATTGCCTGAAAGGGTTGAAGCGGTAAGGGTAACTGTTCCTACTGTGGCGTAGATCCCACCCCCGCTGTTGGCGGTTTGATTATTGGTGATGGTGGAACTATCAACAGTGACATTCCCGGCTGAGGTGTAAATGCCGCCCCCCTGCAATTCAGCTGAATTACCAGATACCGCTGCACCGTTGGTTAAAGTGACATCACTGGGCGTGTAAATCCCCCCCCCTCGCGCTCCAGAAGTATTGTTCTGGATTGCAATGTTATCTAAGATGACCGCATCGGGGGTATGAATTCCGCCCCCATCATTGTCTGCTGAGTTACCCGAAACCGCTGAGCTATTGGTGATATTGACGGTTCCTTGGGTGTAAACACCACCGCCAAAGGTTCCTGCTAAATTATTCGAGAGGGTGGTGTTGTTAATCGTGACACCATTAATATTCTGAACACCACCACCCCGTTGCATGGCTGAATTGCCGGAAATAATGGAGTCATTGAGGATCAATGCACCCCCACCCGAGCCTTCAATACCACCACCATCGCGCCCCGATGAATTGCCAGAAACTGTTGAATTATTTAAGGTGATGCTACTTGCTATCGTGCCATCAATCCCACCACCATCACGGCCCGCTGAGTTGCCTGAGATGCTTGAATTCGTAACCGTAATATTTCCGCTGGCCTGAACACCACCGCCATACAGACCCACTAAATTATTCGCAATCGATGCAGCATTAAGGATATCTAATGTACTCAGGGTGCGAACGCCGCCGCCTTCATTCGCCGCAGAGTTATTAGCAACGGTGGCGTTATCGATCGTGACAGCTCCAGTACTGTGAATCCCGCCACCACTGATGTTGGCTGAGTTACCTGTCACAGTTGACAAATTGGTTAAACCAACTGTTCCAGTGGCGGTAAAAATTCCACCCCCGTTATCGTTGGCTGAATTACTAGCAATTGCAGCGTTAGTGACGGTCACATTAGCTACAGTGTAGATTCCACCGCCATTCCGTCCTGCTGAATTGCCCGTAATGGTGGCGTTATCAACAACAACATTGCCATCAACATCAATCCCTCCGCCATCACCTGCTGCTGAATTATTAGAAACTGTTGACGAATTGGCGAACGTGACACCACCAAATGAAAAAATTCCCCCGCCATGATCACCACTTGAATTGCCTGAAATTGTGGTGTTATCAACCGTGGCATCACCTGCACTATGAATGCCACCACCATCGTCATTGGCAGAGTTACTCAAAATAGTTGAGTTCGTCAGGTCTACAGTACCTGTGGCTGTAAAAATCCCACCCCCACTATTGGTTGCTAAATTACTGGCAATGCTGGAATCGGTAACAGTGACATTTCCTGTGGCTGTGTAAATTCCGCCCCCATGATTACCTGAGGAATTGCCCGAAACAGTTGAGGTATTTAGCAGTGTGACATCGTTTGGCGTGTAAACCCCTCCCCCGTTATTCCCAGCGGTATTGTTTTGCACCGTT
Source organism: Spirulina sp. SIO3F2 (assembly GCA_010672165.1). Taxonomy (GTDB): domain Bacteria; phylum Cyanobacteriota; class Cyanobacteriia; order Cyanobacteriales; family Spirulinaceae; genus SIO3F2. The sequence continues at coordinate 24,116 of JAAHHN010000076.1, read as the reverse complement.
GTGCCATCCAACGTCAGAGCATTGGGTGTATAAACGCCGCCCCCCCGAAGTCCGGTGGAATTGTTGGTGATGTTGGCGTTGGTGAGCGTTACTGTACCTTGGCTCAAAATGCCGCCCCCTTCATTGAAGGCTAAATTATTGGAAATGGTGCTGTTATCAGCAGTCACTGAACCCCTACCGAAAACCCCGCCCCCACTATCGCCTGCCGAATTATTCGTAACGGTTGACTGGGTTAGAGAGACATCGAGTGTGCCATCGATCCCACCCCCTCCATCGCCCGCAGTATTCCCTGAAACATCGGAGAGGGTTAGGGTGGTATACCCACTAAAAGCTCGAATCCCTCCTCCATTGTCGAAGGCAGAATTATTCGTAACAATGGCTTGATTGAGAATGACATTTTGAATGGCAGCAATTCCGCCCCCATCATCTCCAGATGAGTTGCCTGAAATGGTTGAGTTAGTCACGAAGACACTGCCCGTTGTTTCCGTATTAATCCCGCCACCATCACCGCTAGACAGATTATTGGAAACTGCGGAATCCGTCAGAAAGATATCGCCATTATTGCCAAAAACACCCCCCCCATCACCGCCAGTGGAATTGTTCGAAACCGTGGAGTTGTCTACCGTCAGATCAACACCGCTATAGACACCACCCCCATCACCTGTGGCTGAATTACCGATCACGGTTGAGGTATTAGTGAGCGTAACGGTATTCCGGCTGTAGATTCCACCGCCTTGACCAGCAGCCAGATTATTGGTGATATTGGTATCGTTCACACTAACCAACTGCTTCCCATAGATGCCGCCGCCATTGCTGAAGGCTGAGTTACCCGTCACCGTAGAACCTGTAACTGTGATATCACCATCGAAACTATAGATGCCACCGCCATCATCGGTAACGGCCGTATTGCCTTGCACAGTGGAATTAGTGACAGTGATATCGCCGTTGTAATTAAACAGCCCCCCTCCATTGAAATTGGCAGAATTATTCTGCACGAACGAGTCAGTGACATTGACATTGCCCTCAACATGAATCCCCCCACCGTTTGCATTTGCTGAATTGCCCGAAATAGTTGATGCATTGGTGAGGGCAAGAAATCCACCCCCAGAAATAGAAATTCCACCCCCATTATTTGCTGAAATATTGTTGGTTACTGTCGAGTTATCCAGTGGGATGTTCCCACCAGACTCAACGCGAATGCCACCACCATTGAGAGACGCAGAATTACCCGTAATACTACTGTTCGTGATCGTAACGGTCGTATTGCTGAAAAACAGCCCTCCGCCAAAAGACAGAGCTGTATTATTGCTGATGATACTATCGCGGATATCAACTGTCCCACCGGTTCTCGCATCAATACCTCCCCCATCACCAGCCTGGTTGCTTGTTATGGTGCTGTTCAGTAAATTCAATGAATTTGAGGACGATGCAAACACTGTAAGATCAATAGCGCCGCCTGAAGTTGGACTGGTATTGTTCTGTAGGGTGGCGTTTTCCAGAGTGATTGTGCCTGTGGCATTGCTAAATGCGATGCCCGCACCTTCAGCAGCACTCCCATTCTGAATAGTCAAGTTCCGCAACGTGGCATTATTCGCACTGATATTAAAGACCCGATTGCCTCCTGCCCCATCAATATAGAGTTGATTCTGTCCCGTTCCTTCAATGACTAAATCATCAGAGATCACAAGCTCGCCCATTGTGGTGGTGATGGTTTGGGTCGCGGCAAAGACCCCGCCGGTATCAAACATAATGGTGTCTGTTCCTGAACCCATCTGCCCATCAACCAGACTATCAGTATTGGCTGCCTGCAACGCCTCCCGCAAGGTCAAGCTGCCATCCACTGTTAAGTTATCCCCAGCATTTTGCACGGTCAGCGTTGCCAGCTTGCCATCCCAATTGGCAACAGTTTCCGCAGTAAAAGGAGCTGTCGCCTCAATCGTCCCAGTCTGCTTTTCTAAGACCCAATCTCCGCCATAAAGGCTACTCCCCGTCACATTGATTGAAGCAGCGACATCTGCTTCCGTAATGTTGGCAATTGTGGTGATCAATGCTTCCCCTGTTGCCCCTAACGCGGTAAAGCAGCTGTAGAGCAGTAAATCGGCATTTTCGGTCAACGCATTGCCGAAGGCTGCAAGCTGGGCTTGATATTGCCAAACTGTTTCTGATGTAATCCAATCACTCCCTAGCCAAAAGTTGCCTGCATTGCCTTCCGCAACGATATTGACTGCATCAACCTCATAGCCAGCCGTTGTAATTTCACCAAGCTGGTTTGCTATCTCTGCAATACCCTGTTCATCCTGGGTAATAACAGTGCTGATCGTCCCAGACTGACCGCCATAGAGCAGTTCTAGATAGTTGTCGGCACGGGAGTCGATCGCGGTATAAGCAACAGCATCTGTAGGATCATCAGCAAACAAGACCACTGTGGGGGCAGTCTTGGCACCGTTATGGGTGCGCACTAAATTCGGGTCACTGGGTTTAACCCGCCCGGCTGCCATTAAGGTCACATCCTGACCAACAATCTCACCTGTGGTCGCCACATCTCCAGCAGTTAGTTTGAAATCATCTTGAATCGAGCCCGGTAGTCCTGCCCCTGTGAGCAGTTCAGGCAAAGATAACGGCGAAATTCCGGTGGTATTTGCAGGGGGGGCTTCAACTTCTAAGCTGAGCAAACTCCCAGGTTGGCTAATTTTGACACGGCTCGTTCCAGGCACAGCCGCAATGGTGATCTTGCCATCAGGAGCTGTGATTTTGCCCGTATTGAGCACCGTGCCACCCACCAGACTCAAGTTTTTGCCTGCACTTGCACTTAAATCTCCTTGGTTAATAATGCTGCCGTTGGTTTCTTGCCCAAAGACAAAGCCCTGGGGTTGACCCACAAGCTGGGCATAGTCAGCAGTGCCATAGGCTGGGAATGAGCCATTATTGAACGCGATACCTGTGGCGGTGGTGGCGGTGAAATCACCCATCACGTTGAGGCTAGCTTGGGGGCCAAACACTATGCCTGCCGGATTCATCAGGTAGAGGTTCGATGAAGCTCCTGTGACTTGAATCAAACCATTAATGATTGACGGGTCGCCTCCGGTTACACGCCCCAAAATATTTGTGACGCTCGAATTGCTCAGGAAATTGGCAATTTCGCCTGCATTGAGACCAAAAGCTTGAAAGGAATGGAACAGATTTGCGCCCGCTTGGGTTCCCCCTTGGATGTGATAGGTTTTCCCGTTATGCTGAATAATTGTACCTGTACCGTCGGGGGCAACAGTAATCGATTGGGCATAAAGAGGTGTTGCCACTAAACCCCAAATACTCAGGGTCAGCATTGCACTCAGGCCAAAGCGTGAAGTTGTTTTATATTGCGCTTTTCCTGAGAAGTGCATATTGTTTCGAGAATGAATTAGCGTGATTAGATTGCTTCAGTGTTGCAATATAACTCCACCGAATTAGTGTGTGCTAAGCAGTAAATACTCATTACTTATTATCGCAAACTTATTTTTTTGTGGAAAAAGCTTATTAGCTTACCAAGGATTGCCAATAAGGGTAAACGCTGACCAATAATATGGATGCCAGAAGGTGCGATCGCCCAATTCCTGTAACTCTGAGGGCAGGGCGATCACCTTATCTGATCCCACTAAATATTTATTTTCGAGTCGCACTGTGCCATTCAACAATGCCAACTGTGCCTGTCGTAATGCCTCCCCCTTCGGTTGTCCTAAACTCAACTGCCGATAAAACTCCCGCATCAACGCCAATGTTGCCGCATCATTCGCACTCCACAAGCCTGCCACCGCCGCTCCCGCTTCCGCCTGCACCGCCAAGCCCGCAAAGCCATATTCCACAGACGGGTCTCCCAAGGCCGTTTGACAAGCACTCAAGACCAACAGTTCCACCGCACTTTGATGCCAATTCACCTGCTCGATCGCGTTGAGACTCAGTCTTCCATCCCAAAACTGAATATAGGAGCTGTCCACCTGACCCGGTCGGAAATTACCATGGGTCGCCAAATGTACAATCTGATTCAGCTGGCTGCGGATTTGGCTCTGGAAGTTAATCAAGGTGGCTTGGTCATCTTGAAAACTGGTTGTGGTGGGAAATCGACTTTTGATGCTAGCCAGTTCCAGCGGAACGGCATGGAGGGGGGCAAGGTGCTCAAAGTCGGCAATACCAAGAGCAAAGACGGAGGCGTGCTGGAGGCGCGATCGATGGGTTGGGGTGAGGGTCAGACTAGGGATTAATGAGGTTTGATAATTTTCAATCAGGAACTGGTTGCCATCATGCAACGCAGTGACGGGAACGGTTTTTAAGCCTTCATCTAAACTAAACAGAATATTGTGAATCCCTTTGGTTTGAAACTCCGGTAAGACTGGCTCCACCAACCATTGGTGAAGCTGTTGAGCCGGGTTCAGAAAGGTTTCACTGCGCCATAAAACCGGGTTGGTAATGGTTTGCTGCAAGGTAGAAACTTGGGAAAGGACAGTATCCCGAGGCAAGGGAAATTCATAATGGTTGGGGTCATTGTGGGCAGTGAGAGTAAGCAGGTGCAGTTTGTCGATCTGGGCAAAGACATACAAGATCGCGGCATCGTCGGGAAGGCGTTGTTGGAGTTCATGACAGGTGATCGGATCTGCCACTTTAAACCGCTGTAAGTGATGGTTAAATTGTTGAGTTTGATGCTGATCTAGGGTTGTAATGGCTTCGCAAATCTGCCCCTGAGCCAGAAGCTCTCCGACTTGCTCACGGTTGAGGAGAGCATAGCCATCAAGCAGCGCGAGAACATCCAGCGGTTCTAACGGCGTGTAGTCAAAAAACGAGAGGGGAATGATAGTTAGCTCAGATTCATAAGCGCCAATATCAACCCGACCTTTTTGGATACGGACTTCGCCCCGTTGGTCAAAGCGATAAGTCACCGCAGCGTTTTCACCTGCATTAATCGCGGGGCTACCGGGCAAGAGGGCGTGAGTAGGGGTCGGGCCGCCGTTATTGGCTAGGGGAGCCAGACGGGGATCTTTGCCCACAATATTACCGTTAACTGCTGTAGCAATGGTCGCGCCTGTGATGCCTGTGGTGTTTTGAATTAGGTTATAACGCACGGTGCTACTGCTGAGGTTGACACTGATATCTGGTGCTTGAGCGCCTGCATCAAGATTATTGGCAATGATGGTATTCACAATTTGATTGGCATGCGTTCCTCTCACTGCAACACCACCCCCATCGCCATTGGCTCGGTTAAAGGCGATCGTGGCATTGCGCAAAGTCACGGCATTACCACTATTGATCCCTCCCCCATTTAAACCTGCGAAATTCCCTGAAATCGTCGAATTCGTTACAACAATACTCTCAGCTCGTGAATAAATCCCACCACCGTATTCGGCTGCTGAATTCCCTGAAACAGTGGAGTTCGTCAAGAAAATATCACCCAAATAGTTGATATCAATTCCCCCACCATCCTCTGCCACTAAGTTCCCTGAGACGATCGAATTCATCAAAACAATATTGCCGTTGTTACTGTTTAATCCACCACCATCATCTCCTGCTGAGTTGTCTGAAACCATTGAGTTGGTTAGCGTGATATCAAATTCACCATAAATCCCACCGCCATCATTTCCTGCTGAATTCCCTGAAACTGTTGAGTTCGTCAATGTAATATTGCGATTGTCACTAAATATTCCTCCACCATCACTTAAGGTGACATTGTTTGAAACCATTGAGTTGGTTAGCATGATATCAAATTCACCATAAATCCCACCGCCATCATTTCCTGCTGAATTCCCTGAAACTGTTGAGTTGGTCAGTGTAACATTGCCCGTATCACTAAAAATCCCACCGCCAAAGTCTACGGCAGTATTATTTGAAACTGTTGAATTAGTGAGTGATACATCAAATTCACTATAAATCCCACCGCCATCGTTTCCTGATGAGTTCCCTGAAACAGTGGAATTCAATAACGTTACATTCCCATTATTGGTGTAAATCCCACCGCCATGATTCGTTGCAGAATTACCTGAAACGATAGAATTAACTAAATCAATAGAAGCCGTGTTGCGGATGCCCCCTCCATCTTCTCCTGATAGGTTGCCTGTAATTATTGAATTCGTTAGTGAAATATTGCCATTATCACTAAAAATCCCCGCTCCATCTTCTACGGAAGAATTGTTTGAAATTGTTGAATTTGTCAGAAATACATCAAATTCACTAAAAATCCCAGCCCCATCATCTCCGGCTAAGTTGCTTGAAATTGTTGAATTTGTTAGGGATATATTACCATTATCACTAAAGAGACCTCCACCATCATCTACTGATGAGTTACCTGAAATTGTTGAATTTGTGAGGAATATATTTTGGTCACTTCTAACACCACCACCACTGCTATTGGAAATGTTGCTCGAAATACTAGAGTCACTTAAGATTACATTGCCATTTGCACTTATCCCACCACCATCATCGACTGATGAGTTCCCTGAAACGGTAGAAAGGATGAGTGTAATAGTTCCATTAGAAGTTCGCAGTCCACCGCCAAAATCATTAGCAGAATTATTAGTAACAAGGGATTGATTGAGAATAATATCGCCTGCACTACTCACTCCCCCACCATCATCTCCGGCTGAGTTGCCTGAAATGGTCGCATTCTCCAAGGTTAATGTACCTGTTCCGGTGTGATCAATGCCGCCGCCATCATTCGCGCCAGTGACGCTGCCATTGCGAAGGGTGAGATTGCGCAGGGTGGCGGTGTTTGCACTGATGCTGAACACACGGTTTCCCCCTCCCCCATCTAGATAGAGCTGGGTTTGCCCAGTTCCCTCAATCACAATATCGTCTGTAACGTTAAACTCCCCTAGGCTTGTTGTGATTGTCTGAGCAGTGGCAAACACCCCACTGGTATCAAACATAATGGTGTCTGTGCCTGAGCTAATCTCACCAATATCTGTGATTGTGCCATCAACATTTGCGGCGGCGATCGCCTCCCGCAGCGTCACCAAACCGTTGCCACCGACAGTATCGTCTAACTCGCTGGTGACGGTCAATGTTGCCAGCTTGCCCTCCCAACGGGTTAACGCCTGATCAGTAAACGGATTGTTCGCCTCAATCTCTCCCATGCTGTGCTCTAAAAGCCAATTCCCGCCATGATTGGCACTCCCTGTCACATCCACCGACGCCGCCACATCGGCCCCAGTCATATCTGCAATTGTTTTAATTAGTGCTTCACCCGTTGCCCCTAACGCTGTAAAGCAAGCATAAAGCAAGACATCTGCATTCTCAGTTAACGTGTTGCTCCATGTCTGCAATTGTTGTTGATGATCGGTAATGTTCTCAGCAGTAATCCATTGATTTCCCAACCAGAAATTTCCGGTGTTGCCTTCAGCTACGATCGCCACAGAATCCAGTTTTCCAACCGACTCACTGATCACTGATAACTGCTCACTGATCACTGAAACTCCGTTTTCATCTGGCTCAATAATCTGCGTCACGGTTCCTGACTCAGCGCCATAGAGCAACGCTTCAGGATTATCCGCACGACGGTCGATAAAAACCGCTTGATCTGGATTCTCTCCCGTCTCACTAAAGCGAATCACCCGTGTTTTTCCTTGCATTAAGCTGGGATCGCTAGGGATGACTTGCCCAGCAGCGTACAGATCAATCCGCTCTCCTTGTACCGTGCCAGAAATGTCCACATCGCCCACTGGGCCAGTCAACAACCCCGGTAAATCTAGAGGTGAAACGCCTTGGGTCAAAGCTACACCGGGTAAATCTAAACTCAATAACATGCCCGGTTGAGCCAGATTCACCAACCGGGTTCCCGGTACAGCCGCTAGGGTGATGTGTCCACTGTTTGCGATGATTTCCCCTTGGTTTTGAACTGTGCCACCGATAAAGCTGAGATCCCCTGCTGTTTGGAGATTGCCTTGATTAAGAATTGTGCTGGGACTCTCGCTTATAAATGCAAATTGATTCGGGGTTCCTGCGAGTTGGGTATAGTCATTGGTTCCTGCCGCGTTAAACCAACCATTCTCAAAGCCAATGCGATCGGCAGTGGTAGCCAAAAAGTCACCGCTCACATTCAAGCTGGCATTGGGGCCAAACACCAGCCCCGCTGGATTCATGAGGTACAAGTTGGCATTGCTCCCCGATATTTGCAACAGTCCGTCAATAACTGAAGGATTCCCTCCTGTAACCCGACCAAGAATATTTGTAACATTAGGAGCACTGAGAAAGTTGGCAATTTCCCCTGCACTCAAACCAAAATCTTGAAAAGAATGGAACAGGTTTTCCCCAGTTTGAGTTCCGCCTTCAATGTGATATGTGTTGCCATTGTGATCAATGATTGTGCCTGTACCATCGGGAGCAACCGTAATGGATTGGGCTAGTACAGGATACGTAGTAATGCTCCATATCTTGATAATTAGGAGCACCTTTAATCCTAACTGTTGAGACTGTTTTTTGAGAGACAAGATTTTGGAGTCTACTGGAAGAGATTAAAGTTTTAAAAAAGAAAAAATCGTGGATAAAAATCGGAGCACCGAATCGTCCTGAAGGGCCCTAATTCTTCATCACAAATGTGTAAGTACCAGCATTCTGGCAATTCAATCTCGGTCTTGCCACTATCTATCGGCTATTATTTTGAGCAACGACTATCCAGATGGATATCTGTAACATTACAATCAGAAAAAATACGCCAATTTGCGGAGATAAACTCTGTAAATTGGCGGAGTTCACCACGGATTACCAATAAGGGTAAACCCCGACCAAAAATAAGGATGCCAAAACGACAGATTTCCCAATCCATCCATTGCAGGTGGCAGCGCGATCGCCTTCCCCGACCCCACCAACTGCTGATCTTCTAAGCGTACCGCCTCATTCAACAACGCCAACTGCGCCTGTCGTAGGGCTTCACCCTTCGGTTGCCCCAAACTCAACTGCCGATAAAACTCACTCATCAACGCCAGCGTTGCCGCATCATTCGCACTCCACAACCCCGCTACGGCAGCCCCAACTTCTGCTTGCACTGCCAAACCTGCAAAACCATATTCCACCAACTGATTCCCTAACGCCGTCTGACAAGCGCTGAGCACCAGCAATTCCACTGCCCCTTGGCCCCAATCAACCGCTTCGATGGCTTTGAAGTTCAGCCGCCCATCCCAAAACTGAATATAGGAGTTATCCACTCGTCCCGGTCGAAACAGGCCGTGGGTAGCCAGATGCACAATCTGACTAGGCGGGGGTTGAGCCGGATCGCGGGGCGTTTGGAGATGATGATGGAAATTCGCTACGGTCACTTGGTCATTGAGTAAATGGGTAGCCTGAGGGAATTCCTGTTTAATCGTTGCCAATTCCACGGGCACAGCGGGGAGTGGCGTTCTTGAGAATTCAGCGATGCCCATGGCTAAGACCTCAGCCGTTTGTAGGCGTGTGTGATGGGTGGGGGTCAGCGCTAGGCTGGGCAGCAGCGTGGTTTGATAATCTTCAATGATGAACTGATTGCCGTCGTGGAGGGCGGCAATCGGGATGGTGCGCAGACCATCATCTAAGCTAAACAGAATTTTATTGATGCCATTGGCTCGGAATTCTGCCAAAAGCGGTTCAATCAACCATTGGTGGAGTTGTTGGCTCGGTGTAAGGAAGGTTTCAGTCCGCCACAAAACCGGGTTGGTGACGGTCTGCTGAAATTGGGCGACTTGCTCAATAACTTTGGCTCGGGGTAAAGGAAATTCGTAATGAGTGGGGTCGTCTTCGGAGCGGAGGGTAATCAGGTGCAGTTTATCGGTTTGGGCAAACACATGGAGCAGAACAGCATCGTCTGGTAAGCGCTGCTGCATTTCGGCGCAGGTCATGGGTTTGGCGGATTTAAGCCGTCCCAATTGTTGGCTGAAGTTTTGGGTGTGGAGTTGGTCGAGGGCGGCGGTGGCTGCGCAGATTTGGCCATTGGCCAGGAGATCGGAGACGCGATCGCGGCTCACATCCTCCGTATCCTCCATTAAAGAGGGGGACTCTAAGGAAGCTGGCGGTGTATGGTCTAAAAAAATGAACGGAATGACGGTAGACGCAGCAGGTTCAAACTCATACGCACCAATATCGACCCTCCCATTCACGATGCGGGCAAATCCACGTTGGTCAAAGCGTACCGTAATGGCACTATTGTCCCCCGCATCAATGGCTGGACTGCCCGCGCTGAGGGCATGGGTTTGAACCGGGCTACCGTTGTTGGCAAGGGGTTCAAGCAAGGGGTCTTGATCAATGATGTTGCCATTGACGCCATTCGTGAGGGTCGTACCTGTAATGCCTGCAATGTTTTGGATCAGGCTATGGGACACCGTGCTAGCACTAAAATTAGCATTGATGTCAGCGCCAGTACTACCAACATTATTGGCAACAATACTATTGACAATGCTGTTGTTATGAATTCCTCCATTCAGGGCGATTCCACCGCCAAGATTGGCACTGTTGAACGCGATCGTTGTATTGAGCAAATCAATCGGGCTGGCTTGTTGCAGAATCCCGCCGCCCTCATTCCCAGCTAGGTTGCCCGATAGGGTGGAGTTGGTTAGGTTCGTTGTGCCATTGATAACATAAATTCCTCCGCCACGGTTGACTGCTGAGTTCCCCGACACTGTGGAGTTGGTTATAGTTGAATCGATGTAAGCAGCGATTCCCCCACCATAAGTTCCTGATGAATTTCCTGAAACGTTAGAATTGGTTACGCTGACAGAATTGGTTACTCGGGGTGAACTGCCATAATACGCCACAATTCCTCCACCACCTCTGCCTGCTGAATTTCCTGAAATGTTAGAATTGATGACGCTTATAGTGCTGCCGTAAGTATAGAGTCCTCCACCAGAACTTCCTGACGAATTTCCTGAAATGTTAGAATCGATTACGTTTATGGCATCGTAATAAACATGGACTCCTCCACCAGAAAATCTTGCTGAATTTCCTGAAATAGTGGAGCTGGTTACGCTTAGGACACTGTAGTAAGTATAGAGTCCTCCACCAAAACCTCCTGTTGAATTGCCAGTTACAGTGACATTTTCAAGTGTCAAGTTGTTGACCCCACGACGTTGCAGAATCCCACCACCATGAGCGGCACTTCCATTCTGGATCGTCAGGTCTTGGAGGGTGACATCTGCATTGGTGATATAAAAAACCCGATTTGTCCTTCCCCCATCGATCGCCAATCGAGATTGACCTGTGCCATTAATCACCAAGTCATCCGTGATCGTAAACTCCCCTAAAGCCGTTGTAATCGTCTGAGCCGTGGCAAATACTCCGCCCGTATCAAACATAATCGTGTCTTTGCCTGAGCCCGTTTGACCTTCCACAGTGATGTCATTATTCGCAGCATTTAGGGCATCCCGCAAGGTAAAACCTACCCCATTGTCTGTGGCACTATCCACGGTTAAAGTATTCAGTTTGCCATCCCATTGATTAACAGTGTCAGTGGTAAAAGGCTTACTTGCCTCAATCGTCCCGGTACTCACTTCTAAATCCCAATTCCCGCCATAATTAGTACTCCCCGTCACATCCACCGAAGCTGCTACATCCGCTCCAGTGATGTTTGCAATGGCAGTAACCAAGGCTTCACCTGTTGCTCCCAAAGCCGTGAAGCAACCGTAGAGGAGGATATCTGCATTCTCAGTTAATGTATTGCCCCAAGTCTGCAATTGCTGTTGATAATCAGTAATCGTCTCCGCCCTAATCCATTGATTCCCCAACCAGAAATTGCCCGCATTTCCCTCCGCCACGATCGCCACCGAATCCAACTCACCCACCGCATCACTGATCACTGCTAACTGCTCACTAACAACTGCAATGCCTTTGTCGTCTTTCTCAATAATTTGGGTCACGGTTCCCGCTTCAGCACCATACAGCAAATCCTCTGGATTATCAGCACGACGGTCAATAAACACCGCTTGGTTCGGGTTCTCATCCGTTTCACTAAAGCGAGTGACACGGGTCTGGCCTTTGATTAAGTTAGGGTTGCCCGGAGTCACTTGCCCTGCGGCATAGAGGTCAATATGCTCGGCTGTAATTGCCCCTCCAATCGCTACATTTCCTAGGGGTGCAGAGACCACTTTTACCTGTAAATGCTCTGGTGTTGTCGCTAACAACTCGGGTAACGCCAGGGGCTCAATCCCGGTGGTCAACACTTCATCAGTGACATTCAAACTCAACAAACTACCGGGTTGATTTAACCGAACTCGTCGTTCCCCCGGAATCGCCGCAACAGTTGCCATACCCCCTGGAGCCGCGATCTGACCCAAGTTCACCACCGTTCCCCCGCTCAGGTGAATTGATTTGCCTTTAAGAACGTCTAAGGTTCCAGCATTAATCAAGCTTCCGGGCTGACTCTGCAAAAAGCCCAATGTTGTTGGGTTGCCCAGCAAGGTATTGTAATCATTGAGTCCAACTGAGTTAAAGCAGCCCTCTTCAAAACAAATTTGCTCGGCTGTGGTGGCAAAAAAGTCACCGCCCACATTTAATTGAGCGTTTGTCCCAAAGACAATCCCGGCTGGATTCATTAAATATAAGTTTGGATTGGCCTGAATCAAGCCATCAATAATTGAGGCATTTCCGCCTGTGATCCGACCGAAGATATTGATAATGCTAGGGTTGCTCAGAAAGTTGGCAATTTCACCTGTGCCCAAGCCAAAATCCTGAAAAGAATGGAAGAGGTTAGCTCCCGTTTGAGTTCCCCCTTCAATGTAGTAGGTATGGCCATCGATTGTGATGACTGTACCTGTGCCGTCAGGGGCAGCGGTGATCGATTGAGCAAACAGCGGCGAATTCGTCATCATCCCTATTTTGACGATGACTAATCCCCCTAACCCACACAGTTGAATTGTGCGAGTTGCCAACTGGTGTTTTTGTGATGTTTGGCTCAACAGAATTCACCAAATATTATGTTCTTACTTACTATTGTGACAAGTTTTTAGTTTCTACAACGAAAGAAAATTACGTAAATTCACGGAGACTACCAGGGATTGCCAATCAGGGTAAACGCTGACCAATAGTAGGGATGCCAAAAGGTGCGATCGCCCAATTCCTGTAACGCTTGGGGGAGCGGAATATCTTTACTAACCCCAATCAACTGCTTATTCTCCAAGCGAACCGTCCCGTTCAACAGCGCTAACTGCGCCTGTCGTAGCGCCTCACCCTTGGGCAGCCCCAAGCTCAACTGCCGATAAAACTCACTCATCAATGCTAAAGTTGCCGCATCATGGGCACTCCATAACCCCGCCACAGCAGCCCCCGCCTCCGCCTGCACCGCTAAGCCCGCAAAGCCATATTCCACAGCCTTGTCCCCCAACGCCGTTTGACAGGCACTCAACACCAACAGCTCCACGTCGGCCATCGACCAATCTACCTGTTCAATTTGAGCTAAATTGAGCCGTCCATCCCAAAACTGGATATAGGAGTTCTGCATTTGTCCAGGTCGGAAATTGCCGTGGGTCGCCAGATGCACCACTTGACTGGGCGACTGCTGCAATTGACGTTGGAAATTCACCAACGTTGCTTGCGCCTCACTCAGGCTAGCAGTACTGGGAAACTGCTCCTTAATACTGGCCAGTTCCACAGGGACAGCAGGGAGCGGGGCAAATTGCTCAAAAGCTGAGATTCCTAGAGCCAACACAGAGGCATTGGCTAACCGAGAGTGATGGGTGGGGGTTAAGGACAAGCTCGGGATTAAGGTTGTCTGATAGTCTTCGAGCAGAAATTCTTGGCCATTATGGAGCGCCGCGATCGGTAATGTGCGTACCCCTTCATCCAAACTAAAGAGAATATTGCGAATATCATGGGCTGCAAATTCGCTCAGTAATGGTTCCACAACCCATTGATAGAGTGTTTGGGCAGGAGCAAGAAACTGCTCGCTGCGGCGCAAAACCGGATTGGTAATGGCTTGCTGCAGGCCGGTGACCTGCTCCACAATCGCCATACGAGGAATAGGTCGCTCATAATGCATCGGTTCACCTTCAGAGCGCAATGAGATGAGATGCACTTTATCGGTCTGGGCAAAGAGATAGAGTAAGGCGGCATCATCGGGGAGCCGTTGTTGCAACTCGGCACAGGTTTTGGGTTGTGTCACCTGGAACCGACCGAAATGTTGGTTGAATTCCTGAGTGTAATAGTTGTCCAGGGCAGCGGCGGCTTCGCAGATTTGGCTGTTGGCAAGGAAATCCGCAACGCGATCGCGGCTATTGGTGGCAGTCTTGGCCAGTTTTAAGGCATTGAGCGGCTCTAGGGGAGTGAAATCTAAGGGAATCATCTCGTTTGTGATCTCAGGCGTTAAAGAGGGTGAGTCCCCAGTAACCTGGAATTCAAACGGGCCGAGATCCACTGTGCCATTTGAGATGCGAGGCTGTCCGGCTTGGTCGGTGGCAGCAACTCCGCTATTGTTGCCTGCATCAATTGCAGGGCTACCAGGGAGCAGGGCATGGGTTTGAGTGGCACCGCCGTTGTTGGCCAAGGGGCCAAGGAGAGGGTCTTGACCGATGATGTTGCCGTTGGCGGGAATACCTGTGCTGCCTAGGGTGCTTTGGATGAGGTTGTTGTGAACGGTGCCAGTGAGATTGCCATCAATATCTGGGGATTCACCGCCCAGATCGATATTGTTGGCAATGATGCTACTTCCAATTCGGTGCGTACCTGTGCCAAAGAAAGAAATTCCTCCACCATCTCCTATGCCATTATTATTGGCATCAGCGACATTAAATGCGATCGTACTGCTGGTAATAGTGATATTACCGTTTCCACTTTGAATTGCGCCGCCAAAATAGCCCGCAGAATTACCGGAAATTGTGGAGTTATTAATATATAAATTGCCATTAACATTACCAATCGCACCGCCAGCTGCGAAAATCGAATTGCCAAAAAGGGTTGAGCTATTGACCGTAAGCGTGCCGCCACTATTGTAGAGACCGGCACCATGACGTATTACTGCTGAATTATTTGAAATTGTGGAGCTATTAACCGTTATATTACTTGAAGCCCCCAAGCCAAAAATACTGCCTCCGTATAAAGAGTAATTCTCTGAGATAGTAGAGTTGGTGACAGTTAAAACCCCCGTGTTTGCAATTCCACCACCATAATAAGCAGAATTACCTGAAATTATGGAGTCAGTTACGATTGTCGTTCCCCTTCCATACATACCACCGCCAAAATCGAAGGTTAAGTTTCCTGAAATGGTGGAGTTGTTCACAGTGATTGTTCCATTTCCATAAATACCACCACCATGTTGACCAGTAGAGTTGCCTGAGATCATCGAACTGTTCAGGGTGAGATTGCCTGTGCTGTGAATTCCGCCACCCCGACCCTGGCTAAACATCGTTGAATTCTCTGAAATCGTTGCCCGATTGAGTGTGATTGTGCCACTACCACTATGGAGAATGCCTGCTCCGCTATCAGTTCCTCCCACCGTGCCATTTTGAATAGTTAAATCATTGATCGTGGCATTATTGGCACTGATATTAAACACCCGCGAGACATTATTCCCATCCACCGTTGAGCCATTGCCTTCAATTGTGAGGTTATCTTTAGTATTGTTCCAAGCAATTTCTGTACCGTTAAGAATAACCGTTCGGGCACTATCAAACACCACCATATCGCCTGTGGTTGCCGCCGCGATCGCCTCTCGCAATGTCGTCCCTCCTGACCCATCATCCGCTGAACTATCCACCGTATGGGTAAGCAACTTCCCCTCCCAATTCCCCACCGTTTGAGCCGTAAACGGATTGCTCGCTTCAATCTCTCCAATATTTGTTTCTAACTGCCAATCACCACCATAGTTGGCGCTCCCTGTGGCATCCACCGAAGCCGACACATCCGCTCCGGTAAAATTGGCGATACTGGCAATCAAAGCTTCACCCGTTGCGCCCAAAGCCGTAAAGCAACTATAGAGGAGGATGTCTGCATTCTCAGTTAACGTATTGCTCCAAGTCTGCAATTGCGTTTGATAATCAGCAATATTCTCAGCAGTAATCCATTGACTTCCCAGCCAGAAGTTGCCCGCATTCCCCTCTGCCACGATCGCCACCGAATCCAACTCACCCACTGCCTCACTGATCACTGCTAACTGCTCACTGACCACTGCAATGCCTTTTTCGTCTTTCTCAATAATTTGGGTCACGGTTCCCGCTTCAGCGCCATACAACAAATCTTCTGGATTATCAGCACGACGGTCAATAAACACCGCTTGGTTTGGATTTTCACCCCTTTCACTAAAGCGAGTGACACGGGTCTTGCCTTTGATTAAGTTAGGGTTGCCCGGAGTCACTTGCCCTGCGGCATAGAGGTCAATATGCTCAGCTATAATTTCCCCTCCAATCGCTACATTTCCCAAGGATGCAGAGACCGCTTTTGCCTGTAAATGCTCTGGTGCTGTCGCTAACAACTCTGGTAACGCCAGGGGCTCAATCCCGGTGGTCAACACTTCATCAGTGACATTCAAACTCAACAAACTACCGGGTTGATTTAACCGAACTCGTCGTTCCCCTGGAATCGCTGCAACAGTCGCAATACCACCCGGAGCCGCGATCTGCCCCAAATTCACCACGGTTCCCCCACTTAGGTGAATTGATTTGCCTTTGAGCACTTCTAAGGTTCCGGCATTCATCAAGCTTCCAGGCTGACTCTGCAAGAAGCCCAATGTTGTTGGATTGCCTAGCAATGATGCATAGTCATTCAAGCCCACCGAATTGAAACAGACGTCTTCAAAACAAATTTGGTCGGCAGTCGTGGCAAAGAAATCTCCACCCACATTCAAGCTGGCATTCGCGCCAAACACAATCCCTGCCGGATTCATTAAATATAAATTCGGATTGGCTCGAATCAAACCATCAATAATTGAGGCATTGCCCCCTGTGACGCGTCCAAAAATATTGATGATGTTTGGCTGACTGAAAAAATCAGCAATCTCACCTGGGCTTAAACCAAAATCCTGAAAGGAATGAAAGAGGTTCGCTCCCGTTTGGGTTCCCCCTTCAATGTGGTAGGTGCTGCCATCAATCGTGATGACTGTTCCTGTGCCATCGGGGGTCACTGTAATGGATTGTCCCGAAGCAGAGAATGCCCCCAAATTCCAGGTGGTCAGAATTAGCAGGGTGCTTAACCCCATTGAATGCAGCAGATGTAAGGAGGGGAAATTAGGTTGTTGCATTCGCTTCGTTCTGGAAGGGTTTAGCTGGGATTATTCACTCAGAAAACACCACTGTGACTTTATTAGTCTGTCTCTCCCATCGCCAACTTTATGTAGGGAAGGGTTTCAAGACCACCCTTACCCATTTGTCATCCTGGCAGTCAGGCATTTAGGTAGATGGGGGTTAGCAATTATGTGCTCTGGCGTAAATTTCTCAGTATTTATACGGATAGAGCAGATTCTGTATAGTTCAACACAGCTCTCTGAGAGTTCCCTGAATGTTTTTTTCTCTCTGGGCAGTGAATTACCAAGGATTACCAATCAGGGTAAATGCTGACCAATAGTAGGGATGCCAGAAGGTGCGATCGCCCAATTCCTGCAATTCTGGGGGTAACAGAACCGCTTTATCCGACCCCACCAATTGCTTATCTACTAAGCGCACGGTGCCCTGCAACAGGGCCAACTGGGCTTGTCTTAAGGCTTCACCTTTTGGTTGCCCCAAACCGAGTTGCCGATAAAACTCCCGCATCAAGGCCATCGTTGCGGCATCATTGGCGCTCCATAACCCAGCGACAGCTGCTCCCGCTTCAGCCTGCACTGCCAAACCCGCAAAACCATAGCCCACCGATGGGTTGCCCAAAGCGGTTTGACATGCACTCAAGACCAATAACTCCACATCTGCCATTGACCAGTTCAACCCTTCGATCTGCCTTAAATTGAGTTGGTCATCCCAGAACTGAATATAGGAATTATCAATATTTCCAGGCTGGAAGTTGCCATGGGTGGCGAGATGCACAATCTGGCGCGGTTGAGTTTGGAGTTGGCCCCTGAAATTATTGAGGGTGGCTTGAGCCTCCGCTACAGGTGTAGCACTAGGGAACTGCTCCTTAATGCTGGCAATTTCCACAGGCACACCGGGCAGAGCTGCAAGCTCATCAAATTCTGAAATGCCCAGGGCTAAAACCGAGGCCGCTTGCAAATGGGGTCGATGGGTTGGCGTCAGATAAAAACTGGGAATTAGAGCAGTTTGGACAGTCTCCAGCAAAAAAGCTTCGCCATTATGCAGCGCCGCGATCGGCAAGGTCCGCAACCCCTCATCTAGGCTGAATAGAATATTGTTGATGCCCTTAGCTTGAAATTCCCCAAGAACAGGTTCCATGATCCATTGGTGGAGCTGTTGAGCAATCGGGAGAAATTGTTCGCTACGCCTGAGCACTGGGTTGGTGAGGGTCTGCTGAAAGTTGGTCAGCTGACTAACGATTTTGGCTTTCGGTAAGGGGACTTCGTAATGGCTTGGATCGCCCTGAGCCGTTAGAGAAATCAGATGTAGTTCATCGGTTTGGGCAAACACATAGAGTAATGCTGCATCCGCAGGCAGTCGCTGCTGTAATTCAGCGCAGGACATGGGTTCTTGAGATTTAAACTGACCCAAATGCTGATTAAATTGCTGCGTGTAATATTGATCTAAAGCAGCAACGGCCTCACAGATTTGATTGCGTGCTAAGAACTGCTCAATACGCTCTCGGGCCATTAGTTCAGCTTCTAGCGGTTCCACACTCAAAAGGGGCGGCATTTGAAGATCTAGCAAGGGCGGAGTGACAACTGTGAATTCCGATTCGTAGGCACCAATATCCACCGTACCCCGCTGAATACGGAGTTGGCCGTTCTGATCTAGGCTCACGCTGACAGCACTATTCTCCCCCGCATTGATTGCCGGACTATCGGGCAATAGGGCATGGGTGGGGGTGAGCCCGCCATTGTTCGCTAATGGCTCAAGACGCGGATCTTGGCCGATAATATTGCCGTTGACCCCATCAACAGGTGCACCCGCGGTGATGCCCGCGGTACTGAGAATCAGATTATGGCGGAAGTTGGCGCTGGCAAAGTTACCAGAGAAGTCAGGGGCGTTACTCGCCGCACCACTATTGTTGGCAATGATGGTATTCACAATGGAATGGGCAGCATCATTGGTGGTAAAGATGCCGCCGCCATCACCGCTCGCATTGTTGAAGGCGATCGTAGCATTAGTCAAATTCAACTGAGCACCAGTATTGGTAAAAATGCCCCCACCATTGTTGCCCGAGGAATTACCAGAAAGGGTTGCGTTGCTCAAACTCAACTGGACACCAGCAAGCCCCAAAATCCCCCCGCCGTTGTTACCCGAGGAATTATTAAACAGGGTTGTATTGGTTATGGTTGCAACTGTATTAGCTCCTAGAACAATTCCACCTGCTAAATTAGCACTGCTGTTGTCATAAATAGTGCTATCGGTTAGCGTCAGATTGCCTTGGGAAAATAATCCACCCGTTGAAGAAGCTAAAGAACGATTGCCAGAAATAACACTGTTTGTAATCGTGACTGTCCCCCCTGCCCCCACGAAGCCAGAAACTCCGCCATCATTACTTGTTGTGGTTTGATTGTTGGTAATTGTACTATTTGTAATACTGAGGGAGAGATTCGTGCCTTGTGCAACAATACCTCCTCCTCTGAAAAGTGAAGTGTTATTGACAACTGTTGTATTGTTCAATGCGACATCGCCTGCACTATTAACCCCGCCTCCGTTAACAGCAGATGAATTGTTAGTGATTATAGAATCAGTTATGGTTGCACCCGTTGTTGCAAAAAGACCACCCCCATGATTGCCCGCAAGATTACTAGATATTGTGGCATTATTCAAAGCAACATTGGCACTTCCATAAATCCCGCCTCCCTGAGCAGCGGATGAGTTGCCAGAAACGGTTGAATTATTCACAGTAACTAGGCCGTAGCTAAAAATACCACCACCTTGAGCATTAGCTAGGTTATTTGCCACCGTTGAGTTGATGAGACTTACCCCTGCATCATCAAAAATGCCACCACCTCGACTAATTCCGGAATTGCCAATAACTGATGAATTATATAAATTGACGCCGCCAACACTGCGAATTCCTGCACCAAGACCACCTGATGAATTGCTAGACACAATCGAATTATTCAAGGTAACAGTAGAAGTAACAAAAGCACCACCACCATTAGCGTTAGCTGAATTGTTTGTAATCGTCGAGTTGGTTAAAGTAAGCATATTACTGAGAATGCCCCCCGCTCGATTATTCGATGAATTATTTGAAATTGTCGAGTCGATTACTCCCACATCTCCGCTACTAGCAATCCCTGCACCACTATCCCCCGAAGAGTTGCCTGAAATAACTGATAAATTGTATAGATTCACATCGCCAACACTTCGAATTCCTGCACCAAGACCAACTGATGAATTACCAGAGATTGTTGAATTATTCAGGGTACTATTACCATTATTGTAAATACCACCTCCCTGAGCAGCGGATGAGTTGCCAGAGATTGTTGAATCATTGATTGTTGCACTCGTTGTTGCAAAGAAGCCTCCCCCATTATTGCTCGAAAGATTATTCGATATTGTAGAGTTATTCAAAATAATGCTGGCGTTGCCATCAATTCCACCTCCCCGAGCGGCGGATGAGTTGCCAGAAACAGTTGAGTTGGTCAAGGTGATATCACTATCTGCCCGAATGCCACCCCCATCATCAGATGCAGCTATATTATTTGAAATATTACTAGCAATAATATTCAGTGGAGCAACTGATAATATTCCACCGCCAGCCACACTCGCAGAATTATTGCTAATCGTGCTATTGCGAATTGTTGCTCCAGCAGCCCCATTTAAAAGCATTCCCCCAGCGCTTCCTAGGGCAGTGTTATTAGAAATATTGCTATCGCTGATGTAAATAGAACCACTCGTTCTTCCATCAATCCCACCACCATCAAATCCTTGGTTGCCAGTAATTGAACTATTTATCAGACGGAATGAACTTAAACCAAAACCACCCACTGCCAGATCGATCGCGCCACCAGAAGTCGTACTGATACTGTTTCGTACTGTGACATTATCCAACGTTAGCGTACCCGTCGCTGTAGCTGCAACGCCAATCCCTGCACCTTCAGTCCCATTGCCATTCTCAATAGTGAGATTCTCAAAGGTGGCATTGTTTGCAGTAATATTAAAAACTTTGTTTGCTCCCCCCCCATTCAGATAAAGCTGAGTCTGACCCGTGCCCTGAATCACCACATCATCGCTGATATCAAACTGTCCCATTGTTGTGGTGATGGTTTGAGGTGTAACAAATACACCCCCAGTATCAAACATAATCGTGTCTGTGCCTGTGCCCATTTGCCCATCCACAAGACTATCCAGATTAGAAGCCTGCAATGCTTCCCGAAAGGTTAAGCTACCATCAACGGTTAAGTTATCTCCAATATTTTGCACTGTTAAGGTTGCCAGTTTGCCATCCCAATGGGTTAGCGTCTGAGCAGTAAAAGGATGACTGGCGTCAATGCTGCCAGTGCTGGTTTCCAAGTCCCAATTCCCACCATAAAGGCTGTTACCTGTCACATCCACTGAAGCTGCCACATCTGCACCGGTGAAGTCGGCGAGGGTTGTTATTAGTGCCTCCCCAGTTGCACCTAAGGCTGTAAAGCAGCTATAGAGCAGCAAATCTGCATTGTCGGTCAGCGAATGATGCAGAGATTGCAACTGCTTTTGATAGCGCAAAACCGTCTCTGAGGTGATCCATGCACTGCCTAGCCAGAAATTGCCTGCATTTCCTTCCGCCGCGATCGCCACCGACTCCAACGCACCAACCGACTCACTAATCACGGCTAACTGCCCACTGATCACTGCAATCCCATCTTCATCTGGCTCAATAATTTGCGCTACAGTTCCTGCTTCTGCCCCATAGAGTAACGCTTCGGGATGATCCGCTCGACGATCAATAAAGACCGCGTACTTAGGGTTTTTCCCTGTTTCGCTAAAGCGAATCACCCGCGTTTCCCCTTGCACTAAGTTAGGGTCGCTGGGGATAACTTGCCCTGCGGCATAGAGGTCAATCTGTTCGCCTTGTACCGTGCCAGAAATTGCAACATCGCCCACTGGGCCAGTCAGTAATGTCGGTAAGTCTAGGGGTGAAATCCCTTGGTCTAAAGCTGTTCCTGGTAAATCCAAACTCAACAGCATTCCCGGTTGAGCGAGATTCACCAAGCGGGTTCCAGGCACAGCCGCCAGCGTGACATTGCCATGCGTTGAAACCATCGCCCCTTGGTTTTGAACTGTGCCACCAATAAGGCTGAGATCTCCGTTCGTCTGGAGTTGTCCCTGGTTGAGAATTGCGCTAGGATTTGCCCGCAAAAACGCAAACTGATTGGGTGTTCCAAAAAGCTGGGTATAGTCATTGGTTCCTGTTGCGCTAAACCAGCCTTCTTCAAAACCAATACGGTCAGCGGTGGTGGCGAAAAAATCGCCGCTCACATTCAAACTTGCATTGGCCCCAAACACAATCCCCGCCGGATTCATCAGATACAAGTTGGTATTGCTCCCTGATACTTGCAATAGCCCATCAATGATCGAAGCATGACCGCCTGTGACTCGACCCAAAATATTGATAATGCTGGGATTACTCAGGAAGTTGGCAATCTCACCTGGGCTTAAACCAAAGTCTTGGAAGGAATGGAAGAGGTTCGCTCCAGCTTGGGTTCCCCCTTCGATGTGATAGGTGCTGCCATTGTGCTGAATGACTGTGCCTGTGCCATCGGGGGTCGCTGTAATCGACTGTCCCACAGCAGACAATGCCCCCCAATTCCAGGTGGCCAAAATTAGCAGGGTGCTTAACCCCATAGAATGCAGCAAATTGGAGCAGGGGGGGCTGGGTTGTTGCATTCGCTTATTGTCTGGAATGGTTTAGAGGCACATGAGGAATTACGGTTCAGGTCAAGTTAATCGATTCCTGGTTTATTGATTTGCTCCCTGATGCTCTTGGCTGGCTCTGGCTTCAAAATGAAGCCAGTCCAAAATTTCTAAACTGCTCAAGCGCTTAATGATGCTTGGGCAAAAGTCTCAATATTTATACGGATAGAGCGGATTTTGTATAGTCCAACACAGCGTTCTGAGAGTTTCCTGAAGATTTCGGATCTTCTAAATATGGGGTGATTGCTTACTTTTAAAGTGTGAAATAGCGGGGTTGCAGCGATCGAGAGCTATCGGCATTACATTTTACGCTACATCCCTTACTCCAAACTCAGAGAAGTCAACAGCCAATACGATGTTTCTCTCGGGACAGTGAACTACCAGGGGTTGCCAATCAGGGTAAACGCTGACCAATAGTACGGATGCCAGAAGGTGCGATCCCCCAGTTCTTGCAGTTCGGGCGGCAAGGGAACCGCTTTATCCGACCCCACCAACTGCTTATCTGCAAGCCGCACTTTGCCCTGTAGCAGCGCTAACTGCGCCTGCCGAAGCGCCTCACCTTTTGGTTGACCCAAACTCAACTGCCGATAAAACTCACTCATCAGCGCTGATGTGGCCAGATCATTAGCACCCCATAGACCAGCAATGGCTGCCCCTGCCTGCGCTTGCACTGCTAAACCCGCGAAACCATATTCCATAGACGCATCACCAAGAGCGGTTTGGCAAGCACTCAGTACCAGTAGTTCCACCACAGCATTAGACCAATCCACCTGCTCAATTTGCTGCAAATCTAGCTGCTCATCCCAAAATTGAATATACGAATTTTCCGCTTGTCCCGGCTGGAAATTGCCATGGGTTGCCAAATGCACAATCTGGTTTGGCTGGGCCTGGAGCTGTTTCTGAAAATTAGCCAAGGTTGCCTGTTCATTTTGCAGATTCGTTCCGTTGGGGAATTGATTTTTAATACTCATGAGTTCTACAGGCACAGCAGGCAGCGGCGCTAACTGCTCGAATGCAGAGATCCCTATGGCCAATACTGAGGCATCTTGCAAATCAGGGCGCTCAGTCGGGGTCAGGGTGAGACTGGGGATCAGCGTAGCTTGGTATTGCTCAATTAAAAACTGTTCGCCATCATGCAAGGCTGCGATGGGCAGCGTCCGCAAACCATCATCCAAGCCAAAGAGGATATTATTAATACCCTTCTCCTCAAATTCAGGCAGCAACGGTTGAATTATCCCA
>JAAHHN010000075.1 GCA_010672165.1 Spirulina sp. SIO3F2 | reverse complement strand
ATCTCAATTGCTTTGTCATAGGCAGCGATCGCCTCTTCGTATTTCTTTAACCGTCGCAACGAAACACCACGGTTAGACCACGCCCCCACATAGTCAGGATTAATTTCGATTGCCTTATCATAGGCGGCGATCGCCTCTTCATACTTCTTTAACCGTCGCAACGAAATACCACGGTTATTCCAAGCCTCTGCAAAATCAGGATTAATTTCGAGCGCTTTTTCCGATGACTTGAGCGCCTCTTCATATCGCTTGAGCTTATTTAATACATAAGCTCGTTTTGTCCAAGCCTCTGCGTAATTCAGCTCCATTCTTATCGCTCGATCAAAATACGGCAATGCCGTCAGATATTTTTCCTCCTTGAACAGCGCTTTGCCCTGCTCAACCAAAGACTGCGCATTCTCCTCGGTCGCCTCTGGCAACTGCGCCACCACCGCCGCCAACTGCTTCTGCAACTGCGCACTTGGAATTGCCAGCCGAGACGCCGCCTCTGCTTGGCCCTGAACTCCAACCACTTCACCCCAGGCATTCACTAATGGGCCACCACTCATCCCTGCCGCTGAGTCACTTGTATAGGTAATGTCATACCCTTTGGCATTGCCCTTCGCCAACCGGGAAATCTCGCCCTGGGCCACCTGCAACGGATACAGCACCTTTTCACTATCCTCTGGGAAACCAAACAAATAGAGTCTGTCTTGCTTTTTGAGCCGCCCCGAATCCCCTAAAGATAACGATGCATAGGGACAGTTCTCCCCCGGTGCATTAAAGGTAATAATCGCTAAATCCAGATCATTCGGCCAGGCCTGCTTCGCCTGCGCCGGAAATGCCCCTTGATTCACTGTGTCCGAATCGTGTGTCGAAACTAAGATCAGCTCACTCGGCTCCACCACCTGGGCTGCTGTTGCCACTGTGCAAACCCCTGGTTCTCCCTCAATAATGAAGCCCGTTCCCTGACCCGAGCGGTCTCCATAGAAAATTCGCACGATACTCGGCTCAGTCTGCTCAATTAAAACCGCCTTCTCTAGGGGTTCGGGCCGAGGGCTCCCACAGGCAACCAAACCCAGCACCCCTAAGCCCACTATCGTGCTCCACTGACCCATATCCATCGCTCAACCTTTGAAATACCACACTTCTAAGTTATAGCTTCGGATGGATAAGGTCATGTGGGTGGAACAGCAATCGACGTTCAAACAGCTCCAGGAATACGCATCTCTCCCGACTCAAAACTAGATCCATCATTACCACCTGCTCCTAACAATTAAACCCACAACAAATGAGCGATCGAGCAGCATCAAGAGAGTAGATATTGTGGGAAAGTTAAGATATTTTAAAATCTCTAAATTCTTGTTGTATAAGGATTTCATAATACCCAAAATATCCTAGTCAAGTCTTGCGATACAAAGGTTGTAATTAAGATTGCTGAAAACTCACACATCCTCTATTCTGTACGGGAATGTTCATAGTATTGAGCTCATCGAGGTTACCGATAGCATGTTAATGACTGAAGAAACATTTTCTCCAATACTGACTGAAGCCATGCAGGCATTAATGCCTAGCGCTGAAGATGTTGACTTTTACCAGACCCATGGTTGGTGGGTCAGCAAGCGAATCTTCAGCGATGAGGAACTCGACACCATCACTGCAGCAGGTGTACAGCATCAGAACCATGGTTCTGAGCGCCCACTACCAACGCCAATTCAAAAATATCTAGATTGGCGTCCTGACGTGGGTGAGATGTTCAAAACCAATTCCTACATCATTTACCAAAACAAAACTATCAGCGATATCGGGCTTAAACCAATTCTGGGTGCGATCGCTGCCCGGCTAGCGGGGACTGATCAAATACGCCTGTTTAGCAGCTACTTTGTTGAGAAACCACCTGCCAAGCCCAACGAACTCTACACTGTCGGCTACCACACAGACAAAGCCTACTGTCAAACCTGTTCATCCACCAAGATGTTAACAGCCTGGATACCACTGCAGGACACCAACACATACAATGGCGCGCTTAATATGTTAGACGGCAGTCACCTCTGGCCTGATACCGAGGAGGTGGCCCAGCTCAGTAAAGAAACTAACTATGCCGAGAATGACAACCATTTTGTTGAGCGGGCAGCAAGCTTGGGTTTGCCAATCAAACTATTGCCTGCTGAGGTAAAAAAGGGGCAGGTGGGTTTTCACCATTGTCAGCTATTCCACGGCAGTGACGCTAACTATTCTGCTCAACCCCGCCGTGCCCTGATCCTGCATCTCCAGGACGGAGACAACTATTATGTCAGGGCTTATGATCAGCAGGGACAGTTAATTGTTAACAACAACGATCTGATGGTTCCAAAGAACAACGAAGGCAATCCAGACTATAGTGATTCAGACTTTTGCCCTGTCATCTGGGGTTAGGGTGTTGTATTTGTTAACCACAGAAATCTTGAGGGACAAGTGATAACACACTCGACCCAATATGTATTAGCTAGGAGCTGAAAAACGATCGTAGTCGTATTTTGAATCTAATTACTGATGACAGCTCCTAGTGCTCTGTCAACTCTAAAAATTAGTTTTTGCATAGATTATGCTTGAGAAACAAAACCCAACAGCACCAATGGTTGTGTTGGGTTACGCTATCGCTAACCCAACCTACAATCAAGACTTGACACTGCACTAGATAATAACAGTCCTTAATTGATTTGTAACTCAAAAGTATTGCGAGGATCATGGCCCATTCCGGCAATATGATGCTTTCGGCCCTGCAACCAATAGGTCACCATTTCCCCTTTGCCCTTGATCTGAATCGGCCCCCGAGACACTAGCTCATAATCATGCTTAAGGTATTCATAAACCGCTGTAGTTACATGAATGCGTCCGGGTTCACTTGCAGCCTCCAGTCGAGCAGCAACATTAACCGTATCTCCCCACAGATCATAGGAAAACTTCTTGAGACCAATCACACCAGCCACCACCGGGCCACTGTTGATACCAATACGAATTTCAAAGGGATTCCCATCGGGCTTGTGAATGTTTTGAATCGCGGCCTGCATGGCTAAAGCCATCTCTGCGATCGCCACCACATGTTCTTGATCAGCCATGGGTACACCCCCCACTACCATATAGGCATCCCCAATGGTTTTAATCTTTTCTAATCCATAGTGTTCTGCCAGTTGATCAAATTCCGAAAAAATTTGATTGAGTAGCTCCACGAGCTGAATAGGGGGAATGCTAGCTGAGAGGGGGGTAAACCCAACAATATCAGCGAACAATACAGTCACTTGCTCAAAGTTACTAGCAATTTTGCTATAACTATTCTGGTCTTTTAACTGATCTGCGATCGCAGGCGGCAGAATATTCCGGAGTAAGCGCTCAGACTTGGCTTTAGATTCCTGGAGTTCAGCAGTGCGTTCGACAATCTGGCGTTCGAGTTCTCGCGCAGTGTGCCGGACGCGGTTCATCACTAAGCCGATGCCCATAATGGCCAAGAAACCCAAGCCCATAAAAACCGCTAGGGTTTCTCGTAACCCCTGCCGAACTTCGTGGCGGACTTGATCCAAAGGTTGGACAATTTTAAGCGCTCCACGCACATCCCCTACCTGCCAATCTCGGCGGTTGCTGTTGGGGTGAGAATTATGGCATTCAATACAACTTGGCTGCATCACTTCTGCCTTGGCATAATGATATTCCCAGCCATTTGGAGTTTGGAGAATGGCATCATACGTTTGGTCAGGATGTTGGCGTAGAAAGGCAAGAGCCTGACGTTCAAAATTAGTTTGTACACCCCGAATTCCTACCCGTTCGCTAAAGGGTTCATCGCTATAGATCCGAATTTGTGCGCCGGACTCATCAGCATCAATTCGTTCACTTAAATCCAATAAGAATGCGATCGGCAGTGGTAAAGCTCGTTTGTCCGACCGACGCCGTTGTTCGATTTGGAGATCAGTAACTTGTAGACCATGAGCGGAACGGGCATTATTAACAATTTCACCATAGAGTACACGGGCTTGTTGAATAGCTTGGGCATAAATTGCTGTGTTTTGGCGGGCTTGGGCCAGAATAAGGTGGTTAGAGAGACGATCGATATTCCAAAGTGCAAGTAAACCCCCAACAATTACAAAAAGCGTCAGCACAAGGGTAATCCGACGATAGAGTAAGGCGCTGAGGGTAGTTTGTAGACGCGTCAGCATAGACCTGATGAATAATGTGAAACAACAATATCAGAGTGTTTCTGATCTTACTTGTTTAATATAAACGCCAAACTCGCTTCAGATTTAAATTTTTTTGCCCTCAAGCCAATAGGTCTTCATCATCCCCTTGCCTTTGAGTAAAATTTCACCTCGCTCCGTTAGCAAATATTCATCGAGAAGGTGTTGATAAACCGATTCAGAAACCTGAATTCGGCCAGGTTCTCCAGAAGATTCAAGCCGAGATGCGACATTCACCGTATCGCCCCACAGATCATAGGAGAATTTAGTTAGACCAATAACACCGGCTACAACGGGCCCAGTATTGATACCAATTCTAATTTGAAAGACATCATTCCCAATGGGTTGTTTGATCGCTTGGATTTGGGTTTGCATTTCTAATGCAATTTGAGCAACGGCTTTAATTTGTTCCCTGCTCTCAGCTTCACTATTTGCCGATAATCCACCCACTACCATATAGGCATCACCAATGGTTTTGATTTTTTCTAAACCAGAATCCTTGAGCAGTTGATCAAATGTAGAAAAAATTCTGTTAAGCGAATCGACTAATTCAATTGGGGAAATCTGGGCAGAAAGCCCAGTAAAACCGACAATATCTGCAAACAGCACAGTCACCTGTTGGAAGTCTCGGGCAATTTTGCTATAGCCCTCTTGATCTTTCAATTCTTGGGCGATCGCAGGGGGCAAAATATTTTCTAGCAACCGCTCAGACTTCTCTTGGGCAATTTTTAGATTCTGATTAGACACCTGCAATTCCTGTGTCCGTTCCGCAATTTGGCGTTCCAGTTCTCTGGCAGTGCGCCGCACTCGATTCATCACCAAGGTGATGCCCACAATAGCAAGCAAGGCTAAGCCCAGCATGACCCAAAACGTTTCTCGTAAACCTCGACGAACCTCTTGGGTAACCAATCCTAAGGGTTGAATGACTTCTAATGCTCCTCGGATATCGCCCACCTGCCAATCTCGTTTTGGACTATCTGGATGGCTATTATGACAATTAATACAGCTTGTCTGCATGATTTCTGGCAAAGCATAATGGTATTCACGACCATTGGGAGTGGGAACAATTTCAGCATAAAAAGGGGCTTCAGGGTAGTTACGAAAATGCACCAGAGAACGTTTCTCAAAATCCGTCAGGTTGCCTCGATTACCATAACGCCCCTGAAAGGGCTCATTGCTATAAATATGGATTCTTGCCCCAGAACTTCCCGATTTAATCCGATCAGATAAGTCGAGGATAAAGGCGATCGGCAATGGTAATCCACTTTGCTCAAGCATGGATTCAGGCTGTTCAACCATCGGAATATCTGTGGTGGGCAGATCATAAACAGCTTGAATATGCTCAACGATATCTCCGTATAGGCCTCTTGCTTTTTGGATCGCTTGGGCATATAGTTCCGTATTTTGTCGGGCTTGGGTTAGTACTAAATGCTCAGACAAGCGATTGATGTTCCACAGGGCTAACACAATGCCCATCATGAAGAGAACCGTCAGTGCAAGGGTTATGCGTTGATACAGTAAAGAATTGAGATATTTTTTAACATGCCTCAACATAGTAGATATTTTTGAGAATTGACTCAAACGGACAGTTCAACTTTTAACTAATATAGTAATCCAATGCTAGCTTGAGCGATAGCTCTATTTTGCATTGCTCTATCTACAATAAGTAACAGAGAATTTTGGCTTCCGATAAAAATACTCACATTTGTGAGAAGTTTTATCGAATAAAAGGAAACCAAGTAAAAGAGATAGCTTTATAAATGTATTCCAAGAAGATGAATCTGTTTTTGAAATAAAATGAGTACTATCTTGGAATAGAATAAGCGGTCTATTAAATTTAGAGTTGGCAAGAGAAATCAAGAATTTGACGATATCTCTTTAAAAAAGTGCCAGACTCTAATCAGATTTTCATTTCCCCTGAGTTTAGATAGTTTGCCATCAGAAATCATGGGGACTGAGCATGACCCATCCAAAGCGTGCTTCAGCGTTCTGAAATAGCTCAATTTCCTCAATGTGAGATGGCACCATCATAGCTGGATGGAGGGCAGGGCAACCGTGGGTAAATTCCCCCCGTAGAGATTGCAAACTCATTAAGTAGCCGATAACTATTCGTTCTGAACGCTTGCCCAAGCCCGCATCTTGCCCGGATTCATCAGCCCATAAGGATCAACTCGTTGCTTAAACGCCAACTGCTCTGGGTTTTCATGACCACTACCGCCTCCTTCAATGGTGTAATCATGGGGATTGGCGATCGATGCGCCTTGAGTATTGTGGTAGTCAATAATTTCGTTTAGTCGTGCTTCAGTGGTGTAATGCACTAGGGGTAAACCCGCTGGAATCACCCGATCCCCAACCCGTAAAAACTCTAAGTGAAACTCTAGCTCATCACCAAAATGTTGATAGAGCTGTTCAACGCGATCGCAACTCCAATAAAACACCTGTAAATAAGTCAAATTCGGGTTAATATTCCGGGCATGAAGTGTGGTGTGATTCCACGTAAATTCCCCCAGGCTTGTCCCTTTGCTGGCTTCTTCTGCCGTTTTTTGAGCGGCGATTGTGCCACCAAACTCCTTGACTAAGTCTTGAAACGCCTCTAACGAAGACTCCGCAATCATCAGCAACGCTGCGGCTTGGCCCGCAGGAATGATGTCTTGTAACGGCGCAAAATAGCGTGTTGTGGGCGGGGCCATAATGCTCACCAGCTTTTTCATAATGCCCGCTGCATCACCTAGGCTCTGGCCAAACCGTGCTGCTGTCATAAAGTCTTCAAACGTTACGATCAGTTCTGCCCAAGGATAGGCGGGTGCAAGGGGAACTTCTAGTTGAGTAATAATGCCATTAGTGCCATAGGCATGATTCACCTGCTGCACCGCATCCCCCCGTAGCTCTAGCACTTGGGGTTGGTCTTCAAAGGTCACAACCCGCACTGCATTAAGGTTACCGCGATCGCTCAACATACCATAGGTTACTGACCCCAGCCCACAACTGCCGCCACCAATAAAGCCGCCAATCGTGGCAGTGCGATAGGTTGACGGATACATGCGGATTTCCCAGCCTTGAGGACGTGCTGCTTTATCGAGTGCCGCGAGCTTCACTCCGGGCTCCACACAAGCCATCCCGGATTTGACCCAATGAATCTGATTCATGAGCGAAAGATCTAGCACAATCCCCCCTTCTAGAGGGATGCATTGTCCGTAGTTGCCTGTGCCTGCACCGCGCACTGTAAGGGGAATGCGTTGATCAACACAGACTTTAGCAACCTGGAGCACCTCTGCTTCTGTGCGGGGCCGAATAACGCGATCGGCTCGCTTTTCAGCCAGTTGAGCGGTGAGGATGGGGCTGAAGTGGTAGTAGTCGAGGGAGAGCTTGGTAAGCTGCTGAGGCTCAGTAATCTGTTCGAGAGTGCTGAGATCGCGGTCGAGACTGGTGATTTGGGTGGGAGAGAGGGACATTAGTAAAGGATGAAAGATGAGGAGGGAAGGATGAGCCTGTCTATGCAGTTTAAAGGACGCCAGCCTCCAAACGCTTAATCTTCGTAGTCTTCGTCTTCGTCGTAATTTTCATCGTACTCGTCGTCTTCCGCTTCGTAGAGGGTGGCATCGATCGCGTCGATCGCGCGATCGTAAACCTGTAAAACCACCTCGGGTGTGGCGTCGTAGCCAAACAGATCCCGCGCCACGATTTGAGACAGTTCTAGAAAGTATCTGTAAAGAAAGAATAAAGGGCTGATTGGGCGGGGAAACCCCGCCCCTACGTGAGAATGATGGAAATACCCGAACGGTCTGAATAGATTAAATGTAGGGGTCAGGAGACCCGACCCTGCAACCCATTGCAATTGAGTTTAAGGTTTTATTTATAGATACCCTCTAGCTCCTAAAGTATTTCACTAGGATCAATCCCTAGTTCTCTGAGCTTTGCAAAGGCGCGATCGCGTTCTGTTGTAGTCTGGGTTAGCTTTGCTTCAGTCTGGGTCAGCTTGGATTTTAGTCGATCTCTCTCTTCCGCTACTTCTTCCAACTCTGCAAACATCTCCCCATTTGGGTGGAATATTTCCAATTCATTTGGCAACTCAAATCGGATATTCAGCAGTGGTGAAACCCACGGCAAATAGAGTGCGGTGATCAGGGTGCAAAACTCGTCGGGGGTATCCCGCACAAACCCCCAGAAGTCTTTGCGTTGAGGGTCGTAATAGTACATCTCCAAGACGCCATGATTTTCGTAGAACCGCTGCTTCTCGGACATTTCCCTGCGGGTGTTGCTGGGTGAGAGGATTTCAAACACCACTTGAGGGGCAGTATCTTTCTCTTCCCACTGCCTGTAGCTGCCTCGTCTGCCTTTGGGCCGACCAAAGACCACCATTGCATCAGGGGCTTGGGATGGGGCTTTCTCGTCTTCTCCTACCTGCATGGGATACCAGAGTAAGTCGCCTGCTACAAAGGCTTCTTGGTTTTTGAGCAGGTGCTTGAGATTCCCCACAATCAGAGTGATCCAGTCAAACTGCTCTGTGTTGTCAGCCATCGGTTTGCCGTCTGAGTCGGGGTATTGGTGCTCAAGTTTTATGGGGGTTTGTACCATGCTCTTGTCCTGATCCCTGTTTATATTTTAGGGGCGATCGCTGCTGGGAGTATGTTTCAATCCCTCATAGGGATACATAATGATTCGAACAATTAATGCAGAGATAACGTTACTGGTGAGGTCAGTTTCAATCCCTCATAGGGATACATAATGATTCGAACAGGCCAGCCTCAAGTGGCCAGTCAATAGCATCGTGTTTCAATCCCTCATAGGGATACATAATGATTCGAACAAACACTTCGGCGATGTCATTGGATTTCGAGATTGTTTCAATCCCTCATAGGGATACATAATGATTCGAACGTCCCAGCTAGGGCGATACCTTGGTGTTTCTGGGTTTCAATCCCTCATAGGGATACATAATGATTCGAACTAAGAGGATATAAAAATACACATATTCTCATAAGGTTTCAATCCCTCATAGGGATACATAATGATTCGAACCACCAAAAGCTGTAGCTGCACCAGTAGTAATCTGTTTCAATCCCTCATAGGGATACATAATGATTCGAACATCCGCATTCAACTCTGTCAGCATTGCAGTTAAAGTTTCAATCCCTCATAGGGATACATAATGATTCGAACGTTCCCACACCACCACCGCCGCCGTCAGATCGTTGTTTCAATCCCTCATAGGGATACATAATGATTCGAACGATATGTTCAGTTAGCTGCGATGGACGGTGAACCGTTTCAATCCCTCATAGGGATACATAATGATTCGAACTGGGGTTGCCAATGGCGAGTGGCTCTCGGAAGATGTGTTTCAATCCCTCATAGGGATACATAATGATTCGAACAGAAAGGGAGACCATTGACCGAGGCAGTCGCACCAAGTTTCAATCCCTCATAGGGATACATAATGATTCGAACCAATGATAATAGAGGGGCGGCGGGTGACGAGATTGTTTCAATCCCTCATAGGGATACATAATGATTCGAACTCAGCAACCTGCTGCCTGATTATGAAAGCTTTAAGTTTCAATCCCTCATAGGGATACATAATGATTCGAACAGCAGAAGCAGAAGCCAGAATCAATCTGGCATTCTGTTTCAATCCCTCATAGGGATACATAATGATTCGAACCTCATCCTGACCCCAGCATGAGTTTCCGGATGTTGGTTTCAATCCCTCATAGGGATACATAATGATTCGAACATTGACGCCTTCCGCTGGGTCAACACAAACAAGGTTTCAATCCCTCATAGGGATACATAATGATTCGAACAAAGACGAGACTTAGCGCGACGACTCCATTTACGTTTCAATCCCTCATAGGGATACATAATGATTCGAACTCCACTGACTTCTTTGATCCTGGAGTTACTGAATAGTTTCAATCCCTCATAGGGATACATAATGATTCGAACGAGCCCTCCAAGAGCAAGAGCGTATTCAAGCCTACGTTTCAATCCCTCATAGGGATACATAATGATTCGAACGGGACTTATAGCGCGATCGCCCTTTCCGAGTCGTGGTTTCAATCCCTCATAGGGATACATAATGATTCGAACGGTTGCTCGAGAAATTCGATACTATTATGCCCAAGTTTCAATCCCTCATAGGGATACATAATGATTCGAACCCGAGAGCGCCGTCCACGCAAGGGGGCGAAATGGTACGTTTCAATCCCTCATAGGGATACATAATGATTCGAACATTCTTTTGGTGGAATCCCCCACCACTCCTCATCGTTTCAATCCCTCATAGGGATACATAATGATTCGAACAATATCTTGACCCTTCAACGGTGCAAGATACTCGTTTCAATCCCTCATAGGGATACATAATGATTCGAACCCGCCTTATCCGCTGCAATCTGGGCTTCCCCAAAAGTGTTTCAATCCCTCATAGGGATACATAATGATTCGAACTGGGAAGCGGCGAATCGTCATAGAAGGCTCAGACGTTTCAATCCCTCATAGGGATACATAATGATTCGAACAAAGCGAATTCATCACAGATGATGTCCCCTTTTTTTGTTTCAATCCCTCATAGGGATACATAATGATTCGAACGCATAGAGATAGTCATCAATCCCTTTCAGTGGACTGTTTCAATCCCTCATAGGGATACATAATGATTCGAACAATGACTGCCCAGGTACTCGCCTTGGAAAAGCTCGTTTCAATCCCTCATAGGGATACATAATGATTCGAACAGATCAGATCCTGCTTTATACAGATCTGATTTGAGTTTCAATCCCTCATAGGGATACATAATGATTCGAACGAATATGTCCATTATCCGGGCTGATGCTTAATTCGTTTCAATCCCTCATAGGGATACATAATGATTCGAACCTCCTAAAAGATTTTATCTACCAGAAGCTACGAAGTTTCAATCCCTCATAGGGATACATAATGATTCGAACTTTGCTTAGGCTCTCATTTAGAACTACCTGCTACGTTTCAATCCCTCATAGGGATACATAATGATTCGAACATCGCCTGGATTCATCTTAGAAGAAATCATTTATGTTTCAATCCCTCATAGGGATACATAATGATTCGAACAGCCCGCGTCCAGAACCCTGATGATATCTAGTTTTCAAGGTGCATTTGCGCGATCGCCTCTCCATTTTACCCAAAATTCTCCCCTCGCTCACATCAAAACCGCTCAAACCCTTGCCCCATAAGGTGCGCGGGCGATCGCCTCTCTCAAGATCGCCCAAACCCAGACCCGCCAACTGTTCAACTCTCTCAAAGCCCCAAGCTAAAATCCACACCCCACCCCTCGCGCCCTACTCCACAAAGAAAATCTCATCATCCCGCACTGCCTCACCCCCAATCCGCTCCACCTTCCCCTGGCAACAACTACACAACGAATAAAATCGGATGCTATCCGTTTCAGGTTTGATGAGCTTTTCAAGACGCGATCGTAACTTCGCATATTCCGTCTTCGTCAAATCACACTCAAACACACTATATTGCATCCACTGACCATAAGACTTCAGCACACTATGCACCTTCGTTCGGCGCTTATCTTCAGAGATATCGTAAGTGATCACAAAAAACATGATGAGTTCAAGGTTCAGAGTTCAGAGTTCAAGGTTGAATTGTTAGTTCATGTTCTTCTTGGTACTGATAACGATTTTGGCTAGGATTTTTGTGATTACTATGCTTTCATCTAAGAGTGTTTGGAGGCGCTGAATAGAAATTAACTCCGTAGCAATAAGCAGACGCAGCCAATACTGAGTTTCACGGGCCTCCTTGAGAGAAATTTCGAGTTTATGAATAAAATCTTTCCGAGACTGGGCAGCTTGAGACTCCGCTACATTCGCACCAATCGAAGTCCCCGAGCGCAAAAGCTGATTAGCCAGCGTTCTAGCTACACCAAGCTGTTCCTCCAGAAACTGGCAAAGCTTTACCATCCGAACCGCAAATGCAAACGTCCGTTCCTCAATTTCCATCTCATATCTCCTAACTTTGAACTCTGAACTTTGAACCTTGAACTTACTTAAGAATTAGAGGAGGATATATTTCAGTTTCGCCCATGAGATATTTAGCAAGTAATCGCGCTTGCCATTCAAACGCCTGCTGATAACTACAGTTGCGTTTCATGACTGGATGTTTGAACGTTTTCTGTTTCTTCTGTTCATACAATCGCAAAAACGTTTTCAAGCCCTCTTTAGTCAGCGAAACCGCCCGGCTCAACGGCTCTGACTCAAAATTAGTCGAGGTCAGCCGCTGGTTGTTGAGCCCACTCAACACCACCGCATCCACCATCAACGGCCGAAACTCCTCCATCAAATCCAACGCCAAAGACGGCCGACCATATTGTTCCGTGTGGAGATAGCCGAGATACGGGTCAAAACCCACAATATTGACCGCACTCTGCACATCATGGCGCAGCAGGGCGTAGCCCAGACTCAGCAACGCATTGACCGGATCAGTGGGCGGTCGGCGCACCCGCTTGCGAAACGTGAAGGCTTCAGCACGAATAAGATGGTCGAACACCCCAAAATAGGCCGCACTGCCTGCCCCTTCCAGACCCCGGAGCGAGTCGATCGACTCGACCGCTTCCAGAGCGGGAATGATTTTATCGAGTTGCGCGATCGCTCCTGCTAAAGGCAACTGCTCATTCTCGCGCTGCCGTCGCAGCAACGACTGACGATAGTTCTTGAGCTTACCCCGCACAAAACCCTGCACACAATGCACTGCCTGGGCAGAACCGGGTAACACTGACCATTGTGCCCGCCGCACAAAAATATTCTTGCTCAATTCCGGTTCCACCCGCCCTCGGTAGCGCCCGGTTCCAGTCAAAAAACTCAGGGGAATCTGACGCTCTAGCAACTCATCCATGGCTGCTGGCGAAATCGTTGCTCGCCCCAGCACCACAATTCCTTCTGTTTTGAGTAGAGGAATATCCAAGAGTTTCTTGCGATCGGCTTTAACGGTCAATCGCTCATCTGTTTTGCCGATGAAGGCATCTTCATGTGTGATATAAACTGTGCCCATTTGTGAGTTCAAAGTTCAAGGTTTAAAGTTTAAAGTTTTTTTGGGTTCAAGATTCAGAGTTTTTATGGGTTTAGAGTTCAAGGGTTAAAGTTCAAAGTTTTTTTCAGTTCAGTTCTCCGTGTAGCATTACCGACAAATTAAAGTTCTGACCATTCAGAAGAATCCGGAAATTACCAACTTTGAACCCTGAACTCTGAACCTTGAACTCACAACTCTTGATATCGCGCGACCTTTTTCGCCGCTTGGGGTAAACAGCGACCGTAGAGACTACACCCCTTGCAACGTTTGCTATAGATGGGCTGGGGCATCGTGCCTTTGGTGAGCAACTGACGCACTGTGGCAATTGTCTCCAGGGTGGCTTGACGCAGGGGTTCGTCGAGGGCGATCGCTTGGCGCTGGTGGGTTTGGGCGTAATAGACATAGCCCGTGGGAATGGTTTGGCCCATCATCTCTTCAAGACACAAGGCCTGGGCGCACAGTTGCAGAGCATCATTCTCCCAGTCGCCCCGCTGGCCATGCTTATATTCCACCGGCACATATTGCCCCGCGCTCACCTCCACCAAATCCGCTTTCCCCGTCAGGCCATACCGTTCCGACTTGAGCCAAATCGCTCGCACTTCCCAGGTTTCCCCCGCCTGCTGTGCCCCGACTGTATGCACCCGCTGATGCAAATCCGTCCCCGCGATCGTATATTCGTTTTCCATAAATTCCCCTGCACAAAACATTCGCCAACAGCGATGGGGGCAGTAGCTATATTGGTTGAGGGCAGCTAGGGGAACTGGTGTTAGTTCAAAGTTCAAAGTGCAGGGTTCAAGGTTATGTTTATTTGAGTTTAGTAATGATTTTAGCGATCGTTCCATGATTCTATTCGCTCCAAACTTTGAACTTTTAATTTTTAATTTTGAACTTTAAACTCTCCTCACCATCCCCATCCCCATCGGCGTCTTGCGACCCACGCCACAATAGAGAGCAAAGTTTGCGAGGGCATTGAGTTGCTTAATCTGAGTGGGTGTTGCGGTTTCAAAAAGTTGATAACGGGCTGTTCCCACACAACCAATAAACTTACTGCGGCTGTCTTCAACACAGCGGGTTTTGAGTTCAAAATGGCTGGGGAAAATATTCTCCAAGGGCAAATCCGTAAAGGTCACGCTGCTGTATTGGTTCCAGCGGCGTTGGAGGCTCTGGAACACGAGTTGCGGCGTGGGCAAGGCCGTATCCCGGCGGCTCTGGCGAAAGGCGGTGGGTGTGGCAAATTCAAAATTAAAGTTGCGATCGCTGTCGCTGGCTTGTTCATAGAGTTGGCCGTAGGGGCAGGTGTTGGCCCAGGGCTGAGTGGCTTGGGGTGTGCCCAGGATGCTCGTGATATGCAGGTTAGCGGGACCGAGATGCCAGGGTTTTTGGGGATTAATCTGGAGCCAGAGGGCGGTTAAGCGGCTAAAGAGGCTTTCGTCGAGCAGGCTGATTCGCCACCAGCAGGGAGTTCCGGCATGGACTTGGTGTTTATGCTGCCATTGGAGTTTGCGTTTGGGGGTTAAGGGTTTGGGGTGGCGCAGATGGGGGGTTTGGAGCGGGCTGAGGTTAAAGCTTTTGTAGCTGTGGTTCTGGTGGAGGCGATCGCCGAGTTCTTGGTCTACAGCACTCACCAAAGTAAGAAAAAGGGCATGGAGATGCCGTCCCGTGAGGTAGCCAACAGGAATCGGTGTTTGGGGCGTGAGGTTGAGGACAAGACTATGGGGCATAATATTTTTGAGCGATACGGTACAGAAAATGTTTGCAATTGACGATTACGAAGCGGCCCTTGAACTCAAGGCCAAGCTTGAAGCAGCAACACCGTTTAATGTTCGTTTGACTAAAGACTGCTGCGAATTATTGAAAAAACAAGGTCAAACGCTGTCACCAGATCAGTGGTATGCGGTTGACACGGTTGCTTACTTGGGTGATGAAGGTGGAATTCTGGTTGGAATTCAGTCTGATCCAGAAGATGAGGCTGTCAATGTTGTGTCCTTAACTCATGTCCGAATTGATCCAGAACATGAACTGGCCCAAGCCGTCACTGAGTACCAACTTCAGCGAGTACGGCGATTAAAGTTGCAAAATCAGAAAGGGTTTGGCTCGGAGCTGTTGAGTCAGGTCAAGAAGACCAAAAAGAAAAAACGTAAGAAGGGGTTTGGATAAATTTTCTGAGTGAAAGCGCTTATCCAGCAAGGGCTTGAATTAAAATTCGCATTAGCGGTTCAATATCTTCAGGCACACGGTAGCTCTCTAAACCTTGTTCAATGTGCTTGCGGGCGCGATCGAGTCGGGCGAATTCCCAAATTTTTCCAGTGGTGATGCCACCAATTAGGTAAGTTTGACCATTCGTCTGATCCCATTGATCTAGGGCAATGAGTTCTGCACAGAGTTGTGTCATGCCAAAATCGAGATTTTCCTTTTTAGCCTCAATAATTAAAACTTGATTCGGTGCTTCTAAGAAATAATCTAATGTTCCTTGAAGTTGATCATTGACTTTTATTGAATACTCAATATTGATTTCGATTTTGATGTAATGAACAAGATCAAAAATAATTGGTGCAATCAGTGCTTCTCGTCTCGCTGACTCGTTAGACAAACTCACATAAGGCAAGATTTCTTCAATACGCTCTTGGGTTTGCCCAATGCGATCGAGTTTGCCAGAGTATTGAGAAAGTTTGAGTTTTTTGCGCTCAAAGCTATAGCCAAATCCAATAGCTAAATCTTTAGTCTTTACTTTGAGATCGAAAAATTTGCTAAAGGTATAGGATTGAGTGAGATCGATGGGTTTCATGATTCGTCATGAGGATTAATGTAGTGGGTGTAAAGCAATATCCTAGCCATCAAAACGGTACTCCATATTAATTGGCAGTTTCAACGACTCATTCAAATTCGAGAACGTGTAATAGTCACCAATCATTCGTACGTTCCGAATCAGGCTAACGGGAGGCATATTGATCGTGTCATAACTCATCACCTGGTTAGTGAACATAACATCCAGTGGATTGAGGGGATGGGCAACAGTAAATTCTTGAGCAGAGTATCGCTTCTGAATTTGGAGTTCCTTGATCGTGACCTCAGCCTTACTCATCCACTTACCCAACCGAATCCAACGGGGGAAGTTGAGTGGCTGCTTGGAAATGATAAAACACTCAAATTGACTCTCAGGCGCAATCTCTTTCGCTCGACCAAAACTCGGAATATTTTTCTGAGTCTTTTTCATCTCTACGTGATAGCGATTATCTGCATACTTCCAGGTGTTAAGCACAGCAGTATGCCGCACAGCTCTAGCAGGAGTTACATAAATCCCCTGTTCATTGAGAGGTATGAGATGCTCCTTATACAGCGGAACTTGGGTAGGGCAAAAGTAACGGTAACTGTTTTCCTCAGAGACAGTGGTTGCATACTTTGCGCTGTCAACTAAACCTAGAGCATAGCAAAGCGCATAGTTATGCAGCACAGGCTCAGTTTCGTACAGTCGCCCGATCTCCCGCGTGGCGTAGTAGAGACTATCGTGGAGTTCTATGGTGCAACGATAGACATAAGTCATGATGCGGCTCCTTACTTTTTCTTCTTCTCAATATGTTTATCTGCGTAGGCTTTCGCTTCACTATCTGCCTGTTGCAGAATCGATTTGATTCCTTCTTCACTTGCTGTAAAAGATTTCGCTTCAGTTAGCAGTGCTTGGAAATTGTCACCAATGAAATCACTGTGAACAATAAACTCTTCACTCATTAAGTTTTGAATAGAGGCGATCGCAGCCTTATAAACATTATCTTCATCTAGTGGCTCAGGCAGCTTGATCATCTGGTTTGACTGCATATAATCATAGATCGCCTGAGTCCACCGTAAATTACTAACGATTTCACCGTCCGCAAAAACCACACCAATAATTTCATTGCGCACCCGACCTGTACGAGTGGTTTGCGCACCATAGTGGCGAGTTCTTAGGATATTGTTAAAAACATACAGGAAACTTGCTTCTGTTGGATCTTTGAGTGTAACAATGCTGGGAAAAAAAACTTGTGGGCGAATGTGATCTTGCTGGTTAATTCGACTGGTAACTTCTCCTTTATAGGACATTGTTCCACTTTCATAGGGTGCATTCAATGTGAAAGTTTCATGAGACTCATCAAAAGCCGTGATCGAAAAAGCCGTATCCACAAGCACTTTTGACTTTTCAGAACCAGCATCTCCAATTGCAAAGCCGTAGATAATACAGTCTGGGTTGTTTTTACCAAAAGCAACGTTATATTCACATTCTTCGGGTGTCAAAAGTTCGTAGGCACGGAGCAATTCACGCCCGACTAAACGCTCAGGTGTAGATTGCTTCCGCTTGAACATGGAGAGGCGACTAATCGTGGTTTTATCGTCAATCCCTGCACGAACCCGTGCCTTGTTGAGTTCTCCATCAGTTTGGAAGAGTGGGTATGATTCTGTTACTCGTACTGTTAGAAAATGTGCATATTTCCCCATCGGTTTGTAAGGGATTTCAGGGTGGAAGAATTTAGAGTCAAGGGTCTTGAGGAATTTCATAATATTTGATCTTGAGAGAGTAGGATAGTAAATGACTAGAAAAGAGCTTGAATAAGAATTCGTAGTAGCGGCTCAACGTCTTCCGGAACACGATAGTTCTCTAAACCTTGCTCAATTTTTTTTTCGGTACGATTGAGTTGAGCAAACTGCCAGAGATTCCCTGTAGTCAAAGCACCAAGGAGAACTTCCTGATCAGACTCAATCCATTGATCAAGAGCAATCATTTCGACAGCAAGTTGCTTCATCCCACCGACAAAGTCTTCTTTTTTAGCTTCAATAACAATGACTTGATTCTCTTTTCTAAGCAAATAGTCAAGACTGCCCTGAAGCTGCTCGGAAACTTTTAGGGGATATTCAATACGAAGTTGAGCGTGTGTATAATGGACAACTTCAGTGATAACTCTCGAAATAAGAATTTCACGACGGGCCATCTCTGTACTAAGGATAACAAAAGGTAAAATTTCTTCAATTCGTTCTCGGAGTTCTCTGAGTCTTTCTAGCTTACCTTGGAACTGCGATCGGTTGAGCTTGGTTTGAGCAAAAGAATAACCAAAGTCAGAACTGATTTCGTCAATTCCTGCACTCAGATCAAATATTTTACTAAATGTGTATGATTGATTAGCGTCTAAGAATTTCATTTTTCCTCCTTAGTTTGCGCCTCTTTACGGTCTTTTTCAGTTTGATTTTCTTTGTCTTGTTCTAGACGATAGAGAAATTCACAGGTATCTCGAATAAGATTGATTTGACGGCCAGCAAGGCGGGCGCGATCGCCAGCAAACGCACCATCAAAAACATCGGTGACAAAATATTGAGCGAATTCAAGCACTTTCTGACGTTCTTTTTCACGATCGCTAATCACCCAGCGGCCTTCTGCGGTGGAAGCATGAACCCGATCCATTAGCTTGAACACCTCAGCTGCCACAACGGCGACCAGAGCTTCACCCTGAAACATACTGGATTCTGCTTTGAGAATCGTCTCTGCCGCAATATCGATCGGCTTCAAGACCGCATTTGCTTTAGGGTTGTAGCGTTTATTTGCTCGATAAAATTCACGGAATAATTCAGTCAGTTTATGGGGATGATTTAAGGGAGACTCAGCAGTCATAGACCATTTTTCCTCATTGAATTGATAAGTTGCGTAGGGGTCAAAGCAGGGGTAAAAGTGATGGGCATAGAGCCGGATTTTCGGTGGACTGGGGGCATCGGCTTTCAATCCTCGGCCCCACTTTGCTAAATAGCTAAAAACATAAAGTGGACTGGTTTCGA
This sequence comes from Spirulina sp. SIO3F2, assembly GCA_010672165.1. Classification (GTDB taxonomy): domain Bacteria; phylum Cyanobacteriota; class Cyanobacteriia; order Cyanobacteriales; family Spirulinaceae; genus SIO3F2. Next base: position 9,714 of record JAAHHN010000075.1, on the reverse strand, counting down.
TGTCTTTAGCCAATTCAGTAAACTTGCCCCAATTGGCGTCATAGCCACCTTTCCCCTGCTTGGCATTGACGTCCATGTGGATGGCATAAGCAGCCGTCAAGATATTGAGTGGGGCAGGACGTTTGAGGCCATTAGCTTCTGTCCAACTTTCCAGAATGGCATCAAGTCGGAAGCGATCGCGCCCCACCAGCGTCCGAAAAGCATGGGGCGCACTATCAAGAAAGACACTTTCTTCAAACTCTGCACCATCTGTAAACGGTGGAATCGGTGATTCAGACACCACTGTTTTGACATCTAAAATCATGGGAAATGCGAAGGCTAACCAACTGGGCATCACCCAGGATTCCGTATCTGTGCTATCTCGTCCTGGCGGTAGGGCCATGAAATAGAAAGTCAGGGGTTTATCTTCGGGATACGCTAATTTAAAAGTACGATCTTTTTTATGGTTAGGGTCATCATCTGGTAATTGTTTCCGTTGGGCTAGATTTTCCTCCATTAAAAAGGTGTCAACGGTTTGATATCTCTCTCGGCTGAAATTTGCCTGGAGCTGCTTGCTGATGAAGTGATTCCGAATCTGGGTGTCAAAGCGAGTTTGGGCAATATCACCATAGGCTTTTTGCAAAAATGTGTTGGTTTCTGGCGTGAAGTAATAGGTCGGGTAGAAATAAAGATAACGATATTTGCCATCCTCAAAGCGTTTACCCACTGCCTGAGTTTGATTCATCAGAATCTGCCGAAGCATCATTTCAATGCCTGCAATACTGGAGATATTACGCTTGGCATTAGAGCCGCCCAAATGTTGCTTATTGGTATATACCTGGGGGGTAAACAGCACGGCTGATTCCATTTGCTCATCCACTGAATAGGGTGAATGGGAAATCGAGCAAATCATCTGACGACCACGGCCCGGCTTCTTAGCTGCATTGTAATAAGCCAGCTCTTTAGCAAAGATATCTGTCTGGCCAGCTACCGCTGATTGTTGGGTTTGACTTGGCAGCATCACCACCGTGTTAACCCATGCCCGCACATCATCCCAGCCATCCGCGATCGCGTATTGTGCAACCACAGGTTGTGTTAATTGCGTCACATGGTTAATCACATCCCGACAGGTTTCGCGTAAGTCTTCAATGCCTGGATGCTTGGCCAGGAACTGAGCTGCCAAAAAATACCATTCATAGGGCACACCACCTGAATTTCCCTTGAGTTTTAGTTCCTTGAGGGTTTCGTTAATGCGTTGAATTTCTCGAATTTGAGGCCCATATTCAGAGAGTCCCCAAAAATCGGCTACTTTGTGAACGATCGCGCTAGGTAAAACTTCTAATGAAATAGTGGGTAACTCTGGTAAATCTTTCTGCTTCTTGCGATCTTTAGTCCGTTGTTTAATTATACCTTCGAGCTGTTTGACCCGTTCACCCCAAATCTTACGGCTCATCAAGTCACCAAACTCAGCGAGTTGATCAATCCGAATATCATCACTAAATGTGAAATTATAGTCAGCGGAAAGTACTCCCTGATTCTGAAACTTCACCAGATTTTCGCTACGTTTTGTGGCAACAGATGCTTTATTGGGGTTTAAAATCCGGAGGGTTGCGGCTAAGGCCACCTGCATTAAGCCTGCGTCATCAAAGAATAGGTTGTAATAATCTGCATATTTCATGCCCTTACCGTCTCGACCAAACCCGGTTTGACGCAGACGGAGCTGCCCAGCACACAGGCTTTTAATGATGGCAACAACGCGATCGGGCAAAGTCTCAGGTTTAACCGTGGGAGCATCACGGCTGGCAAGATAAATCACCCCAGTGGGGAGATACAGCAGTGGTGTGTAATGTTTTTGGTCTGAAGTATTGAGGGCAGTATGGGCATCCACGAGGGCATTGTTGACGACATTCGTTAACACACCCCGGTTCTCTGCGATCGCGTGATAGGTAAATTTGAGCTCACCACCCCCTAGTAAATGAATGATTTCCCAAAGTGAATCTTTTTTTGAATCTGTTTTTCTTACATCTTGTGGATGTTTGATGATTGAGGAGAGTCGATCTGCAAGACAAGCAAGATCAGAAAGAACATTCAAAGTTCTCCCTCTCATCTTTGGTGCCAATCCACCTTCTCCTAAGTTTAAATTAGTATCTTGTTTCCGTTGAGCATTACAGGCGATGTAAAGAAGATCATCACAATAATTATTCCATTCTTCTAGATTTGCTGGAAACAAGAAATCGTCCAGACTCAATGCTGGAACCAAGAATCCAAAAAGTTCTCGATTATATTCAATAGTTGATTCAAAAATTTCGCATAATTTCTGATCATATTCAGAATCACTGTCTACAGAGATCTGTCGGACATTTCGATTCAGTTCATCACCATGATTAATGAGATAGTCTGGAGTATTAGGAATCAGGCGATAGTCAAACTTTTCAAAATCATGTAAGACAAAGCCAGCAATTGCAAATCGGCGTTCTTGGTTGTGAACTACACGGTTAACAGTGGTATCTAGCTCTTGAAGTCTGCGCTCAATGAGGTTGGCAGGGAATAGCCCATTGAGCAGATGGGTATTGAGGGATTGATCGGCGGCATTGTCTCGACGGATGGGGGGTTTGCCTTCAGCAATACGCTTGGGGCTGACGACGCGATCGAGATATTCTGCAAAGAATTTGCCGCCTTTGGCTGTGACGCCGATGGTGTACTTCAGCAGATTGGGCAAGACCATTTCTGCAAAGTCTCGCATGACTTCATCGTCTGGGTTCTGAGCCTGAATCGCTTCACGCAGCAGTTTGAGCGTGAGGAGTTCTTTGGTTGTGGGCTTGACTGTGCGATCGCTTGCTTCATCCAGACCGAAATCTTCATGCAGCCAAGCATCGTCAAACTCAAAGTTATCAAAATCATCTGGCTCTTGGGGAGGGGAAGGATTAGAATTAGACATAGCGATTCCTCGGGTGAATACAATTCGTACTATTCAATACTGTCAAGCAGCTTGGCGACTTGTTCGGGTGCAGGTAAAAGGGGTTTGAGTTCTTGGGGAACTGCGGAGACGACTTGATAAGTAGAAACTCCAATTGGCTTATTGGAATCGCGCAGCGTATATTCAACGATTGTTCTATCCTTGGCTTTGCAGAGGATAATGCCAATTGAGGGGTTTTCATCTACAACTCTGGCAAGATCATCCAGTGCAGACAAATAGAATTGCATTTTACCGACGTATTCAGGTAAAAACTCACCCGTTTTGAGTTCAATTGCAACTAAACATTTGAGTTGACGGTGATAAAGAACGAGGTCAATGAAAAACTCTTTGCCACTAACTTCTAAGCGATATTGACTGCCAATAAAAGCAAACATACCTCCCATTTCTTGTAAAAATGGCTCAACCCGCTTCAGAATCTCAGTTTCAAGCTGGCGTTCACTATATTCATCACTGAGGTCTAGGAAGTCAAAGGTATACTCATCCTTAACAGCGAGTTTGGCTTGGTTACGAATCTCCTCCGTCAGATTTGCGTCAAAGTTAGTTTGGTTCAGAAGTGTTTTTTCATAGGTCTGATTCTCAATATGGTGGATCAAGACATTTTTTGTCCAACCATATTTACGTGTCATTCGAATATAAAACTCACGCTCCAAGTCATCTTTACACTTTTGAAAGATCACAAGATTATGCGTCCAACCAATTTCTGCAACCAATGGTTGCAGTTTTTCATTTTCTCGGTAAGTCAAGTAGAAGTTGCGCATATTCCAGATATTTCGAGCCGAAAAGCCACTTATACCTGGAAACTCAGATTGTAGATCTTTCGCAAGTTTTTCCACAACAGACTTTCCCCACGTTTCACCTGCTTGGCGATTAACAATGGTTTGACCAATATCCCAATAGAGTGCGATCAGTTCGGTGTTGACCGTTTTGAGCGCTGCATATTGTGCAGTTCGGATACGTTGTTTGATTGCACTTAGCATCGTGATGTAGTCATCTATGGGTTCAATTTTACTCATATTTTGAACTCCTTTCGGGTTGGGTTTAACCCAGAATTTGGACAATTGAGAGAATAATGTCTGGGAAGGCTTGCAGATTAATAGATTGTTGACGAGTCAGGGTTTGAGTTTGCTGATAGCCGGATTGACTGGGTGCTGTATAGCGCTCCACAATCTGAGTAGTTAGATCCACAATCCAAACTTCGGGAATACCATCTTGAGCATAGAGCGGCAATTTTTTTTCACGATCATATTTAACGGTTGTGTCTGAGACTTCAATCAACGTGAAAATATCTGGGGGTTGGGGATGACCCTGCCCATAAAAATCATCCCGTCGTCGCAGAATGGCGATATCTGGTTGTGGCTCGGAATCATTACTCAGTTGGATCGGGCTTTGAACCCGAACAATGGCACGATCGCCTAGACCTCTCGCCAACAAATCATTCAGGCGGTCAACACAAGCCGCGTGTTTGAAGCCAACCGGTGACATTTCAACAATTTCTCCTTGGAGTAGCTCAACCCGATCGCGATCGGTCAAGATCTCCGATTCGATCATCTGGTGGTACTGCCCCACCGTGAATTTTTTGCGCAGAATTTGAACGGTCATAGTGGCATCAATAATTTTCTGTACCTATGTTCTATTTTAGTCATTGGGCTCCCAATAGCTACAACGCTCTTCTAGCTCTTGGTTTCGACCTTCGAGATACATCAAACCTTGTATCTGAGATGTGTTCCAATCCGTCTGAATTTGACGATCATTGACTTCTTGTTCAATTGCAGAAATTCGAGCATCTTGCTGCTCTTCCTTATATTCGCTTTCTCCCAGTTGGCGCTGAAGCTTGTCTAGCCTCGCTTCTAGACGATTAATGATTAAGCGGAGATGTTCAGGGGAAGGATTGTGGGCAAGCATATAAGATTTGGAATAGGATAGTAACGTCCACTAGCCTGAGACCATATAGCATTAACGAGATAAAGCCCTTCCTCTTGAATTTTAGGAAGAATCAATATGCGTACATGTGGTCAGACATACTAGAATCATAGCTAAGGAGAGAGAAAATATGCAAATCTCTGGCTGGTAATCAAACCTAATCCCTATGAGGGATTGAAAAAATGCGATATATCTCAGCAAGTGGACGTTTCTCTCTCCACCCTTTTTTCCAACAACGTGAGCTATGCAATCCATAACTCACCCCCCTCGCCCTTAACGCGATACGCCAACGTCTCCAGCAACAGCGCCGACTGACCAAACGCGATCGCATAGGGCGCAGAGGCGTCATGGACAGAGCCAGCATCACTAATCGGATAAATCTGAAAATGCATCGGCAATTGGAGCTTTGCCCTAACCTCCCGCATCGGCTTGCGCACAACAAAGCAAACCAGCGCCTGAGTTCGTAACTGTCGATTGATCGACCCAATCCAAACATTATCGGGCTGCCAAACCTGCACCCCTCGCAACACCTGCACCCGCCAGGCATCAGCTACAGGCTGTAAATCATCTGGATACGTAAACGTCCAGTTCAGCCGCTCTTCCCGATAACCCTGGAGCTTCATAAAGCCCAAACAATGGCGAAACCGTCCCTTGGCGATTGGCTCTCCCAAACGCTGGGCTGTGGCATCGAGTTCATCTAAGAAGGCTTTTTTCGTCCACATCTCAATGTTGAGATTGCTCAAAATTCCGGGCAACTCATAGGTCTTGAAGCGATCGCCTGCATATTTTTCCGTCAGGTCATACAGCCCACATAGCAACGGACTCGACCCCCGAAAACTCTTGGCATTCTCCGCAATCGGGTTTCCCTTCTTCTCCTTTCCCCATTCTTGCTTCCACTCATTAATATTGTAAAAGACTTTACCAAAGCTCTGCCGAAAAACCTGCTGACAGTCTGCACCAAACTGCTCACAACTGTCTTTGTATTGAGACTTCAGTTCTTTACGCTTCAAGCTCAATAAAATATCAGCCGACTGAACCATACCCCACTTGCGATAGTAGTCCTCAAAACTATTGATTGAACGATAGTTATCATGAATGAGATCATGAAAAGAAATGCGATCGCACACTTGCCCTGTGGCTAACGGTGCATCCTTCATCTCAAACAGTCGTCCCACAAAAAAGTTCGGCACTAATGCATAGGCCTTAAAGCCTTGAAAAGGTTTATCTTTTTGAGCCTCATCATGACGACCCAACCGCCCCAAGCGCTGAATAAAATTCCCCGCATCCGCAGACTCAAAAATAAGGAAGTTAATCTTAAAATCTACCCCCACATCGATCGTGCTCGTGCCAATGACTAAATCTGCATCCAACGAAGTCGCCTTTTCTGTAGAACCAGACAAGCCTGTATTTTCTCGAACTGTTAGACCGTAGGGTGCGAATAGTTCTTTAAAGATGGGGGTTAGTCGTTTTACGGCCGCGATCGAATTGAGAATGATCGCCCCTCTACTATGGGGGTGAGACTGAAAATACGCCAGAATCTGGGCTTGATGTTCCTTGAGCCATGTTTCAGAGGCTTGGCCGGTTGGTTCTAGCGAGATAAATTCCAGGTCGATCGCCCGAGCAACCGGCCGCCAATGGCGTTGGGTGAGTTGAGTGACTGCGGCTGCATCGTCAGGGAATTGATACATCTTGGCAGCAATGGGGTTGACCACATGGGTGCGGAATCCAGCCGCTTCGAAACGAGCCAGAAGACTGTCATTGGGGGTTGCCGACAGAAACAAGAATTTTTTGCAACGATTCGTTGCGCGAATAAGCAGCATGGTGTTCAAAACACCTGCAATTTGTGGTGCAGAAAACACATGAAATTCATCAAATATAAAGACATCAAAATCTTTATCAATACGGTTCCACAGCTTGTCTGGATTTTCTTTGCCAGGAAGGAGGTATTTTCCCCGATGAAGATAGTGGAAAATGTCAGGATTTGTAACAAGCACTTCCGATTGCGATGAGCGAGAAGCGATCGCGCTTCCTTTTTTAAGACTTTCCTGCTCGGCATAAATCTCTAATTCTGGCCCACTCAACCGATTAACCCGTGGTGGCTTGGGTTGGGGAGGAAACATCTCAATGTAATGTTGAATCTGCATTTCCTGATCCCGTGCCAGGGCATTGGTGGGATACAGCCCGATCGCGTAGTCCTGACCTTGCAACACGCTTAAATATGCCGCCAGACTCTTACCATCCCCCGTCATCGCTGTGTTAAACACCACGTCGATATCCGGATTTTGCAGCGCCTTGTAAGTTTCCGCTTGATGCCAAGCCAATTGCCAGCCTTCCGGCAACTTGACGCCCTCGGGTGTTTCATCCGCCGGACAGGAATAAACAGGCTTGAGTGTAATGGAATAGTTTGCCATTTGTCGCTCCAAACAGGGTTTGTCATTGCGATATGCTTATAGTGGCACAAAAAAAGTCGGAGTGCAAGCAAATGTAATTACATTTTTTGAGATGCCTCGCAAAAAAGACACAATCACACTATCAGTTCCACCGGGAACTAAAGAAAAGCTCGAAGCGATCGCCGAACAGAACCAGATCTATTGGGGCAAAAAACCTAGTGTTTCTGGGCTGTTGGGGGCGATCGCCCAAGGAGAGCTGTCAGTGGGCCAACCCTTTCAACTCAACCGTGTTCAAATAGAATCTCTCCGACAAGCCCTCAAAAACCTTATTGATGCTGGTCATCCCGACCACGCTCAAGTCCTTATGTCTCTTTTATTAGAGCGTGGTGCGCTAGAAATGCCCCTTAAGCAAGAACTACTCAGAACCATTGACCAAACAACTGAAAGTGTGCGAGTACGGCTCAATCAGCTCATTGAGCATCAGCAACCTTTCCTGCTGACCTACCAAAATTCTCAGGATGAGACCTTGGTGTTTACTGTGCGCTTTGCTCAAATAAAGCTCTATGAAAAGCGATTGTACTTACAAACTTGGTGTAAGGAAATCATTGATAGTGAAGATATCCCGGAACTCCAACACCATCGTTGCTTTCGTCTGGACAGAATGCAGAATAAATACCTCTTACCGATCGAGGAACCCTGGCGAGAGGGGTTTGATGAAGTAGAAGTGCAATTACACTTATATGGCTGGCTGAAAAAAGCTTATGAACCAAAACCGGATGATATTGCTGATGAAATCCGTGATGATTATCGCTGGGTTAAACGTCGCGTAATCAACACCTTTTGGTTCTTCCGCTCGATCGCCCCCTACTACGCCGACTGCGAAATCATCGCCCCTGCCTCCGTCCGCCAACGCCACCAAGAACACATTGCCAAACTCAGCCAACTTTATGGCGATCGCCCATAAACTCAGCACCTCAGCTATCCCCTGTGCTGACCCCGACAGATTTGGGGTAAAAACAGGGGAATGCCTCAACCAGACTTCCCCTCGTTCATGCTTAACCCAGAGCACTCGCAGGCACACGGGGTTTAGTTGCCACCCGGCTCGCATCATCCAAACCCGCCTTAAAGCTCTGGTAGGTTTTGAACTCCTCCCGCGCAAAGGGCCAATGACTCAGATCAACCTTGCCCTCGGCACAGCGCTGCACCCTTGCTCGGAGCTGCTCAGGAGTAGTTTTTAGGCTCGGCGCAAAGCCTTGAATCACTTTTGCCACCAAGGCATTTTGTGGGTCAATCACCGAAACCCGTGCCAGACCATAAACAATGAGCTCCGGCTCCTGACCAAATAGCGTCACAAACGTTAGTAAAGCTTCAGGATGGTTGGGCCGGAGTGTCAGGGAATGGAGGAGGCAATGAATGGCACGTGGAATATCTCCTTTTTGCTTAAATGCAACACCCATATCTGACAGCATCCCCGCCGCCATCGGGAGCAACTGAGTTCCCATCGCATTGACCGCAATAGCGATCGCCCGGCCGTAATATTCGATCGCAGTATCAATGCCCCCGAGTTGCTTTGAACAACGTCCAAACAAATGATGAGCTGCTGGAACTTGCTTGGGATTTGCGTCTAAAAACGGCAGTAATAATTGACCTGCAATTTCAATTGCGTTCGTATCAAATGCTTTACGGGCTTTGCAATAAGCCCGGCCCCAATCATAGGTAATATCCATCGCAAAGTCCTTGAGATCAATGGATTCACCTTTGCCATCCGTAACAATTGGTACACAGCCACCCAGCATTTCCGAGCCCGCTTTCAGCCGCTCAAGATCTTCGTAAGCGATTGGAATAGACCAAGGCGTCATTTTGCGATCGGGAATTTCAAGATGAAACGCCAGTTGGCCCGTTGCATCAAACCGAACATCAAACCCCACATACATATCCTGAAGCAAAGCCCTGGCTTTTGGGATATCATCAACCAAAAAAGTAAAAATCGGAATTTCAAGACCCCCTGTACCCCGGATCTCATAGCGACCTCCTTTACATAGAGCAGAGGCTTCTGCTGGCGTCAAAGCAGGCGGAGTCGCTTTAGTTTTGGATTGGGCCGAACTGGAACTCAATAACAGCCATACGCCTGCTGCACCCAGTGGTAAACCCAGAAGCCCAATGATTGCGCCAGTACGACTCTCGGTTGAGGCAGGTTCAGACCGACTGGGTATCACCAAAGGCTTAATCCCCACTGCTGCCACACCTAAACCCGCAGCCAACAACAAACCACCAATGATTTTCTTGAGCATACAGCCCTTTTCAAATAGATGAGGAGCAGTAACAACAGTGAGAAAACCAGTTTTGGATATCTTCTGTAGTGACCGAACCTAAAGATTGCTCGATAGCATCTACCAAGTCAGCATATGTCCTGGGTTCAAGTTTGTTGAGCTTTGATTTCATTTGTGA
>JAAHHN010000074.1 GCA_010672165.1 Spirulina sp. SIO3F2 | reverse complement strand
TGTTGGGCCCGGATTGGCTCCAGCAGATTCTGGTCCCACCCGATATCGCGCCCCATCAAACTGCACAATTGAGCCGCCTCCTGCCGCTACGGTATGGATTGCCATCATCGGCGTGCGCAGACGGACGCCTGCAATTTCGGTTTCTAGAGTACGTTCATAATCGCCTGCGTAGTGGGTGACATCGGTGGAGGTACCGCCCATATCAAAGCCAATGATTTTGCTAAAGCCTGCGATCGCACAAGTCTTGACGGCTCCAACGATGCCGCCAGCAGGGCCGGAGAGGATGCTGTCTTTGCCCTGAAATTGGGTGGCGTCGGTGAGACCGCCATTGGATTGCATGAAAAGGAGTTGGGGTGGATCTTTCCTGCCCCCCTTGGTAAGGATTGTAGAATCCCCCCTGCCCCCCTTTGAAAGGGGGGGGTCAGAACGATTGCTCCTATCTTCCTTTGAGAGGATTGATTTATGCCCTCTGCCCCCCTTGGTAAGGGGGGTGGAGGATTGCAATTGTTCAGCAATGCGATCGACGTAACGCCGCAGAATGGGGGAAAGGTAGGCATCCACAACGGTGGTATCACCGCGACTCACCAGTTTCATCAGGGGACTGACTTGATGGGAAACGGAGATTTGCGTAAAGCCGATCGCTTGAGCGATCGCGGCAATTTGTAACTCATGCTGGGGATAGCGATAACCGTGCATCAGCGCGATCGCACAACTACGAATCCCCACATCAAAAGCCACTTGTAAATCCTGTTGAACCCTTGCACTGTCTAACATCTGCACGGTTTGGCCTTGAGCATCCATGCGTTCCGAGGCTTCAATAATTTGCTCATAGAGCATCAAGGGGCGCTCAATTTTTTGAGCAAAGATATCGGGGCGGTGTTGATAGCCGATGCGTAGGACATCTCGAAAGCCTTGGGTCGTGACAAACACAACGCGATCGCCTTTGTGTTCCAGCAGCGCGTTGGTAGCAACAGTGGTACCCATTTTAATCGCTGCGATCGCCTCTGTAGGGATAGGGTCATCAGCGGCAAGTTCTAGCAGCTCTCGAATCCCCTGAATTGGCGCATCGGTATATTGCTCGGGGTTTTCTGAGAGGAGTTTATGGATCAGGATTTTTCCATTCGGTTTCCGAGCAACAACGTCGGTGAAGGTACCGCCGCGATCGATCCAAAATTGCCAACCAGCAGGGGGAGAAGCATGATTCATTGTTGATGCAGTCGCTCAATCCGGCAGGGTCATTATCCCAGATCCGCTTCTGGATGCAGCCGAATTTCCTATTCGGCATTATTCACCAGTGGGTTGGGGAAAATTAGCAGGGTTTGAGAATTATCCCATAGAGTTTTTAGGGGTTGCGCCCCCGAAGGCTGTGTTATTCTCCCCCTTACAATGAAAGAACTGAAACCCCTGGCATGAGGTTAAGCGTGTGGTTCAAGCCCCTCCTCTATATCTACGACTTCCCCATCAACTCACGCTTTTGGTTACGCGAGCGCAGTTTGCAGCGCTGGCAGCAGCGAACCGTGAGCTATGCCTCGAACGCACTGCAACTGGAGAACTCATCGTGAATCCACCGACTGGCGGCACTACTGGCGATCGTAACGCTAGGTTGATTATCCAACTGGGGATCTGGCGTGAGGCCAGTAATATTCCTGGTAAGATTTTTGACTCTTCGACTGGCTTTGAGTTACCGAGTGGGGCCAATCGTTCACCTGACCTATCTTGGGTTAGCCAAGCGCGTTGGGATGCTCTAACTCCCGCACAGCAAGATGGATTTATCCCGCTTTGTCCAGACTTTGTTGTGGAGTTGCGCTCTAAGACCGATACCCTCAAAGATCTCCGCACCAAAATGGAAGAATACAGGTCAAATGGAGCACAGCTTGGCTGGCTAATTGACCCCAAAAATAAGCGGGTAGAAATTTATCGTCCGGGGCAGGCGGTGGAGGTGTTAGAGAATCCACAAACGCTGTCTGGGGAAGGGATATTGCCGGGGTTTAGCCTCAACTTGCAACGGATTTGGACATAAAAATAAGGGTGAGCAGCACTTTTCCCTGTTTGTATTGAGTACTCAATTGTCTGTCCCATAAGGCCTCTGGTATTTACTGACGACACACCCTAATTTGCCATTGCCCACAAGAACGAGAGCGGTTCGCTCATGTTCTCCGCAAAGCCTAAAATACCGCGATCGCGGTGTTCATAAAGCCGCTCACCTTGGGCATCAAACAAAAATGTTGCCCCCCGCTGAGTCAGATAGGCTGGATCGCTCACGTAAGTTGACCAATGGCTCAGAACCTCAGTCATGTTGCGCAAGCGCAGGGTAGCCAATTCAAAGGGGCGCTGAAAGCCGCTGCCTCCGGCGGCATTAAATACTGAACCTGTCAGAGGTGGTAGGGGGCCAGCTTTAACGGTTTCTTCGGGGCCAATGAGCTGGGGGGCGTGTTTGTCGCCGCGATAGCCCCGAAAGACTTCTTTTAACGTGCCAGGACTACCCAGTCCTGCACACATCAACAACAAATTTGTCCAAGCTTTCACTCCGGGGCTTAAACCAGGAATCGCAACTTGTAATCCTGCATATAGCTCTAAATCCTGATGGAGCTGGGCGGTAGGGTCAACCCAGAGAGACGCGGCAGGAAAACCAGTGTAGTCGCAAAATTTTTGCCCAGCGGCGCGATCTCCGATTCCAACAGCACAAATCTTAATCTTGGCTGCTTGCAAACGGGTGTGCTCCCGCTGTAACCACCAAGCATATTCGAGGCTATCAAAATCTCCGAGTTGGGGCCAAATTAAAACGAGGAGGCAATCGTACCCTGAAATAGTGCTAAAAATTGGGCAAACCCGACCATCACTGACCCGTTGGCGTTGAGCTTGTCTGAGGTGCAGATAGAGATTCATGATTCTATCAGAGCAAGGTATGCAGACTTATCTATCTATAAAAAACAGTTGTCTGTAAAAATTGTATCCTTAACATTCTGCAACCAATTCGCACTCTACAATAGAGACTGGTCTCAATTACTTAATATAAAAATTAGCCTAGGTTGCTTTAGGGCGTGTCACCACAATTTCGTTACAAAAACGTTAAGGAGATGAGCGAGAACACACCTAACCCAACAGGCATCACTAGGGGAAGTCAACTCTACAGTGATGAGGCCTGAGTATTTAATTTAACAGCCCCGAGCGTTGCGTGAATATCACCCCCACTTCTGACCATTCCTTAGAGCCTAGTGACTTGTTTCCCTTTGCGCTCGACTCCTTTCAACTCCAAGCCATTGAAGCCCTCAATACGGGTCAATCTGTGGTGGTTTGTGTCCCCACCGGTTCGGGTAAAACTCTGATTGGAGAATATGCAATTTATCGGGCGCTGGCGACGCAAAAACGGGTTTTTTATACCACGCCCCTCAAGGCCCTCTCCAATCAAAAATTCCGAGACTTTCGTGAGCAGTTTGGTGCTGAGAATGTGGGGATTTTAACTGGGGATACTTCAGTTAACCGAGATGCGGCGGTTTTGGTCATGACCACCGAGATTTTTCGGAATATGCTTTACGGCACACCCATTGGTCAAGTGGGGACGTCCCTGGAACATGTGGAAGCGGTGGTTTTGGATGAATGTCACTACATGAATGATTCCCAACGGGGTACGGTTTGGGAAGAATCCATTATTTATTGTCCACCTAAAGTGCAGTTGGTAGCCCTCTCAGCAACCGTTGCCAATGCTGCGGAATTGACGGAATGGATTGCCCAAGTGCATGGGCCCACACAACTAATTGAATCGGATTTTCGGCCAGTGCCGTTGGACTTTCACTTCAGTAATCTCAAGGGTTTGTTCCCCCTGTTAGATGCCAAGCAGCAGCGCCTTAATCCCCGTCTTAAACCCAAAGGAGGTAAAGCCAAACAGCGTTTACGCAAAGAAGACTGCCCCTCGGTACGCAAGACGGTGAAGCAGTTGCAATCGAGAGATATGTTGCCCGCGATTTTCTTTATTTTCAGTCGGCGGGGGTGTGATAAAGCGATTGAGCAGGTGGACGATTTACCGTTGGTATCTGGGGCAGAAGCAGCTGAACTTCGGCGGCGCGTGGAGGAGTTTTTGGCGTGGAATCCCAGTGCGGCGCGGGTCGGGCAGGTGGAACCGCTGATGGGAGGGATCGCGGCCCACCATGCGGGGGTGTTGCCTGCCTGGAAGGGGTTGGTAGAAGAACTCTTTCAATTGGGCTTGGTGAAGGTGGTTTTTGCCACGGAAACCTTGGCCGCCGGGATTAATATGCCTGCACGAACTACTGTGATTTCGGCGATTTCTAAACGGACTGATCGCGGTCATCGTCTCCTCAAAGCTGCCGAGTTTTTGCAAATGGCCGGGCGGGCTGGACGGCGGGGGATGGATGAGCAGGGCTATGTGGTCACGGCGCAAACTCGGTTTGAAGGGGCTAAAGATGCGGCTACGTTGGCGCTTAAGCAAGCAGAACCCCTAGTGAGCCAATTTACGCCCACCTACGGAATGGTGCTCAACCTGCTACAAACCCACAGTATTAATGAAGTCAAAGAACTTTTAGAACGCAGTTTTGCCCAATATATCGCCACACTCAAGCTCAAACCTGAGAAGCAGGCGATCGCAGAACTCACCACCGATCTTGCCAAGCTGGATATGGCGCTAGCGCCGGTGAATCCCAAACAGGTTGCCCATTACGAAAAACTGAACCAGCGCCTCAAGGCTGAACGTAAGCTGTTGCAAACCTTACAAAAACAAGCCCGTGAACTTCAACAGCAGGTGGTTAGTGATGCGCTGGATGTAGCGGTGCTGGGTCAGGTTCTCTTCCTGAAAACTCAACCCAAAGGCTCACCGCCTCAACGGGCAGTGCTTGTCGAAGAAATTGTCTATTCTCGCCATGAACCCCCGTCTTTCATCTGCTTAACGGCAGAGAACCAGTGGATTGCAGTCAATCATCAGGCAATTATGGCGGTGGGTTACGGTATGGTTGCCCAGAATTTAGTGGATCTCTTAACGTCCCCTCTGGGGCTCAAAAAAGACCAGTTCTATCCAGGAGATGAACAAAGCGCGGCAGTGGCCGAAGCAATTCCTGATGAGTCCTTTACCCTCGAAGACGCACCGGAAGTGATGGCTCAAACCCAGCGAATGGAAGCGGTTCAAGCCCAGCTTGAGAATCACCCCCTAAACCAATGGGGCAAACCAGGCAAGCTGGTGAAGCAGCATAACCGTCGGATTGACCTTCAGCAACAGTTGCGCGATCGCCAAGCCCAATATAAAGAACACCAAACCCACCATTGGCAGGCGTTTTTGAATTTGGTGAAGGTGTTACGGGAGTTTGATGGGTTGCGAGACTATGAACCTACAGAATTAGGACAAGCGGCGGCCGCGATCCGGGGTGATAACGAGCTGTGGCTGGGTTTAGTACTATTATCTGGTCATCTGGATGACCTTGATCCCCAGGATTTGGCAGCAGCACTCTATACCTTTATTAGTGAACCCCCCCGCTCCGATCGCTGGACAAACTATATTCCACCAGAATCGCTGTTGATGGCGATGGTGAAACTGTCGCCCCTACGCAAAGAATTGATCAAATGCCAATATCGTCATAAGGTGGCGCTACCCGTTTGGCTCGAAGATGAAACCCTTGATTTTTCAGGCATTATCACCAATTGGGTCTTGGGGGCTTCATGGGAGGAACTCTGTGAGCATACGAATTTTGATGAGGGGGATCTGGTGCGGATGTTGCGACGGACGGTGGATTTGCTCTCTCAAATCCCTCATGTGCCAGGGGTTTCGCAGGGGTTGAAGCAGAATGCGAAGCGGGCGTTGGATTTGATGTTTCGGTTTCCGGTGGAGGAGAATGTGGGTTAGGTTTTTAGATTTGGCTTCTCGATTGCATACTTGGTTTTATTTTCAAGGTCTAGCAATGCATCAAGAGGGGATTAGAGTTTAGAGCGGTTTTTGCAGTTGCTTATGACCTACAGATCATCAGATTGAGGTGACAGCTTTAGATGCTGAGGCAATCGCGGGACAGCGTGATGAATATGGACAACGATATCGGGTGGATTGATCAATTGTGGGTGTCAACCCAAATCAACAGGAAATGGTGCGGACGGGATGGATTGTGAAACCTGGTGAAGATTTTGCTCGATTGGTGACGTTATATATTGCGAGGCGAACATGAACAATCCACAACTCTGCGATGTCATTGAACTTTTGGTTGATATTGCTGTTTCGGGTTTACGAGTGGGCGATTGCCTTGGGCAGTGCGCAGAGCGCAATCGCGGTGCAATTGTTGAGCAGCACAGTGATCGCGCTTACGAAGTGGAGTTTACCAACGAGACGGGAGAAACCAAGGCACTGGTGGTGCTCTCACCGGAGCAGTTTATGGTGGTTTGGCAGAGTGCAACGGAGGCTTGGGTTCCGATCACGGAACGGATTGCAGCGATGATTCGGGTTTTGCCGGAGGAACGGCAGGAAGAGGTTTTGAGTTTTGCGCGATCGCTTTATCAAGCACCTGTTTAACTTTGAATCGAGCATATTGTGCCTTGTAGTCGTGGTAGCACGAATGGGCTAGAGAATTTGGCGCTGTCTTGTCAGGGTTGCAACAGCCACAAGTACAACAAGACGGAGGGGGTTGCTCCGGTTAGCCATCAAGCGGTGCGGTTGTTTCATCCGCGTCGGGATGATTGGGCGGTGCATTTTTCGTGGAGTGATGATTACACGATGGTGATTGGGTTGACGCAGGTTGGTAGGGCAACGATTGCAGCTTTGAGGCTGAACTGAGCGGAGGTGGTTAATTTCCGGCAGGTGTTGTTTGCGTTGGGCATCCGACCGAGGTGTTGGAGTCGTTGGGTAGTGAGGACGTTTGAAGTTTTGGGATGGGTTTTAGGGTTTCCTGCTAGGAGATGTTAGAACAGTGGGGAGGTATTTTGTATTAGGTGAGGTGGGCGTGATGGATGAGCAGCGGGGGCAGGCATATCTGCAATTGATTCAGGAACTGCTGAGTTGCCCGAGTGGGGAAGAGCCTGCGGTATTGCAGCGGAACCAGAACCTCATTGATACGGGGTTGGTGCAGGTGATGGGGCAGGTTATTAAGATCTTGCAAGAACAGGGAGGTGAAAACGAAGCTAGATTTCTAGAGAATATTACGGAGCAATTGGCTAAATCACTAAAAGGGCAAACGACTAGCGAACAACAGAGCGATAGCGATGTGATGGATTTCTTGATGCAGGTTTTGCAGGTTATCGAACAAACCCCTGACCCACAAATTGTTTATCCATTACTTGAAGAAAATCTAGACAAAATAAATTTTAGCTTGCTTGAATCCCTGGAAAATTGGGCAAAAAAAATATCAAAATTTAATCCAGAAGAACAGCAGATCCTGGCTAGAGTTTTCTTCGATCTTGGCAGGCTGTTCGAGCAATTCCCATTTAATCGTTTAGAGGTGTTAGAAATAGCTATTTCTAGTTATGGAATTGCCAAACAAGTATTTTCTAGAAATAGATTCACTCAGGAATGGGCAGCAATTCAAAATAACCTTGGAAATACTTATGCTGAACGTATTCGAGGAGATAGAGACAAGAATCTGGAAAAAGCTATTTTTTCTTACCGATTAGCCCTGCAAATCTATAATCCACATAATTTCCTCCAAGAATGGGCGACAGCTCATAATAACTTGGCAACTTCATACACTGAGCGTATTCGAGGAGAAAAAGCCGAGAATCTAGAACAAGCTATCTTGAACTATGAACTGGCTTTACAGGCTTATAGTCGTCGCGATTTCCCCGAAGAATGGGCTATGACTCATAATAATCTTGCCACAGCTTTTAAAAATCGGATTCAAGGAAAGAAAGCCGAGAATTTAGAGCAAGCAATTTTGAATTATGAGCTAGCCTTACAAGTTTACACATATGAAGATTTTCCAAGGAAATGGGCAATTACTCAAAACAATCTATCCAATGCTTTTTCTGATCGTATCCGAGGAGAAAAGAAAGACAATTTGGAGAAGGCTATTCTTGCGCTAGAATGCTCCTTGAAAGTTAGAACTCGTGAGCATTATCCACAGGAATGGGCAATGACACAAAACAACCTTGCAACCGCATATATTGCTCGAATAAAAGGGAAAAAAGACAAAAATATAGAGAAATCAATAACATTACTAGAACTGGCTCTACAGATCTATCGTCGTGATAAATTTCCTAATGACTGGGCGATGACTCAGAGCAATTTGGCTATTGCTTACTATTCTCGTATTCAAGGCAAACGCTCAGAAAATATCGAGAAAGCCATTACATCCTACCAGCTTGCACTACAGATCTATCGTCATGACAAGTTTACCTATGATTGGGCAAAGAATCAAAGTGATTTAGCTACTGCCTATTATTCTCGCATTCATGGAGAACGTTTAGAAAATATCGAAAAAGCTATTGCTGGCTATCAGCTTGCGTTAAAAGTCAGAACAGAAGAACAATTCCCTGAAGATTGGGCAAACACCCAACATAATCTAGCTGCTGCTTACATATCTCGACTAAAAGGCAGTAAATCAGAAAATATCGAAAAAGCCATTACATCCTACCAGCTTGTACTAAAAGTCAGAACACGAGAAGCATTTCCCGAAGGTTGGTCAGCCACTCAGAATAATCTAGCTGCTGCTTACATATATCGATTGAAAGATGATAGATTAGAGAATATTGAAAAAGCACTTATTGCCTTGCACCTGTCTTTACAAGTTAGAACTCGTAATAGCTTTCCTCAAGACTGGGCTGAAACTCACAATAATCTAGCTGCTGCCTATGCATTTCGAATAAAAGGTAATGGATCGAAAAACCTTGAAAAAGCCATTGCTGCCTTACAACTATCTTTACAGGTTTATACTCATGATGATTTTCCGCAAGATTGGGCAAAAATCCAGAATAACCTGGCTTCTATTTATTGTCGCCGTATCCAAGGACAAAAGTTAGTAAATACAAAGAGAGCTATATCTATCTACTGGCAAGCACTTACAGTGCGTAAACCAGACAGTTTCCCAAACGACTGCCGTAAAACTGCCCGTAACCTCGCCAACCTCTACGCCGACAACCACCGCTACCAAGACTCCCTCCACCCTTACCAACTCGCCCTCACCGCCACCGAAAATCTCTACCAAGCCTCCATCTCCCGCTTCGGTCAAGAAGCCGAACTTAAAGAAACCAACGACCTCTATCGCCGCGCCGCCTACGCCCACGCCAAAACCAACGACCTCCAACACGCCCTCGAAATCCTCGAACAAGGTCGCGCCCGTGGCCTCAGCGAAACCCTCCAACGCGACCGCGCCAATCTCGACCAAATCGAACAGCAAAACCCCGAACTCTTCAACCGTTACCAAACCGCCGCAAATACCCTTCGCAACCTCGAAGCCATCGAACGCAGCAACCAACTCACCAACGAAAACTGGTCAAAATCCAACGCCGACCAAGCCACCCAAACCCGTGCCGAACTCAAAACCTGCATCGCAGAAATTCGCCAAATTCCCGGCTACGAAACCTTTCTCGCCCTGCCCACCTTCGCAGATATCACCCAATCCCTCCAACCCCATCGCCCCCTCATCTACCTCACCATCACCCCCTCCGGTAGCCTCGCCCTTATCCTCACCCCCACTGAATCCGAGCCCACCATTAACGCGATCTGGCTGGATAACCTCAACGAATCCGACCTGATCAAACTCCTGAATGAGCAATGGCTGCCCGCTTCCCGAAATATCAGCAAAAACTTCCCCAACTGGCTTAACACTATCGACACCATCACCCGCCAACTCTGGGATCAGGTCATGGAAACCATCGTTAACCACCTCGAAACCCAGCACATCACCCAAGCCACCCTTATCCCCACAGGCTATCTCAGCCTCCTGCCCCTCCACGCCGCCTGGACAGAAGACCCCAACACCAAAACCGGCCGCCGCTACGCCTGCGACAAGATCTGCTTCACCACTGCCCCCAACGCCCGCAGCCTCCAAACCGCCCAGGCAATTGCTAAGAACACATCTGTAAGCACCCTGCTAGCGATTGATGATCCCACCCACAACGATCCCAACCAAGGCAATCTCCCCAGTTCCGCCGCCGAAGTCACCACCGCAGTTGCAACCTTTCCCAGCCAAGCCAAAACCCTGGCTCACAATCAAGCCACCCGCGAAGCGGTTCTCGCTGAAATTCCCAATCACAACGTTCTACACTTCTCCTGTCACGGCTACGCCAACTTCAACGAACCCCTCAAAAGCGGTCTGGCAATGGCGAATCAAGAAATTCTCAGCCTCAGCGACTTGTTTAACCTCAAACTCGACGGTGTCCGCCTCGCCATTCTCTCCGCCTGCGAAACCGGCCTCCCTGGTACCGAACTCCCTGATGAAGTCGTCAGTCTGCCCACCGGACTGCTGCAAGCAGGTGTTGCGGGTGTTGTCGCCTCCCTCTGGTCAGTCTCCGACCTCAGCACCATGCTTTTGCTCACCCGCTTCTATGACTTCTGGCACAACGATAACCTCGAACCTGCTAAAGCCCTGCATCAAGCTCAACAGTGGCTTCGGGATACGACGAATGATGAAAAACTTGACTATTACGATCCCCAGGTCAACGCCAACACCAGAATTCCCAAAGCCATTGCCCGAGACATTTACAATCGCCTCTACGACGCAGACCACAACTTTGCCCATCCCTTCCATTGGGCAGCCTTCACCTACACTGGTGTCTAGCTAGACTCGTCCATCATTCATCGTAAAACCATGTCGCTTGATGAAGCTTATCTGCGCACCGCCGCAGCCCTACACCCCCAACTTCCCAGCTTAGTTGGCGACGCTGCCCCCGAGCTACAACAGCAACTCGGTCAACTCTTGCACCGTGCTGAAATGGGCGAATCCGCCGCAGCCATTAGCCATGAAATTCGTCGCCTGTTCCGCGACTATCCCACGGCTAAAGAGTGGCTGAAAGCAAACTTCCACGAATATGAATTTGCGGATCTGGGGACATTGATCCCGAAAAGCTTCAATCCATTGGCAGGTAACTCACCCACCACAGAGGCCGCCGAATATCGTTGTCCGGAGCCAGGGTGTAACTATACCGAATTTCGTGAGGATGAACAGATTCCTCGTTGTGAGGAGCACAACCGAGAATGTATCCCGGTTGAGGACAATTAGAGCATCTATGAAAACAGGGACATTCTTGGAAGGGGTCAGCAGCGGCTTAGCGGATCAATGGATCGCCAATTTGTTGACGCCTGCTTTTGTCTTTTGGGTCGGCGGGTTTCTGGCTGTTCTCAATCGCTTGGGTTTACCTTGGTTTCGTGAATCACTCAATGGGCTCTCCGAACCGCAACAGATGGGTTTGCTCATCTTTGCGTTGCTGCTCGTAACCCTGTCTTCATTTGTGATGCAGCGGTTTGACTTCGGGATGTTGCGTCTTCTAGAAGGCTATTGGCCGGATTGGTTTTCGGGAGGGCGCGATCGCTGTATTCGAAAATGGGAAAAACATCGCCAGATGGCAAAGAAACAGCGTCAAGGGCTGTTAAAACGTAAAAAATACGCCACGTTAACTTCACGGGAGCAAAACCAACTCGATCGCCTCGAAATACAAAGACAACATTTCCCGCGCAACGTCCAAAAGCTAATGCCCACCCGCTTGGGCAACATCCTCCGCGCCGCAGAAGAAGCCCCTCTCCTCCGCTACGGCCTTGACCCCGTCCTCTGCTGGCCCCACCTCTGGCTGATCCTCCCCGCACAAACCCGCTCCGATGTCAGCACCGCCCGCAGCGACCTCAACACTGCTGTCCGTATTCTGCTCTGGGGTCTGCTCTTCACCGTTTGGACTTTTTGGGCGTGGTGGGCCTTGCCCGTCGGCATTCTAACCGCGCTTATCGCCTACGGCTGGACGCTCAACGCCGCCACTATCTACGCCGATCTCCTCGCTGCCACATTTGCCATCCACCGTTTTGCACTCTACAAAGCGCTCAACTGGCCACTCCCGACCAACCAAACTAAGGAAAAAGCACTCGCGGCACAACTCAATACCTATCTGGCACGAGGCTACACACCTAGCGATCTGCACTATCACCTTCCCGAAGCATAGTTGCTAGCAGCGATCGCCCGAAACCAAAGCCCATTAATAAGGATGCAGTAGAATACCTGAGTGACGATTCACACCCCATTGCAACCGGGGAAATGCGACACCCCACCCCAAAACCATGAGCAAGCTTAAACAACAGTTCAAAACCGTTAACCAGCTTCTGTTCTCGCCCGAGACCGGCCAAACCTATCGTCAAGCCGTCCAGCTCAGTGGCAAGATTTTGCGAGAATTTGCCCAGTTAATCTGGCTGGTGCTGTGCTTTATGTTGTTGATTAGCTTTTGGGGCGGGCGTTATGCCGGCCAGGCCAGTTATAATCTGCGGCAATGGTATACGAATCTAGATAGCCAAGAGCGCCAAGACCTTCTGAGTGTTGTCTGGGGATCGCTTCAGGCGCTAGTTGTGGGTAATCCCGACTCAGGCGAAACCTCCTCAGGTTCGCTGATTGATTTGGCAAAGTCGCAACTGGGCATTACCCAAGATCCGCCTGCGCTTCAGCCCATCCCTTCTACTGTGACAGTGGATGCCACTACTGCTGAGGATGAGAATCCAGCAGCGGCAGCATCACCGACGGAATCCGCTGCAACGACAACCGATGGGGCGTCCGATGCGTAAATTCAGCTCATAGACTCCAGAGATTGCAAAGGGAGGGTTTGAAACCCTCCCCTTTCAGATCTTGATGTGATTGCTGCGCAACTCGCTTTAAGCCGGATAGATCCGCAACCGCCGATTCGGCTCCTCCCCAAAACTATCGGATTGCAACCGATAATGCTCCACCAACTCATGCTGCATCTTGCGCACCTTGGGCGATCGCGGCAACAATTCCACAGGCTGACCCTTCGGCAACACAATTTGCTCCACCGCTAGCCGCGCCTCCTCCAGCGCCTCCAACTCATCATCACTGCCGTTGTAGCTAAACAGCCGCACATCCATCTCATCATGCACATCCAACTCCTCTAGCCCCAATGCCCGCCGCAGCGCTTTGGAGATCTGGGGGATAGTGTTGGACTTCACTGCATGAATCGGGATTTGCTTGGCTTTGGAGATTTGCCGCAATTTAGCATGGTTTTTAATTTGCGATCGCAGGGCCAAAACCACATCCGCACTGCTCATATCCTTGGTTAACACCACCGGCATCTCCAAGATTTCGATCGCCTGCTCCAATTGTGATCGCCCAATCCCATAGGGATACACATAAAGCGGCGCATCCGCCTCGGCTCCATTGGGGGCAGTATGCACAGGTGAGGTGGCTTCTGTAGGATAGAGAGCGGTCTGAAGCATTTGCTCAAACTGGGCTTCACGACTGCTATTGCCATTAGTGCTAGGCACAGGTTGCATCCGCCCCGACGCTCGCCAGCCCTGGGGCTGCTCAATCCGAGCCTGTTTTTGCGCTTTCTTACTGTTGAAAGAAAGCGGTGGAGGCGGGGTGGGCTGGGTAATTTCTAACTCACCTTCGGCTGTAATCGTGCGGATTTCTGGAACGGGTTCGACGCCACGCAGACTCAAGTCCACCGCTGCCGCTACATTGGGATGTACCACCCAGCGCTGACGCTCCAGCATTTCCACCGCAATATCAAATGTGGGGGGGGCTTTGCGTTCGAGAACGGTCTTTTGCGATCGCCGCCGCCGCGCCTCATCATCCCCCAGCGTCACCGCCTGAATGCCACCAATCAGATCTGCCAGGGTGGGGTTTTTGAGCAAATTTGCCAACTGGTTGCCGTGAGCTGTGCCCACCAGTTGGACGCCCCGTTCCGCGATCGTCCGAGCCGCCAGTGCTTCAAGTTCTGTGCCAATTTCATCAATCACAATCACTTCCGGCGTATGGTTTTCCACCGCTTCGATCATCACCTGATGCTGCAACTCAGGCTGAGCCACCTGCATCCGTCGCGCCCGGCCGATCGCAGGATGAGGAATATCACCGTCCCCTGCAATTTCATTGGAGGTATCAATAATCACCACCCGCTTTTTGAGGTCATCGGCCAATACTCGGGCAATCTCGCGCAGTGCTGTGGTTTTACCCACACCTGGCCGCCCTAACATCAAAATTGACTGTCCAGTTTCCACTAGGTCACGAATCATGCTGATTGTGCCAAACACCGCTCGACCTACACGGCAGGTCAAACCGATAATCTTGCCCTGACGGTTGCGCATCGCACTGATGCGGTGCAAGGTGCGTTCAATGCCCGCCCGGTTATCACCGCTAAACATGCCCACCCGCTCAACGCTGAACTCTAAATCCTCAGGCGTAATTGGGGTTTGGCTCAGAAATTCTGCACCACCGGGAAAACGGGCCTCGGGCCAACGTCCGAGATCCATCACCACTTCAATGATCGTGTCCCGTTGGGGATGTTCCCGGAGCACTTGGCTCAGGTGCGTCGGGAAAATTTCGAGTAGCTGCTCTAGGTTGTCCGTGACCTCGGTGCGGACATGCTCAGGGCTGGGGACAGAACAAGGTTGGACTGAATCAACAGGCATTAATACTGGGGTTTTATTTTTGCTGTATACCATGTTCACAGATGTTAATCAATAATTATTAAGAAGGATGTTCGACTATTGCCCTCTGGCGTTTGAGTCGAGCATCTTGCTGCGGCAGGTCAGTTAAAGCGCCCAAACCACTATTCTGAGACGCCAAACCCGTTGACCCTGGAACCCCCTGAGAATGTTGCTTTAGAGGTTGCACAAGGTTTTTGGCCAAGGCGATCGCCCGTTGCAGCAAATCTGGCTGATCTTCCAGGTGAGAGGTTTTCCGCTGTTCGAGTTCTTGCCAAATCGGCATCAGCAGTTTGCGGGCATAACTGCCATAGGCTGCCCCTGCCACCGCTCGGCGCTCAGGATTTTGGTGTTGGAGCAGACCCTGTTCTGCTAGCTTGGTGACGGTATGGGCATTGGTGCCCCCCGCGAGTTGGACATAGCCCGGTAGCTCAGCAGCCAGAACTTTCTGTGCCAATCGCACCGCCGCATGAGTTGTGCCCTTACCCAAATCACCGCTCATGGGACGGCCATCGGTCTGCCACACCAGCTCACAGGGCAAGGGTGAAATCAGGTCTGCAATCGCTCGCAGATAAGAAATCAATTCGGGGTGATCCGGACAACTAATCGCCAACAGTTGGAGGCGATCGCAATGGGGTTGCAACACCTGCCATACCCGTTTAAACCCTTCAAAATTCCCAACTTGAGTATGGATTTCGATCGCGGCAATGCCCAGATCCAGCACCTGGGGAATGATCGTTCTGGGTTCGTAAATATGAGCATGCTCTTGGATTAAACCTTGAGGGCAAACTGGCCAGCAGCGCCCGCAACCGTAACAGCGATCGCGGTTAATCCCGTTGGGAAGAGCGATCGCTGCTGTGGGGCAAATAACCTCGCACGGGCGAGGGCAATCCACTGGGCATTGGGTGGGGTCAAAATCAGCTTTGCGAAAATGGGGGTCAATGCCATCATTGAGGCTCACCATTAACCACGGTTGGGGACGTTGCGGTTGCAACTGGTGGGCAATTCGCAGCGCAGCCTGGGTGATCCGCACCACGGCGGGATCGGCAGCAACATCAATGCAATCTACACTCGCAAGGGCATAGGTTAAAACCAAATTGCGAATGGTGGGTAAATCTTGAAAGCTTGCCCCGCAAATGAGCTTAAACCAGGTACCGGTTTGGAGTGAGTTGAGAGAGTGGGATAGATTTGTCACTCCTTTATCCTAAAACCCCGTTGGGGGTTGAGCTGGAGGGGGTCATTGTGGTGGGTGTTGAACACCAAATGCAGTGGGTGAGGGGTTAGGGACAGGCACTATTGACAGTGCCAGCGAACTTTGTTCACAATCTTTAATCTTTTTGATCGGCATACTACAGAATTATACTACAAACAGGACTAGTACTCGACGGCGGAAGTAAGCCACCTATTCAAAATCCACCCGATATCTGTCATACAGACACTTTGAACTCTGCACTTTGAACTTCCGCCCTGCGGTACTAGTACAGGACGGCAGAAATAAGCCATCCATTCAAAATTCACAGAATGCCTGTTGTACAAGCACTTTGAACTCTGAACTTTGAACTCCGAACTCTGAACTTTGAACTCGCATCGCGGTACTAGGGCGGTTAAAAAGTAGCACGGCGTTGGAGCTGTTGAAGCTGTTGTTCAACTGCGCGAAAGAGTTCTTGGTTATGGGGATCAGTTCGAATGGCTTTGCGCAAGTAAACTTTGGCTTTCCCCCATTGGCGTTGTTCTACGAGTTGCTTGCCCCATTGGAAATAGGCGATCGCTTGCCATTGACGCACTTCTGGGTCAAGGGGAAGACGGAGAGCCAGACCCTCAATCAGAGCGATCGCTCGGGCAAAACGGCGGGCTTGTAGCAAATCATGCAGCTTGTGATAAGACTGATGCTTGAGTTGAGCATCTTGCTGCTGACGAATGGGGGAAACTGGCGGTGCAGTTGTTGGCACACCCGTTGTTGTTTCTACGGCTGACGTAAATGAAGACGTCGGCCAAGTTTTTAATAGTTGCTTATAAGCATGATTAATCTGGATAAACTGCGTTTGCGCCTGGGCGCGTAACTCTTCTGCACAAGTATCCGGATGATAGCGACGGGCTAAATCCCGATAGGCGGTCTTAATCTCGCTCAGGCTTGCCCCTTGGGCCAGACCTAGAATTTGATAGCAGTGAGTCAGATCAGTCACGTCTGTATATGGAAAGCGATTCTGTATGTTTGCCCTTAGCGTTTGCGATAGGAGCAATATTTCGCCTCAAACCGCTCAGTTTAATTTCAGCTTAACTTTTCTCGTTCAATGTAACACTCTCGACACGATCGGGCGAGTAGAAACTCCGCCCAACCCGGCTGGGAATGAACAAGTACAACAAAGTTCAAATCTATCTAACAAACTGCCGCACTGCGATCATCGACGAGCAGCTTGTCCCAGATAATCAAAGTATAAACAGCCCTTAAATTATTGCCATATCATCAACCCCACGGAGGTTTGAACTATGTTGAAATTTGCCCAATGGATGAGTGAATTGAGTAGTTGGGTTTCGGCATCCGTCGCTCGCCTGTTTAGCCCAACTGACGATGCCTACCCCACAATTGGTGTTCAGCCTTTTTCTGGTGAACCTGCCACCAATAGCGCTGATGGGGATTGGTAAATCACCATCGAATTCAACATGATTCAGTTGAGCAGGGTGGGCAATGCTCACCCGCTTTGTGTTCAGCCCCCTGTCCCCATGGATAGGTAGGGCTGTTATATGTTTACCAGAGAAAATTCTAGATCTGCTGTAGGGGCTCGGTTTCCGTGCCCCTACAAGCCTTTAACACCATCCTGCCCATGAATTAGGTGGGTGGCAGGGCAGCAAAACGCAGCCCCTACCTAAGAACCTCTTTCTTTTTTCTTTCAGGAACATAAAACAGCCCTGCCATGGATAGGGGGATTGTTGTGAACAGCGCATTATGACAAACTGGCTAAACCCCGCTGGGCTTCAGTGGCCACAGATTCTATAGTGTCTTGACTGAGGGCTTGCAACGGCGATCGACTCGCTGGGGTTCCTAGATTGGCCAGGGCTTGAGCTAAGCGTTGCCGAACTTGCCAATCCGCATCTTCAACAAAGGGGATTAACAAAGGAATGGCTTTAGGATCACCTAATTCGCCCAAAGCACTAATGGCTGCCGTTTGCAGTAAACCATTGTCTGATTCGAGCGCGTTACAAAGCAGCTCAAAAGCTCTGGGATCGCCCATTTCACCTAGGGCAGCCACAATGCTAAATTGTAGTAGCCATTCTGAAGTTTGTTCATAGGCTTGTTTGAGGTCATCAAACGCTTCAGTGAATTTGAGTGCTGCGATCGCATCAGCCGCTGCCGCCTGGACATCAATTTCGGAATCATTAAAGAGGCGATCGCGCAATAGCGCCAAGGTTTCTGTCGGGTTATGATGCCCCACTTGATCCAATTGGCTCACCGCTGCATAGCGAATCCGAGCAAACTCATCGGTGATTAACGGCTTGAGCAGAGGATAGGCCTGGTCAACAGGGAGTTGGCGTAGGGCATTCAGGCCTTTGATGCGATCGCCATAATCTTGAGATTGCAGCAAGGACTGCACGGATTCAGGGGTGGGGGACATAAATCGGGAACGGTAAAACTGCAAGCGACGGAAAACCAACCCTTTCACTGTTGAGGATGAGTGTGGTGGTTGTCAAACGCCAGCCATGGCCCGAATAATGTCACTGTGGGTGAGAATCCCCACTAAATCGTGATTGGCATTGACCACTGGTAAACGCCGAACCCGCTCTTTGTGCATCAATTTAGCGGCCTCATGCAGCGATTGTTCCGGTTGGGTCGTCACTTTGATAGAACTCATCACCTCCCCAACCGTTTGACCAATAGCTTTATGGAGTTCGTGTTCGTAGCGGGCCGGGTTTTGCAAGAAAATCACACTATCTAAAAAGACAATATAAGGCGGGGGATCTGCCCCTGTTTCTTGCCACATCAGATCCGTATCAGAGATCACGCCCACTAGCTGCCCCTGCCCATCTACCACAGGTAGGCCAGTGATTTTCTGTTGAGCAAGCAGTTGTAGAGCCTCACTCAAAGGGGTCTCAGGGTTGACTGTGAGAGGGGGACTCGACATAAAGTCAGCAACGGTTCTCGACATGGGGTTAATCTCCGATAGTAGAATCGCTCTATTTCAATTGTAGAGAGCGTCTACAGCGTCGCTGGCGATATTTTTATAGATCTTTATCTATCTCGCTCAAACTACTCGCACTTGTCCCTGTCTCACTGCACGCAGAATACGATCAATGGCTTGGCGCTCTGCCAAACTCAAGGTTTCATCCAGCACGGCAGCCATTAGACCATAGCGATCGCTAGGGGTCAAAACCTTAGTGTTGCTTGTATCCGCGAGAATATCAAAAATAGCATTTGGCAGCAGGGCAATGCATGGCATGGTCTGATTTAAAAATAAACAATCTCTGTGTTGTATAAAGAGATTCATTAGAGATCTGGTTTCACTTGAGCGGTCATAGAGAAAGCACGTCGATGGTTTAAGACATAACCTTGTTTAAACCGGTTATCACTGAGCTTGCCTTGGAGGTCAGGGTGGTGAGATAGCATATCTGCGAGCAACTTCTCCTGAAAATTCCGAACCTGCCCATACTTGATACGACGCAATAGCCGAGTCAACATCTCTTGCAGTTCTGCACTCAAGCCTTTTTGTGCCTGGATCTTCTGTATAACCTGCCAGTCACAGGGGGTTATAAAGCCAAGTCGTTGCGTTCGGGAGTAGACCTCATAAAACTGGTCAACAAGAGCGATGGTTGCTTTTTGCATAACAAAACAGGGTCAGAGCAGTGAACATTCGGGATCAATGAGCACTTGCATTGCCCACAATTAAGATATATCACAATTCTTAAGAAAATATAAAGAAAGCATTTTTTACTGAGAACCTGTGGTGCGCTTCCATTGATTAGATTTCAAACTACTATGATGACTGGCTTACAGACTCTTGTGTTGTTTTCTGGGCCAGGCCCTCTTTCCCCGTTCCCTTAAGGCTGCTGATGTTAAGTGTAAGGATGCGCTCTCAATCATCTAGGCAGACCTCATCTTAGAATTTGAGCTGTAATTCCTCATCACCCCAATGCTCTCTTTTTCCACCCAACACCTTCCGCTCGAACCGACTGTTATTGCCCCTGATGGCTCGAATGTCCGCATTTTGCTGGGACTCCAAGGAGGTGGAATGGCCCATTTTGAGCTGTCGCCAGGGGAAACCGCGATCGCAGTTACCCATCGCACCGTTGAGGAAATTTGGTACGTGCTCTCAGGGCGAGGAGAAATGTGGCGCAAAAACGCAGAACAAGAGGCGATCGTTCCTCTCGAAGCAGGGGTTTGTTTAACAATCCCGCTGGGTACTCAGTTTCAGTTCCGTTGTTTGGGAACCGAACCGTTGGCAGCAGTGGCGGTGACGATGCCACCTTGGCCGGGAGAGGATGAGGCGATCCGGGTTGAAGGAATTTGGGAGCCAACGTGTTGAGGGGCGATCGCCATTATGCGTTTTAACCTACATCCTCATTGAGTAGAAAATAGCAGCCTGGCCGCCCAACTCGCTGGAACAAATAAATTTATTTACCGCTATTTATTGATCTGAATCTAACGGCAGTCCTAGTGGATATTTAGTTTTGTCATACGGCAGGCTAACTACTTCATCGTCAGGTGCAGAAGATTCTCTTTCTGTCGCTGCTGTACGCATAATTTTCAGGATCTGTTTTTCTTCTTCTGTTAGTTTTTTATTCTCAGATGCTTCAGACATGTTATATGTTCTCCTTTATTATTACTTACGACTTTCTAGTCTTCTTCCACCTCTACCATTTTAATATGAACATTTCCATCCTTGTCAGTTGTTTTCTCTAAAACTTTAAACTTTGTACCTGGAGGAAAAACGACCTCTTTTTCATTGGGATATTGAGAATAGTTCTTGATCTCTTTACCATTCTTAGAATAAATCTCAAATTTTGTGTTTTTCTGATATGCACTCTCTGCTGCAGTTGATGTGCTAGTAAAAGCCTCTTCTGTAACTTCCTGACCTGGTTCATATTTATCCACAACTTCTGGTGGTAAGTTGGAACCCCGATGAACAATCGGAGGCTTACCATCTTCACCTTGATAGGCAGGGAGCTTATCCAAGCTAGAGTTCGCCAACTCAATATCCTGCCGAGTAGAGGCAAGTGCTTCTTCCATCGTTTCTCCAGGTTGGAGGTTTTCCTCAAAGGTTTTATAGTCACCCCGTAATAGGGCATTCATTCTTTTATATCGAGACCCTGTATAGTTACAGACTCCGGCAATCTCATCCTTATTAAGATGTTTATCTTTTGCCGCTTGCTCTTCTGCTTTATTTAGTGTTTTCTTGGTATCCTTGACAAATTCCTGCTTTTTCTTGATATCTGATTCTCGATCGGCAATCATTTTTTGCTTCTGAGCAATCATTCTCTGCTTTTGGGAGTCGGGAACTGAGTAGTTTTCCCATTTTTCAACTTCCTTTTCAAGTTTTTTGATTTCTTGCTTCTTTCTCTCAATATCTTGCTCCGCTCGATCCAGCTCTGTTCTCATCCTTTGAACACGTTGAGCTTTTTCCGCATCCGTTAGCCGATGCTTAGACCAATCTCGATTACGAACTTGGTTTGAGGCTTTTAAGAATTGTTGTTTTTTGATGTTTTGTTCGCGATCGCGCTGCTGTTTATAAGCCCCAAGCCCCCGCTTAACGGGATTTTTTCTAGCACGCACTGCTTTTTTGACTGTCTCTACAGATGTAGAGCCTCGCTCTAATCTTCGCTTTCTTGCTTCTTGCAGTCGTTCTCTTTTCCGCTTACGCCGAAGTTTTTCTCTCTGTTTATCGTCAAAATCTTTTTGATTGGACTTATCTGTGGCGTTAGAGTCTGGCATGGCTGGCTCCTGATTTTGAGATCGATGACTCACACAAGGAACAAGCTCCTCTAGAACGTTAGAGAAACTTGCTTTAATCAGTTCATTGGGTTTAAGGGTTAGCGTTGCGCTGATTACGTAAAATCTCAGTTAACATATCTTTCAACTCTTTGTGTCGGGTTTCAAGCTGTGTGAAATAATCAAGAATTTCTTGTGTTGCCCGATCTTCTTCCTCTGCGGTCTTGCGCAAATCGCGCCCAAAGCCCATAAGTACGGGACGTTCCACATAAGTCACTCGATGGAGAACCCGCCAGGTTTTATTGGCCTTACCCGCCATGGTTTGGCGCAAGGCTCGGGCTTCTTCGTCGTTGCTGCGTAGCCATTCTGGATCAACCACATAATCAAAGAAGTCATAGAAATGATCGGTCTTGCCTTCAAGATAGAAGCTCATAAATCGGTAGCGATCGACCTTTTCACCTGGTTGAATCGGGTAGTCCTTGTAATCAGTGATGCCGATATGTTCCACACCGCTGAGATCAATATTGAGTTGAATGCCTTGACTGCGGGAATCAGTTTTATTCAGCGTTTGGGTTAGATTAATGGTGGCTAAAGCGGTCAACTCACCCGTAAAGCCCCCTGCGTTAATTGAGCCTTCAAAGCCCAACCCTGCATCCAAGGTGAACGAGCCACCAATACTATGTTCTACAGTATTGGCAAAACTTTGTGCTTCGGTGCGCACCCCACCATCACCATCCCAAACATAGGTGTTAACGATATTTCGCTTGCCCGCCTTGATCAGAATACTTTCCATGCGTCGTTGCCAAGCCGCAAAACTGCTACTGGCACGCACTCGCTTTTCTTGATCCGTAATTCGAGCATCGATTTCTGCTTTTTTCTCTTTAGCAGCATCAGACTGTTGCTCTTGGAGTTCCTTTTTCTGCCCTTCCACGTTGGAGGTATCGAATTCGGCCTCACCCCCAACATTCGAGTTAAACTCGGTGTCGTTCAACGCGCGGCTATCAAACTGCATAAAATAGGCTTCTCGCATTTTGTCTTCGCGTTCGATCGCCTGTTTAAGGGCATAGGCTTCTTTCAAACGGAAGTAACTGGCGGGATAAAGTGAACCATACTGCGCCCGCATTTCTGGCACATGCCGGAAAAAGCGCTGGCTCGTTGCCGAACTGCCCGTCATGCCGTCTAAACTGCCATTCATGGTGTAGGCTGGGTTGATCAAAAACGTGATCGTATTCACATCCGGGGGAATCCCTTCGACGGGTCGCGTTTCATAGCTCACCATGCGACCGCTGCGTTTGAGTTTGGTGACAAACACATCTGCCAAGCTGGAAATCACCAAGGCATAGCCGACATTTTTGGGCACAAAGCGTTTGCCGAGATGGGGGAACTTTGCCGTTTGCTCCAGACTGCCACGCAACTCTAAGCGATCGCTCATATTGTTGGAGGCGCTAGCGGTAACATTGCTCTCATTGGTGGACTGCTCACTGAAATCAACATTGCCTTTAAAGCCCGCACGGAAATCAAATAATTTTTTCTCAACTTGCGCACCTGGCGGCCCAACCATAACGTTCACCTCATCTTCTGCCCCAGCAAACAGATCGAAGCTTGCCCCCAAACCCTCCTCTTCTGAGCGATTCCAGCGAAATTCCACATCTTCTGAGACGCTTAACTCCACCGCAGTGGCTCCGTTGTAGTCGGGTTGAACCGTTAGGTTTTCACTGGGAATCGGCGGTGCTCCTTCGATATAGCCCAGCAGCGTGGGGGCAAACTGCGTATTACCCACCCATTGCAACATCAGGGTTTCAATGCGTTTTTCTGCCAAAAGTCGAGCACCATTAAGCCCAGGACTGACAAAAGCACGGCGCATCATTGCCGACTTCTTCTGGGTAACCGGGTCAAGGGTAATCGTGTCGTATTCAGCCGTGATCAGGGCATCGCCTACAATCGGGAGGCTATATTCCTGGGTTGTTTGGGTGGTGTCCCCGTGGACTGTACCGGGATATTGGTCTAAAACATCTGGGGTTGTGTTGTTCTCTGTAACCGTGTTGAGGGGCCAATAGGCGACCAAGTCCTCTTCTGTGCCCGTTAGATAGCGGTGCATCGTTGTCTGAATTTGCTCCGTTGAACGGGCCACTTGCCAAACCCGGATCTCCGCCATTAGCCCGATAAACGGGTTTTCTGTGCGCTTATCTTGCCGTCTGTTTGCAGCCAGCCCAGCACCAATCTGAAATACCTTTTTTGATTCTCCATAACTGGTGGTGCTATTGCCGCCATTGGCGATATTCACGCCATCTAGATAAAGGCTTAATTGTTGACCATTACCCACCACCGCAACATGATGCCACTTCTGCATCGTTAAGTCATTCTGGTTCGCTGTGATCGCCCCCCCCATGCGCGTCCAGATATCCAGTTTTTGGTTATTAATGCCAAATTCGATCGCCTCATCTGCGCCAAAGAGACTTATATAAGTTTGGTTGCTCTCGAATTGGTCAATCTTGATCCATCCTTCGAGGGTAAACGCCTTTAGATCATTCAGTAGGCCAGCATCGGCACTGATATAACTCTCTTTACCATCAAACGCCATAACCGCATTGCCCAAATGACCAATCGGTGCAGCGCATCCCCATGAGCTGGTGCCAAACAATTTCGCAGGCTCATTGTTTTTTGACTGATCCTCCGCTTCGCTGTCGTTGTTATCGTTCAGGGGATAGTACGCAAGCAGACCCGGCTCATTACCCGTTAGGAGAGTTTTGCTGTTGACCTCGATTTCTTCATCACTGAGGGCAGTACCCCAGATACGGACTTCGGCCAGCTTGCCAAAGGGGTAGGGGGAAGCTTTGAGGGTCTCTGCTTTAACCTTGTCAAAGGAGACCGTTTGGACGCTACCCTGAATGGTGCCATCGTTTTTGTGAGAAGAATAGTCTTTCGCTGTGCCATCTCGGAGGGGCCAGTAGCCGACAAGATTGCTTTCGCTACCCGTTAGCGCGACATTCATTTTGGCCTTGATTTCTGTTTGGGAACGGGCAATATTCCAAATCCGAAATTCCCCCAAAGCACCACTCCATTTATGGTTTGTATTAACGTATGCGCCAATCACAAACTTAGCAACGTTAGGTAATGCCTTATTTTTCCCGCTTTCCTCATGCCAAATTTCTCCATTGCGATAAATCAGCATTTTGCCCGCAACACTATCTTTGACAAATGCCCAATGCACCCAGCTTCCTTGATACTCAGCGGAAGTGGCAGTTTTATAGATGCGATCGTATCCATTGTCGTTGCCCGCATCCCAATAAATGATCTGATTATGAGGAAGGTGAATATTGAGTACTCGTGTGTCCTGAGCGTTATAAGCCTCGAAAATACTCGTGTACTTGGAAAGTTGACTTGAACCTTTAGACCAAAATTCAATGGTGATTGCTTTGTCAATCGAGGGGAGGCCCTTGGAGAATTCTATGTAATGGGTTGTTCCATCCAATTCCAGCGCAGTATTTTTGGCATTTGTTATTGTTGTTGTTTTGCCTGTGTTTGTGGCTGGCGATGGAATGTGTGCTAACTTCACTTTTTGCGGACTACCGTGCAGCGTTCCATCACTGCTATGGGGAGAATAATCCTTTGCAGAAATATCTCGTAACGGCCAGTACCCCACCAAATTCACTTCGGTACCAGTTCGGGTACGGTTCATCTTGGCTTGAATCTCTGCTTCAGTGAGCGCTTTATTCCAAATTTGAACCTCAGCAATCTCACCTGGAAATAAATAATTTGGAGTTACGTTTTCAGTGACTCCAGCTCCGATGCGCAAAGGATGAGCAGTATTAGGCTCATAGCTTGCATTCTTTTGCTCTTGAAGCTGACCGTCAGTATAGAGAGTCAGAATTCCGTTTTTGAAGGTCGCCGCAATATGAGTCCAAGTATTCAGGGCTATAGCAGGCCCCGTAACGGAATACCACGTGTCATTTGCTCCTGTCCAAATTTCCCATACATTGCTGGGTGAAGCATAGAATATATATCCCCGTGTTGGAGAATCATCCCGAGATGTGAGAGGTGAACGATATGATGATTGACCACCAGTTACCCTGACCCAGAGCGAGACTGTGAATTCGCTGGGATTTAGGGCAGCAGTATAAGGGACTTCTATGTAATCATTAGTGCCATTGAACTTCAGAGCAGTATTCTGGCTTGTGGGTGCAGTCTGGGTTGCAGAAGAGAGCGGAATTTTTTCAAAGTCTACCTGTTGAGCTGCACCTGCTAAAATGCCATGCCTTTGATGCTGAGAATAGTCCAGCACGGAGCCATCCCGTAGGGGCCAATATCCCAGTAAACCGGATTCATCCCCTTGCAGGCTTTTGTATTGATTCTCTTTGATTTCTGTTTGGCTGCGAACCTTGCTCCAAATCCGAAATTCTGCTAGAGAACCGTTCCATTTCCAAGTTTGACCAAGGGGCCGTGCTGCAATCGAAAACTTGGCGATCGCGCCGAATGGTTTAGTCTTCCCTCCTTGCTGATGCCAAATTTCTCCATCAAGATAAATCAGCATTTGTCCGGTCGTAACATTTTTGACAAATGCCCAGTGATACCACTTGTCTTTGTATTCTCCTCCATGTGCTTGCTTGTTGATGTAATCAGATTGATTGCTTGAACCACCAGCATGCCAATAAATGTAGCTATTCTCCCAAGGCAGATGAATATTGAATGTTCGGTTATAGCCTTTTTTATATAGATGAGGAGCGAAGATCGAGCTAAAACGTTTTACCTGTCAAGCTTTGCTATACCTCATCTTTGCGGAAAGTGCTATATTGTTACTATCAAAGGCTTCAAATAATGTCGTCTGACCAGGCAGTTTGCTGCCTCCCTTAGCCCAAAATTCAATGGTGATTTCATCAGCCAACGAGGGTGGCGAGTAAGGAAATTTAATCCACGCTGTTGTGCCATCAAACCGAAGTGCAGAGTTATCGTTGGGATGGTAGATGGGGAGACCATAGCGATCGCCCAGCCAGTTCTCGACAGCGTACCGTTCTTCTAAAGAGAGAACGCGATCGTAAATTAAAACACAAGCAATATCAGCCTCACTGCTTTGTTTATGTAGTCCCCCATTACAAAATCCTAATTGGCCAGGCGCAGTTGCCCCGCCGCTCTCTGCATGTAATTCTCCATTGGTATACCATCGAGGACGATTGTCTTCTAGCGTAGCAGTACTGAGCGTAAATTCACCTTTCTTTGCTGGATAACTACCGTTCCAGTCCGTCATATAGCAGGCGTTATCCCCACTCAATTTACCCAGCAGCCAATTGCTATTTTGACTTTGTAAGGTTCGCCCTTGTACATCCCCGTAGTAGCGATCGACGATAAAAATTGTAAAGGGCTTCTCCAAAGTAAATGTTGGAGACAGCATCATCCCCCCTTGAGCATTAAAGCGGGCTACCTTAAAACTCTTACCAGTCTGTTTGTAATCCGCCACATCAAATGGTTGCGCACTTTCATAATTCGGTGCTGTGTAAGCATGGTTCTCCTCGCCCGATGCATCCTTCCAGTCATTGCCATCGAGACTCTCACCCGTTAAATAGACCTGAAGCCCCGTCTTAATCGGTGGTTCTTTACCTGCAGTCGTCGTCACGTTCTGTTTGCTAGTATCTTTACTGGCTAGCTCAGATTCAGGCGCATTACCCAGCGCATAGATGCTGCTGATTCGTGCCGGCCAATGCACAACTTGAAACGCTTCAGGTTTTCCTTCAATCGTCGCGTTGTAGGCAGTCCCCCCTGAGATGCTATTAGTCGCGATCGCGTCTTGCGCAAATTTCCAGTAGCCCACCAAGCCAGGCTCTTGGCTATCTAAGATTTCTCCTAATGTAGTCTGAATTTCAAGGTCAGTGCGAAGCCTGTCCCACAGACGAAGTTCAGCCATTTGACCTTTAAAATGGCTGCTATCCGATGAGTTGCTCTTGCCAATAAAGTTCTTGGGATCAGTCGCTTTAGATGCCGATGTGGTTGATGTTGCTTCGAGCAGCACCCCATTTTTATAGACAGTAAACCAGTTGTTTGGGGTCATGGGTAAATATGTGATGGCGAGGTGCGTCCATTGCTCTAGCTCTAAAACTCCCTCAAACTCTTTTAATTCTTCATCTACAACTACCATCAAGGTATTACTTTTCTCTCGATTGCCCAAGATGACATCTATTTTTTTTGTACTATCGCCGATCTCCCAATCGATGATGCGAGACTCATATTGAAAACGCTCATAATGTACCCAAACTTCTATGGTTAAGCCACCTGTTAGATCGAGATCCAGGGCATTTTTTAGCTCCAGATATTCATCCTGACCACTAAAGACCAAACTGTTTTTTGAATTGGCTTTTTTGCCGATCTCTTCGCCATCCAGAAAGAAACTTGTTGCTTGTGTGGCATTTTCGCCACGAACAGCCAAATGATGCCAGCCTGGATGCAGACTCTCTAGGGTATAGTCACAACCATAGAACAAACCATCTAAGCGTAGACCCAAATAATTATCTTGATAGATAACAACTTGCTCATTCCCATCTTGGGAACTCGTCAAAACGCGCCATGTTTGAGATTGGGCAAAAGGATATAAAAACCAGGTCTCTAGCGTTAAACCTTTCTCAAGCTGAATTGGGGTTGTTAAGGTCGCAATGCTACTCGTGCCAGTGAAATTCAAACAAGTCCGCAGACCATCAACTTTCCATTCCTCAAATGTCCCATCCGTGCCGCCTGATGCAGCATCGTAAAGCGTTGACTGCATTTGGCCTTGAGCATTAAAATAGTCAACCTGAACATTGCCTTCACAGGTTTCTAGCATATTCAAACGAGTTGCTGGCTGCAAAAATTCCAACAGGGAGCCATACGTGGTTAAACCTTTAATATCTTTGGACAATTGCCGCATTTTTTGAGCTGTAGTTTGGATGCTAGCCAGACCACCTGTAAAGGCTGAATTCGATAATTTTAATTTCTCCCGAACGGTCTCAAGGGTCTTGTCGATTTCATCTATTTTCTTCTGCGCATCTTCTCCACCTTCCAAGAGTTTTAGCGTCTCTTTGAGATCAAGCACTAATTGTCTCGTCTTTGAGAGCCGATTCTTTACATTCTTGAATGTGTTCCGAATATGCTCTGGATTGTCATTTCCTATAGACGTTGTGACATACCAAGAAGAGGCTTCGTTATCGATATTGTCTCTCCAGAGATTTGTCCGTTTCTCTCCGTGAATCGTCACGGAGCGCCCCCCTTTATTCCCGTGTTGATATAGGGTGACTTTCAAACCTGGTGGGACATAAACTGATTCGATCTGATCATTCCACCACCCACCAGGAGCATAATATCCAAGGCCATCATGCCGGATCGCACCGCCAGAGTTAATGGACTGGTATAGCTGAACTTTTAAATCAGCACGGCTATCTTCAATACGCCACTTAGCATAGTCTTGCGTGAGCTTTGTGATTTGCCCTTCTTGGTATTTGATTGTTTTCTTTAGGATTTCAATAAAGCTAGCACGTTCGTCCTTAGTCAGCTTAGAAAAGCCTAGTTTTTTCTTGAGCTTATTTTTTTGAGCAACGAGCTGAGCCTCTTGGTATTCTTCATATGCCAACTGCTCTAAATTACCCGTGAGGTTGGCATAATCATCAGCTAATACATCTAACTTACAAACATCCTGATATTTGGCTTCCGTGATGGTATCGGAGGTCAAACGGATATGGTGTTTACGAACTTCAAGGGC
>JAAHHN010000073.1 GCA_010672165.1 Spirulina sp. SIO3F2 | reverse complement strand
CCTCTTGCTCGGTTCCAGTCATCTCTACAAACCCTATTTTGACCCGGAAGGGTTCTTATGCACCTTGCCTTCCGTGGTGACGGTACTCCTGGGTTATTTCACAGGCAGTTGGTTGCGATCGCAACCCCGCGACAGCCACACCAGTATGACGATGGTGCTTTGGGGGTTAACCGGGGTTGTTTCCGGCAGTCTCTGGGGCTTGCTCCTGCCGATTAACAAACAGCTCTGGACAAGTTCCTATGTGCTCTATAGCGCAGGTTGGTCTTTGCTGATTCTCGCTCTCTGCTTTGAGCTGCTTGAAGTGCGTCAGGTTCGCCGTTGGGGGTTGCCCTTTGTGGCGATGGGGATGAATGCCATTTTTGTATTCGTGGCTTCAGGCATCATCGTTCGCATTCTCTACAACACCCGGATTGGCAAGGGGGAGGCAGCGTTAAGCACCTACACTTGGCTCTATACAACCCTCTTTGCGCCCTGGGCGGGGGAGCTGAATGGGTCGCTGGCGTTTGCGATCGCCAATGTCCTGATTTGGCTGGGGATTCTTTATGGTCTCTATCGGTGGCGCTGGTTTATCAAGCTATAGTTGCGGGCAAGATACCCGCGCTACGAATATCGCAGATAGATAGGCTGTAGCGCAGGCATCCTGACTGTTTTAGATGATTATTTATGAGGAGCAATCCTAGCTCACCTTCACCAAAACCAGCCCATCCTCTTCCTTCACCTCAAAGGCAGGTAGAGGCTTCTTGGCGGGGCCATTGGTTACAGCACCATCCAAAGCAAACTTAGATCCATGACAGGGGCAGCTTAATTCTTTCGCGTCAGCATCAAAGTCAACCGTGCAACCCTGATGGGTACACATGGGGTTGAGTGCCACCAATTCAGCGCTATCGGGATCGCGGAACATCATCACTGATGCATTGGTATTGACTTTGTCTACCACTGCGCCCGCATCTACATCTTCCACTTTAGCCAATGCCTGGAAGCCATCTTCCCGAATGGAAGTATCCAGTTTTTCTTCAGCCGGGGCATCAGCAGCAGCGTCTTTCCCGTCACTGGCAGTTTCATCACCTCCCGAGCTACCTCCACAGGCAGCTAACACCATTGGTAAAGAAGAGGCCAACATGCCGACGCTGACCCAGCTTAAAAATTGACGACGTTCCATAATTGATTGTCCTTGAAGTTTTTTACCAGAAAAGTAGTCCAGTCCTATTCGCCTTGCTAATGGGTGTCAATTGCGTAAGTTCTGATATCCATCAACAGGGCTAGCGAGATCCCCTCGGCTACGCCGACCCCCTTAATAAGGGGGTCTTCAATTACCCAATACCTTAAGCCAAAATTCATCTGAGCCGCTGGCGGCGTCACCCCTCTTAAATAAAGGGGGAAGGGGAAATCTCGGATTTAGGGACAAAATGCGTAAGTCTTCAGTGTAAAGAGTTCTGAACCCTAAGATTGTTGAACAGGAACATCACTGGCGGCCATTGTGGTCTCCAGTTCCTCAGATGTGGATTTAGATCTTGGTAATTTACCCTGGTGTTTTAGCGCTGCCAACACGACCAAGCCTAAGTCAAGCAGAACCAAACTCCCCACGATCGCCTCCGAACCGCCCGTGCTAAAGCCATAGCTATGCAAGCCTGTGCCCAAAACAAAGTTGACACCGTACCAAGCCATCAACACCGCATTAAAACTCACCACACTGGTCACGGCCAAACCAAATGATCCCAACCAGCCCATTAGTCGACCGTGCAGCGGCACAACGTAACACATCAGTGCGATCAAGGCCCAGGTCTCTTTAGGGTCCCAACCCCAGAAGCGCCCCCAAGAAAAATGCGCCCAAATGCCGCCGAGGATAATGCCTGTGGCCAAGAGCAACACCCCCACCTGCAACACGCCATAATTCCACTTGCTGAGGCTGGCGATCCGGGTTGAGTTGGGGGCAAATAGGGTATGGCCCAGCAGAATATGACCCAAACCAAAAGCGAGGGCAAAACTAGCATAGCTCAGGGTAATTGTAGGCACATGCACCGCCAGCCAGAAGTTATCTCGCAGCACCGGAACCAAGGGGCGAATGCTGGGATCAAGCACGGCTGGCAGGCTATCGGCTAAGAGTAAACAGACCACCGAGAGGGGAGCGGCCGCCAAGAGGTAATATTTTGCCCGATGAATGAGTTCAAAACTCAAGGCGATCGCGGCCACCCCAAAGCTCACCCAAATCACGGACTCATACATATTCGTCACAGGCGGTCGTCCCGCAATTTGCATCCGTTCCCAGAAACCATAACCATGAATCGCTAAACCCGCCACAAACAGGCCGATCGCGCCCCAATAGATATCCCCTAAGTTAAACAGCAGTACCGCTAACATCGCTATAAATGCTAAGGCATAGAGCTGCCAAGCTTTAGCAAACGGATGCAGTCGATAGAAGCGGGTCTCCCGTTCGAGTTGATTCTGAGCAGGATAGACCCCTGGACTTAATGCAACTAGTTGTTCTCGCAGGGTTTCAGCCGCTGGAGCTACTGCCTCGGGCTGATTACGGTAGCGCTGGCGCAAGGTCTGATAGCTTTCGGTAATTGGCGTGGCAGTCTCTGGTTCGTAGAGCGTTTCGGCTGCATCGATACCAACCCAAGCGCCCTTAGCATCATCGGGATGGGGCACGAGCGGTAAGCTGCGGCTGCTGACGGTATTGATCAGCAACGTCAATCGATTTTCTAAGCTTAGGGCCTCTCGCTCGTCACGGCTAAGGTCTTGGTCAGCGGCTTCTTTTTGGTGGGCGCGGGCGACAGTGCCGCCGAGGCGCGATCGCATCAACTCACTAAAAGCAAAATATTTCTGCTCCGGGTCAAGACCTGCCTCGGTTTTGAGGGGGCGATAGTTCAGGAGCACAAAGGGTTCTTCGTTCCAATCGCGATCGTTAAACAGCATCGCCAGATAGGTTTGGAGCGCATCCAACTTTTCCCCATTCGCTGCGTGATACGTGGCACGACCGTGGATTTGTTGGACGGTCTCACGGGCAACAGTATCGAGGGGCTTTTTGCGCCCGTCTAGTTGCACGGCCAGATCTTGCAGAGGGGCAA
Organism: Spirulina sp. SIO3F2; assembly: GCA_010672165.1. Classification (GTDB taxonomy): domain Bacteria; phylum Cyanobacteriota; class Cyanobacteriia; order Cyanobacteriales; family Spirulinaceae; genus SIO3F2. The sequence continues at coordinate 26,551 of JAAHHN010000073.1, read as the reverse complement.
GGGGCGAGGCTTGAAATTGACTCAGGGGCACCAGAATCAGCAGCGCACCGAGGCAGAGGCCAATGAGGAATTTGAGAAGCTTCATTTTGAGTAATAAGTAAAAAGTAATGGGTAACGAGTTGGAGTTTTCAAAATGTGTAGGGTGGGCATTGTCCACCAAATAACATTGCGGAAATTGCCTTAAGTTGTTTCAAGACTTGAAGGAAGCTCATCAATTTCAAGCACTCCCCGTTTTAAAAGCTGTTTTCGTTCGTTTTCGTCAACAAATGTCACGCTATCGAGCTTGAAACTATAAACACAATAGAGAGCTTGGTACTCAGCATCATCATCTTTGTCAAACTCCTCCATTTCCGATCGCACAATCCGCAGATCCTCAATCTCCCAATCTCCAAAAACAGTATCCATAAGCTTTTAGTCAGAATCATGTAGGGTGACTCAACAGATAGAAGCTTGATTTCAGATCAAGTAAAATCATGACTTCAATGAATTTATTTCTGTTTTTGTACTATGAGACCTCCGTGACTTCCAGGTAAAAGATTGAATCTTTTTGGTCTGTGTTAGTAACCCAATAAAGTCTGTCTGACTCAGAAGAGTAATAACTATCAAAACTGCTCAAAGCTGATTCAAAGTCCACTAAAAGTGGATGGCAGGCATTATTCACGCGATCGAAACCGTCCAACTGTAATAACGCGACCCTCCAGAACCTATTTTGGTCAACGTTAAAACATCCTGAAACCACTGTTCTGAATTCGGCTAGGATCTCGCTGAAATCATTAGCTGTTATTAATCCGATGTACTTAGTCCAACCCCAGCGAGTAAATTGACCTGACAATGAAAAACTGTGGGTAAAGCAGTCCCAGCCAGGAGCAATCAACAGATTTCGCTGCTCTTGAGAGAGTCGATACTCTCGCATCCACCGATTAGATAAAAAAAGCATAGCGATAGTCAGCTTTTCTGCCTGGATGTACAACCTAGAAAGCTCTGTGAAAAACAGTTGGCGATCGATAGTGTTGAAATCATGTCTATGCATGACGTTTAGTAGTCTGCCCAGATATTATTCTGTCGAACCCAGCAATGATGCTGAGGTATTTGGCAGAGGACTAGATTCGGCTTCCTGTTCCTCCCCCACCGGAATCGATACCTGCTTCAACTTCTTCATCACCGCTGGCCCATAAAACATCACTGCAATTCCGCCAATCACCAACGCTGACCCTAGCCAGGTAAGTGCCGTCACCCAGGCCGGTTCACGCTTCACTTGTAAGGTGGATTGGCTGAGATCGCCAGGATTCCAAGAGGCTTGAGCCAGCTTCCAGCCGTGATACCAGGTGGGATGATTCATCCAGACTTTGCGATCGCTGATCGACTCCGCTGCCGCATCAATAATCCGAATCACACTCGTCCACATGGCAACTGATTCTGAACCTTCGTTGCGATCGACAATAAAATCATCCAGCTTGACGGCAAAGGGGAGTTGCAACAGCTTAGGGCTGAAGGCCGCTAGAATCTCGCCTGCGGGATCATCAATGACGGTGGGTTTGCCCCACGGTAGCCAAGCCTCCGTTCCTGCTGCGGTGCGCACCTGCAACGCGGGTTGCCCCTCCAGTGAGCCATCCTCTACAGACACAATATCCCGCTGAAGCTGGGCTTGGGCAAGCGATTCTGTGAGCGTGATTTGGAAGTCAGCCCAACCGGGAGTAACGGATTGACCGATCGCTAAAGGCCCAGACAAAAAACCCTTGGAAGACTTGGCACTGTAATAAAGGTCTTGGTCTGGCCCCACGATCACATGGAAGAAGTCATTCGCAGTCGGGGCAACGAACTCATAGTCTATCGCCAAGTCTGGATTAGCCTCACCCTCAATCACCGTGCGGACTGGGGGAAAGTCGCCTTGAGCAAAGACAAACCAGCGTTCGCGGCTGGTGGGAGATTCGACTAATAGCTGAACGGCAGGGTTATTAAACTGCTCTGAAGCAGAAGTGGGTTGATTGCCCTTGATTTGAAAGTCAGGGAAAACTTGGGCGACGGTGATTTTGAAGTTTTGGAAGGCGATCGCTTTCTCTCGTTCACTCGCCGCTTTTAGATCAAAACTCTCCTGGGTTTGAGGAGTGGTAAGCGTTAATGTGCCCCAAGGATAAGTATCTGTCTCAGGGCTGGGTTTGAGGAGGCGATCGAGTGCTTGAGCATCTGAGGCTTGTTCGATCGCTAATTCTGCTGGCCCTAACGCCACCGTTCGATAGGGCAGTGGTGCGAGACCCAGCCAGCGATCAATAGTTTGGCCCATGCGATCGCTCTTGAGTTCCAAATGCACTGCTGGATTCACCACCGTTCCGCTATCTATAAAGCGCACAGTTTTAATCGTGTTGTCGCTGTAGCCTAAGATCTCCAAACCCGCAGCCTGTCGAGGATGAATCTGACCGTCTGTAATCAGCACCTCAGCCTGTTGCGTTTGACCATCCGGCTGCATCACCTCCACAAACTCACCTTCAACCCGAATCTGGTCATTGGGGCCGCTATCGGTGCGCACCAGCAACATGCCTTCAACGCCCACATGGATAACAGCAGCGGCTCCAGCAATCAGGACAATCAGACCCAGATGGGTGAGGGCAAAACCCACTTTGCGGGGGCCGCGCCAAGGATAACGCGATGCGGCGGAAACCCCGAGGTTCAAGGCTAGCAACGCCATCAGTCCGCCAAACCAAGGGCTTTTGTAGATCAGCTCTTGCACTGTACTAGAGCCGACTTGAGATTCATAAAAGGTGGCCCCAATCAGAATCAGGACGATCGCGGCCATCAGAGGTACAGCCAAGCGAATTGAACCCAAAAAGCGCAGAAGCGGATGCTGCATAGAAAGCTTACAAAATCAAGTTATAGGGCAAGTTATACGGTGAATTGCTCTACTATGCCGTTCTGATCGGGTTGAATTTGTAGCTAAAGTAGCAAAAATCGAGGTTTTTATGTTTTTGTTGCATCGACCAATGCAAATCGCGGATGCAATTGACATCATAATCTCTTGAATTGCAGCCACCTGAAGGACGGCGATCGACCAAGAGATAATAAGTTCACTTGTATCCAAGTTAAGCAGTTCTTAATGTCTTTACATTGCGTCTCGAATTCATTTCATTATGACAAATTGTGTTAGAGTCTGGCTTAAGAACAATATGGGCGCGATCGTCAAGAAAAGCGCCGTTATTATCTGAGTCGCCATTCCAAATTGGGTAGTTGTCTACTTCATCATTACCATGTATTACTTGTCGTCTTGGCTCAAGCCTCTGCCCTTGAGCATCCTGAGCATTGTATTGTGCAACGTTGGGCTTACACCAAGCTGGGCCCAAAGTATCACCGCTGCCCCCGATGGCACTGGCACGGTTATTCACCACAACGGCAACCTCTATACCATTGATGGCGGCAGTCAAGCCGGGGCGAACCTCTTTCATTCCTTTCAGGATTTTGGACTGAGCGCCAATGAGATTGCGGATTTTCTGAGCAATCCCAGCATTGAAAATGTGTTCGGTCGGGTGGTGAGTGGCAACCCCAGCATCATTGAGGGGTTAATTCGCTTAACGGGTGGGGAGTCCAACCTTTATCTGATGAATCCGGCAGGAATTGTGTTTGGTGCGGGGGCGCAGTTGGATGTAACCGGGGACTTCTTTGCCACCACAGCCGATCAAATTTGTTTTGAGACCGACTGTTTTGACTCGTTTGGCGCGAATGACTATGGGCAGTTGGTGGGGAGTCCCGCAACGCTGGGCTTTTTACAGGGCCAGTCTGGGGGCATCATCAATGCGGGGACATTAGAAGTCGCCAAGGGTAAGTCGCTACATCTGACCGGGGGCACAGTTGTCAATCTGGGCGCAATTATTACACCCGAGGGAACCGCAACCCTGGCAGCGATTCCGGGTGAGCGGCGGGTGCGGCTGGCCCAGCCCGGAAATCTGTTGAGTGTGGACATCTCTGACACTGTCCTTACCGAGGGCATTGCTCCCCTAGACCTACCGGGGCTGCTCACCACCATTCCCAATCATCTACAAGGAAAAGCGATCGCGCCGGGAACGGTTTTAGTCGATGGCACGGTGGCCGGGGTGCAGGTTGATCTCTATGCCGCAGGAGCCGTCACTCGGACAGATGCGGGTTCTGTGTTGGGGAAAACGAAAGTGATTCGCTTTACCGAAGCTGGGCAGAACCCTAACCAGGCAGTGTTTATTGATCGTCGGGCTGATCATCCTGAAGCGTTGCTCTATGGTGCGGCGGCGGGGACGGTTACGCAGATTATTGAGCAGGAAGAAAATGGCATCTCAGTGATCAGTGAACAGTTATCCGTCATCAGTGATGGGGTGGGTGAACTAGAGTCGGTTGCGATCGTGACGGAAGGGAATGCTGGGGATTTTTGGTTGGGAAATCAATGGCTTCGCAGTGAGACTATCAATGATTACGCAACTCAATTACAGACCTGGGGGGAGTCGTTAACGACCCAGGCTGATCTGCTGCTTTACAGTTGTTTTACGGCATTGGGCGCAACGGGTGAGGCGTTGGTGGCAAGTCTAGCGGAGCTGACGAGGGCGGATGTGGCGGCGTCGGTGGATGCGACGGGCAGCGCGAATTATGGGGCGGATTGGGTGTTGGAGACGAGCACGGGAGATATTGAGGCGGGGACTCCGTTTACCAGCGGCACGTTGGCCGGTTGGGAGGGCAAGTTGTTGACGCGGACGGTGACGAATACGAATAATTCGGGGGCGTTGTCGTTGCGAGATGCGTTGACGGATAGTAGCGGTGGGTTTGTGGTGCCTGTGGCGGACGGGGATACGATTGCGTTTGATCTTGCAGGTTCGCCTGTAATTACGCTCAATGGGGAGATTGCTTGGTCAACGGATAATCTCACGATTGATGGGTCGAATGTGAGTGGGGATGATGTGGTTGTGGATGGTGGGGGGAATGGTCGGGTTTTTCGGATTGATGCGGATAATGCCACGATCCAGAATTTGACAGTTCGCAATGGTCAGGTAATGGGATTCAATAGTGGCGGTGGTATCCAACATTCAGGAATAGGATTACTCACATTAGAAAATTCAACTATCTCTAGTAACTATGGACGATTTGATGGAGGAGGAGTTTTTAGTTTGGGCAGTGTTATAGTGTCTAATTCTAGTATTTCTGGCAACTCTACTGCCCGTATAGGCGGTGGGATTTACAGCCAAGATGGAATTTTAGTGACCGATTCAAATATTACGGGTAATACAGCTCGTGGTATTCCTCGCGATTACGGTGGTGGCATCTTCAGCTCAGGAGATGTTACTGTAATAGACTCTTCTTTCTTGGATAACGTTGGTAGCAGTGGTGGTGGTGGAATTAGTAGCCGCCAAAGTGTTGATGTTTCTAACTCAATTTTCATGAGAAATACAGGACGTTTTGGAGGTTCGATAAATAGTGCAAGAAATCTCACTCTGTCACAGTCAACCATTTCAGGTGGTAGCTTTGTCCGAAGTGGAGGCGGAGTCTTTGTTACTGGAGACATCATACTGAAGGATTCCAATATCACAAATAACTCAGCAAGCTATAGAGGCGGAGCAATATACAACCGTGGCAGCATTTTTATTGAGAACTCTACTATTTCCAACAATATTGTGACAAGCGGGAGTGGAGGAGGAATCCACAGTGGTAGATCCTCTAGTCCAGGTAGCATAATGATTACAAATTCGAATATTGTTGCTAATTACTCAGAAGATGGAGGAGGTGGAATTAGAAACTATGGAAATATAACTATTATTGATTCCAATATTTCAGACAACACTGCTATGTTTTTTGGTGGTGGTGGCATCTACAATGAGCATGGTGATGTAACAGTTGAAAACTCAAGAATATCTAGCAACCTAACAGTTGGCGGTGGTGGCGGGATATTGTCTCGTGATGGATATGTTGATTTAAATAACTCTGTTGTTTCTGGTAATTTGGCTGGGAATAGTGGCGCTATTTCTAGTCAAGGTGGCATCACGCTGGTTGACTCTGTTATTTCTGGTAATTCAGCACGATTTAGTGTTGGTGGGATTGGAACTATACTCATTGGAAGTGGTCTCTCCAAGAACATAGTCTTAGTCAACTCTGTTATTTCAGACAATACAGCAGGCAATGGAAACGGTGGGGGAGTTGTAAGCGCTGGAGATTTAATTTTAACTAATTCTACTGTTACCAACAACTCAGCGAAAAGGAATGGTGGTGGCATTCATATTCGTAACAATATTAATTCAAACAACTCCACAGTTTTTAGTAATACAGCAGGTGACGAAGGCGGCGGTATTAATAATTTCCTTGGAACAATTACCCTAGTCAACTCTACAGTTTCCAATAATTCAGCTCAGAAAAGTGGTGGTGGCATCCGTGCACATAATGGCCCAGTCATACTCAACAATGCCACGATCGCCGACAACACTTCAGGAGCTGATGGGGGTGGAATCTTCAGCAACGGCACGTACAACAATCGCATCCAAAACAGCATCATTGCCAACAATGTCGATAGCGGCACTGCACCGGACATCAGCGCTGACCTGAGCACCAGCACCGTTGAACATAGCCTGATCAAAGACACCAAAGGTATTACAGGGTTAAGCCTTAGTACAGGGATTGATGGCAACATCATTAACATTGACCCTCTCCTTTCCCCCCTCGCCAATCATGGCGGCACCATTCAAACCCATGCTTTACTCCCCGGTAGTCCCGCGATCGACTCCGGCAACAACAGCCTCACCACAACCGCAACAGATCAACGCGGCAATAACCGCATCATCAATGGCACAGTAGATATGGGTGCATTTGAATCCCAAGGCTTCATCCTCTCCGTGACAGATGGAGATAATCAGAGTACAACTGTGGGTCAGGCATTTGGCACAGACTTAGAAGTGACCGTCACCAGTAACTACGGTGAACCCGTCTCAGGGGGTCAAGTAACGTTCAGTGCAGCCAATAGTGGTGCCAGCTTAGATACGACAACCAGTGCTGTAACTATCGATAGTTCAGGTCTAGCTCGTCTCGCTGCTACAGCAAACACAGTGGCGGGCGACCACACCGTTACCCCAACAGCATCAGGCTCCGTCTCTGCCGTTGAATTCAACCTAACCAATCATCCTGATGCTCCCGCCAGCCTAGATATTACCAACGGCAATAACCAAAACACGATCGTGGCAACGCCATTCACCGATCGCCTGCAAGTTGAAGTCAAAGACCAATATGGCAACCGGATTCCTAATGCCACTGTGAACTTCACCACTCCCAGCTCGGGGGCGAGTTTAGCAACCAGCCCTGGCAGCGTAACCACTGATGCGAATGGTATCGCCACCTTAACCGCTGCCGCCAACACCGTCGCAGGTGACTACAGGATTCAAGCAGAAATCAACAGTTTAACCGCAGACTTTGGCTTAACCAATCAACCCGATAAACCGGCCAAACTCACCGCCACCGGGGGCAACAATCAAACCACCACCGTCAATACCGCCTTTACCGAGAATCTGGAAGTCACGATTACTGATCAATTTGGCAATCCGATTCGGGGGGCGACGGTCACTCTCACTGCTCCCAGTAGTGGCGCGAGTGCCATAGCCGCCAACACCACCTTAATCACCAATGACCAGGGTAAGGTCGCCACCACCATCACTGCCAATACGGTCTCTGGAGCCTATACCCTGACGGCTGATGCCGCTGCCCTCCCCACCGCTCAATTCACCCTCGGCAACACCGCAGGCGAACCACGTCGGGTGACAGTGATGAGCGGGAATCATCAAACAGCCCCTACGAATCAAGCCTTTGGGCAGTCTCTAAGGATTCGCATTACGGACGAATTCAACAATCCCATTGCCAACGAGAACGTAACTTTTACTGTCCCCAGCTTGGGGGCTAGTGGAATTTTGAGCAACCCGGTTGTGACCACCGATAGTAATGGAGTGGCAACAGTCAGTTTGACCGCCAATGGTGAAAGCGGGAGTTATACAGTCCAAGCTGTTTCGGGATCTCAATCTGCAACATTAACCCTCACCAATGCAGCACAACAAACCCCAATAACAACAGTGCCCACCCCACAACCTACTACGGGTACAGCCACACAGCAGCCTACCACCACAGATGAAGTGGCAAGCCAGAACTCAGCACTGAGCAATCAAACAATCCTCAAAGATCAAAAAGCTGCTAGTGACCCGTTGATGTCAGCCTGCCCAACGATTCCAGAGCTAGAGATTGAGGGAATTGATCAGGATGTGGAGGTGTTCGATGAATTAGAGCGGGATGGCCAGATCGAGCGCGATGAGAACTGCCATGAATTAACCGATTTGTATTGATGCATCAACGTTAGAACATTTGATGAACGTGGCAACTCCCCTCTTTCATTCGATTGATTGGACAGTTCCTGGGCCATCTTTTATGGCACAAGACAAACGTAGCGGAATTTCAACGGTAAAGGTTGTCCCCTCGCCCGGTGTGGACTGACAAGCGATCGCGCCCCCATGCTGCTCCACCACAATTTGATAACTGGTCGATAAGCCTAAACCTGTCCCCTGTCCCACAGGCTTAGTGGTGAAAAAGGGATCAAAGATCCGCGATTGAATGTCGGGGGGAATACCAGGGCCATTATCTTGAAATTTTACCTTCACGCACTCCTGACAAGCTGCTGTTATCACTGACAATGTGGGGGTGGAGAGGTCAGGGCTTTGAGCACATTGCGCATCTAAGGCATCGATCGCATTACTCAACACATTAATAAACACCTGGTTGAGCTGTCGGGGATAACATTCCACTAAGGGGAGTGATTGAAAATGACGGATAACAGTAATATCTGGACGGTTCAACTTCCCTACTAGACGGCTCTGGAGCAACTCCAGAATATTGTCGAGTTCGATGTTGAGATCAACAGTTTTAAGATCGGATTGACCGAGGTGCGAAAAGCCTTGCAACGATTCGAGGATTTTTTGGATGCGTTGAACGCCGTATTCCATCGAGTTAAACATCTTCGGTAAATCAGCAGCGAGGAAATCCAAGTCGGCTTCGGCCAACGCCGCTTCGAGTTCCGGTGTGAGCTGGGGATATTGCTGTTGATAGAGGTTCAGAAGGTCGAACAGGTCTAGGGTGGAGTCTTTGGCATGTCTTAAGTTGCCATAGATAAAGCTCAAAGGATTATTAAACTCATGAGTTAAACCCGCCACCAGTTGCCCCAAACCCGACATTTTCTCAGACTGCACTAAATAGCTCTGGGTTTGCTGGAGTTCTTGTACGGTACTTTCTAATTCGGCAATGTTTTGGCGAATCGTTTGCTCCCGCTCAATTAGTTGATCCGCCATTGTATTGAATTGGACTGAGAGTTTACCTACTTCATCAGTAGATTCAGCGGGGACACGGACTTGTAAATTACCTGCGGTGAATTGTTGGGTCGTAGTTTGGAGCCGCCGAATGGGTCGAGCAATCACACGACTGAGCACCACGGCCAAAAACACATCGGCGCTGAGCGCTAAAATAGCCACAAATGCTTGAAAGAGCAGACTATTGCGGAGGAGGGCATTAAGGGCAATCTCAGGCGTACCACGCACCAGGATAGCGATCGGCTCACCCGCAAAATTAGCAATCGATTTTGCAGCCACAGTGTAGGTTTGCTTGCCAACTCTCAGACGTTGGTTGATAATCTGACCCGGTGAGGTGATTGCTCGATCTAAAAAAGCATTGTCAGCAAGTGTCACGTTTAAAACATAATTTGCTTCATTGGCATTGCCTTGAGGGAGATCGAGGGTGGCCTGCCGAGACTTATCTACTAAACTCTGAGCACCCACAGCCAGGGCAAACATGCCATCTGGGCGTCGAACGTAAATGCCACTGTAGCCCCCGCCCTGTACAGCTAGGGTATTGAGGGTGATTTGGGGTTTCTCGTTGACAATATCACCTGATACTAGAGCACCCAAAACCGTCTGATTCTCTGGATCAAGGACAGGGGTGATGGTGTAGCGAATCAGTATTGCAGGCTGTTCTTCGAGTTCTGTCAAAATGGGGGGTGCTTCAGCTTTGAGTTCTGCCCAACTGATGACCTCACTGGTTTTAATTTGTTCAGGGTTCCGTAGCACTTCACTGACGAGGTTGTGGGGGTCAAAATGCTTATGGGTGCGCTCGCGGTTGGCATTGACCACAATGCGCCGATCGCTACCCACTAGCGTGGCATATTCAATGTTGCGGGCGCTGATTTCATTTTGCAGAATTTGCTTGACCTGTGCTCTCAGTTCGTCATCCAATGCTTCACCTGCATCATGGGCTCTCGCCGCCGCAATCACCGCCGCATTGTCAGATTGGCCCCGAAAGCCAAACCCCATTTGATCAATTTTGATGTTGTAGTTGATTTCTGTGACTGCAAGCTCCGACGCGGCTTGATTGGTGAGGAGACTACGGCCGCCACTAATGATTAACCCTGCACTGACCCCCACTAGTCCGACGAGGGAAATAATCTCGGAGGTAAACAAACCACAGAGCTGTTTGCGTTGAATGGGTAAATTCCGGAACCACTGCCAGCGATCAGAATTGTGTTGAACAGGGCCGTTTTGATCCGCTTTTTGCATTGTGGGCAGAGTGAGGATTAACAAACATCGGCCAAACGTTCTTTACCAATGTACACAGTTAGTTACTGTGTGCTTTATTGATGGTGGCGTTGTTAACGCCACAAACAGCATACAGCCTTGAGGAGAGCATATCCGGTCAAGGTACTCAGAAATATTAATAATTAGTGTGAATTGAGCTAGTTGCTTTTTTATTTAGCTAGAGCTAATTTGTGTCTGTGAGAATGCATTTCTATATATCAAATTGGGTTGATGTATTTTCCACCAACACGATTGATTTTCCCTAAACCGATAGAGAGTACTGTTAGCGTATTGCTCAGTATGAGATAAAAGTGATTAATTATGGGTTTTGGGTTGGGTTGATTCACGAAACCCTTGAACAGCAGAGGTTATAGGAAATGTATTCAGTTGATTGATAAGACGTAGACTGTGTTTAATATGCGCCGTAAAGGCTTTGCTTATCGCCTAACTAACGACTACATTAGAATTTTGCTTTTTGCTCTGTACCTTAGAATTCTATTGACAGCAGAAGACTACACAGTGGGATTTTAGACAATATTGTGATTGAAGTGAGTATTAATGGTGTCATTCGCCTCATTCACGAATTGCAGAAATCGCATTATAAATTGAAGAATAATCATCGTCTCCATGACCCTGAGCGATCGCGTTTTGCACCACATCGATCACCCCTTGCACAATCGCGGTATTTTGAGCAGTGGCCGCCTTGGCAAACAGATTCATATCCTTCAATAGATGCTTGGTGGGAAAATTGGGATTAGTAAAATTCCCTTCCAGCATTCGCTGTAGTTTCTTATCAAACGTCGGGGCATAAAGCGCACTCTCCCGCAGAATCTGCATCAGGCTTGCAACAGGAACGCCTTCTTGCTGTGCAAAATTGAGGCTAAGAGCAAAGGCAGTGGTAAGGGAACCAATGAGCTGATTGAGGGCAAGCTTTAGGGCAGCAGCTGTGCCCACAGGGCCAATGTAGCGGGGTTCATTGCCTAACTGTTTAAATAAGGAGAATTGGGCTTGATATTGCTCTGGGGTGCTGCCCACCATAACCAGTAGGCTTCCGGTTTTGACTTGAGGAATACTCCCTAAGACGGGAGCTTCGAGATAGCTACCGCCTGCGGCCTGAATTTGAACATCTAGTTGACGGCTTTGCTCCGGAGCGATCGTACCCATTTGAATAATCGTTTTGCCTGCAAGTCGAGGTTGGGTTGCTGGATTCAACAATAGTGATTCAATGGCGATCGCATCGGTGAGCATTAGAATGACCACCTCAGAGTTTTTCAACACTGCTGTTGGATCAGGGGCACTTGCGCCACCAGCCGCGGCGATCGCAGTCAACTTTTCAGCGGTGCGATTATAGGCTGTCACCCCATAGCCCTGCTCTAAAAGCCGTAGGGCGAGCGGTTGCCCCATAAGCCCCGTGCCAATGACACCAATGTTCATGATGAGATCAAAGATTAATTAAAAGGGCGGAAGCGGGGTTCGCTACTGTCTTCACCATCAAGCAATGCCTGCATCAACTCGATACCCACTTGGTTGTTTTGCCGACGGTATAAGTTCATCGCGGTTTCCCAGGCCATCCGTGCTTCGCTTTTACGCGATCGCCCTTCTAAGGCCAAACCCAACCGATGGAATCCTGACGGCTCATCTGGAATGAGTTGGGTGGCTCGACGATAGGCCAGGATTGCCACAGCATGTTCTCCTTGTTTAAAGAGTAAATCCCCCACCCGCACTTGCTCGGGATACGTATCCTCAGCAATTGAAATCGCACGGTAAAACATCCGTCGGGCTTCTTCAGCATTGCCTTGTCCTAACAAAATCGTTCCGAGTTGAATTTGCACATCCGGATTACTGGGATCAAGACGAGCAGATTGGTTAAAGGCGGCGATCGCACCCACTTGATCTTCGGTTGTACCCATCAAAAAGATGCCCAGTTGCATCCAGAGTCGGCTGTTGTGGGGATAGCGCTCAGTGGCTTGTTGAAGCACGCTGACCGCATCAGCGGGGCGGTCTTGTTCCAGCAGGGAAGTTGCCATCATGCCATACACTTCCCCATCCTTGGGGTTAAGACGAGCTGCTTGTTCGTACTGACGATAGGCATCACGATGGCGTCCCTGACGCGTTAGTACTACACCCAAACCCAGATGACTCTCGACATGGTTGACGTTCAAGCGCAGAACTTGCCGATAGGCCTGTTCAGCTTCTCGGTTGCGGTTTAGCTGGGCGAAGCAATGGGCCAGGGCATACTGGAACGGAATACTGTTGGGTTCGAGGATCAAGGCATATTCGTAGGCTTGAACTGCGTCTGTATAGTTGCCTTCTAGGGTATGGAGATAACCAATCCCTGAATAAATTTTGGGGTTGCTTTGGTCAATATAAACCGCCTGATGATAGACCTCTAGGGCCCGTCGATAGTTACCCGCCTCAACCAGCTCCCGCCCCTGACGGAGCAAATCATCGAGTTGTTGTTGGTTATTGCGGGTTTGGGCGATAACCTCCCCTTGATGGAAGGGGATGGTATCACCAGGAATCAAAGTGGTCAAAGTACTCAAAGAAACGCCGGCCAGGGCGATCAAGGTAGGGACAATTGGATTCCTATGGTGCATGGTCAATCGAGAAATCAGGGGAAACATTGACAAGTTGTTACATTCTATGATTCTAAGGCCCCAGCGTGCATCTTTTCATTAACCTGGGTTTTGACGATACCAGTCAATGGTCTGTTGCAAGCCCTCACGGAAAGAGGTTTGGGCGGTAAATCCAAAGGCGACTTGGGCACGCTGGGTATCTAGGCAACGGCGAGGTTGACCATTGGGCTTGTCAGTTTGCCAAACAATCTCGCCTTCAAACTCCATAAGCTCACAAATCATCTCCACCAGGTCTCGAATGGAAATTTCTTGACCTGTTCCCAGGTTCACAGGTTCAGGATCAGCATACTTTTGGGTTGCTAGCACAATGCCCCGAGCGGCATCAGTAGAATATAAAAACTCACGGGTAGGGCTGCCATCACCCCAAGCGGGTAGCGTTCGATCGCCCCGCTGCTGGGCTTCGTAGACCTTACGAATCAGGGCAGGAATCACGTGAGAACTACGGGGGTCAAAGTTATCTTCTGGGCCGTAAAGGTTGACGGGCAATAGATAAATGCCATCAAAACCATATTGCTGCCGATAGGCCTGCAACTGCACCAATAGCGCTTTTTTGGCAATACCATAGGGAGCGTTCGTTTCTTCAGGATAGCCGGCCCAAAGATCATCTTCTTTGAAGGGAACGGGGGTGAACTTGGGATAGGCGCAAATTGTGCCCACACAGACAAACTTTTTCACCCCTGCTTGATAAGCTGCATGAATCAGCTGAGTCCCCATCATGAGGTTGTCATAAAACAGCTCGGCGGGCTTTTCGCGATTGAGGCCAATCCCTCCCACATGAGCAGCCAGGTGGATAATCAGATCTTGATCTTTAACCACGCGTTCACAAGCATCCAGGGTGCAGAGGTCATAGTCTTGCGATCGCGGAATCAAAATGCGATCATGACGAGCCCCTGCGGCCACCAACTGAGCCACCACTTGTTTACCCAGAAAGCCGGCTCCTCCTGTTACCACAATGCGTTGTTCTGCCAGATTCATCACCGATAATTCTCCTGTTCACGCGATCGCAATATGTTCTGATCTGTCAATGCCGAATCAATTTTCCTGAACATCCCTCCCAAAGCAAGACTGTTGGTCACCCTATACAATAGTACTTAAGTTGGATTGAGGTCTAATCCACCGTTTTAGCGGCATGACGCAGATAGGCAATATCTGCTTCTAGGTTTGCTGTCGGTTCACTCTTGGGGGGCAACCCAACCGCCACTAAGTCGGCATCCACCATCAACTGTACCAACTGGGGAAAGTCTACTGAATGTTCCCACCTGAGTGTAGTTTTTGCCTTGGTACAGTCCCCAATCAGGAGTTCCACTTCGGTGGGGCGCAGATAACGAGGATCAAACTTAACATAGTCTTCCCAATTCAAATCGACATAGCCAAAGGCAATGTCCAAAAACTCTCGAATTGAGTGGGTCTCATGGGTTGAGACTACATAATCGTCCGGTTTATCTTGCTGGAGCATCAGCCACATCGCCTTGACATAGTCTTTGGCATAGCCCCAATCCCGTTTGGCATCCAGGTTGCCAAGATATAACTCTTTTTGAGTCCCGGCTACAATGCGGGCTACCGCACGGGTGATCTTGCGAGTGACGAACGTCTCACCTCGACGGGGGGATTCATGATTGAATAGAATCCCATTGCAGGCAAAGAGATCATAAGACTCACGGTAGTTAATGGTTTGCCAATGGGCGTAGACCTTGGCGCAGGCATAGGGGCTGCGGGGATAAAAGGGGGTATCTTCTTTCTGGGGAACAGCTTGAACTTTACCAAACATCTCGGAAGAGCCTGCTTGGTAGAAGCGAACTTCGTTGCCCGTACGCTGTTGATAATCTCGAACCGCCTCTAAAATCCGTAATGTGCCCATCCCCACCGCATCAACGGTATATTCGGGCGAGTCAAAACTGACGCGCACATGGGATTGAGCACCCAGGTTATAGATTTCTTGCGGTTCCACTGCTTCAATAATGCGACGCAGGGTTGTGCCATCGGTAAGGTCACCATAATGCAAAAAAAGTCGGGCATCCGAACGGTGCGGGTCAATGTAGAGATGATCGATGCGATCTGTATTGAATGTAGAGGTGCGGCGAATAATACCATGCACTTCGTAGCCCTCGTTTAATAAGAGTTCACTCAAATATGAGCCATCTTGACCTGTAATCCCAGTAATTAATGCTTTCTTCGTTTGCATCATGCTGTAAACCTTAAAAATTGAATGAACATCAAAATCCAACGTGGAACTCAAACTGCGGCAGCGATCGCTGGGTTTTGACGGAATGAAGCAATCCCGTTATTTAACAATCGCATCCACAGACTTTCAATGGCACCCTATTAGGCAGCTCCCCTCTGTTCCAGGGCGCCACAGTTGTAGCCCTTGGTTGTCTATTTCTTGTTCTACATTGTGATACCTCTCCGTTTCAGGAGCGTTCTTCATATCCCTAACTTGCTTGAGTGTAGACGGAGCAACCTGAGTGCTCACATCATTGTGGAGCGCCCATATTATAAACGCTGACTGACGTTAGCAGCACCCACACAGTACAAGAGAACAATGGTGAGTGGGACATTGAGAATGATCACATTAAGTGGTGGGGTGCGATCGCCCCAGGGGTGTTAACCCCCTCATCCAGCAGGGCGATAAAGTTCACTCCCGTTCGTTGTTTGAGGTCACGGAGCAAAACGTGCGATTGCCAGATACTAGAAATGTCGAGAGCAACACCACTGCTTCAATTTTAAGAACCCATAGATACTCAGCCCATTTCAGTGCAAGTGCTTAACGGGCCACAGTGCAATGGCAACCCGCACTTTAATTCGGAACCACTTACAACAGATGGGTCTGGAATACAGGGTTCAAGTAGTAAAGGTGTTGCTCTCGACCAACAGCTCTAATCAGCGGATGATTTAGATTCACGCCCCTTTTTCCAACACGAACAGTCAGCTCAGCCTAGCCTAACCGCTAGGCTGTTTTATGATCACGGCCAAATCCGCAAGCGAACTGGCTGCCGTTCCCATTGTTGCTGACGAAGATGCTGCCAAATCCGGCTCAACCAAGTGCGCACCTCAGCAGTTGAATTGCCACGATAACGGCAGATTAGCCCTGCCCCCAGGGAGGTTGTAATACCCGTTTGCCCAGATAGGGGGCGGGGTAGATTGCGGACTTGATGGAGTAGGTTAGGAGAGACAGGCTCACCAAGCCAAACTAATGTGCCTACAATCACTGCACCGTTCAAGCCTTGAGGACTTTGGAGGAGAGCAGCATGGCCCGGCAGCCATTGACGATCGTTCCATTGCAACTGCCCTGCCTGCCAGATTTCGAGCTGCGATCGCCAGTCGCCCGCATCAAAACACTCCCCCCGGGCCGTACGTCCAAAGCGGGTAATTTCCCAGCCCACAAAAGTTGCGCCTGGGGCAAGATCCACTCGCATCTGACTCTGATAGTGGGCACCGCGAAACGCAATGGTTTCTTGGGGCAACCATTCTAAACGGGCACCCGGAGCGAGAGTGGCGGTGATCTGCTGATGGGCAATGGGGCCGTTGCTGCGGTAGAGCTTGCTAGCAGCAGCAGTCGTCAACACCGCCTGGGCTCGGGGTTCTAGGTTGAGTTGAATGCGGAGGCGATCGCCCCCCACAATACCACCAGCTGTATGAAGCATGACAGTATGACAAACCTCAGACCCTTCCGGGTAAAAGGAACGTTGTACCTTTAGAGGAGATTGGTGATGCGATCGTTGGAGTTGGGTTTGGCACCGAGCGGGTTGCCAAACATAGGTTAGGTTTAGTTCTCCTTGCCAAGGGGGGGGGATTGGTTGTGTAAGCTCGTTTGCTACAATTGCTGACATCTTTTGTGACAAGACTCAATGTTATCGGATCTTATTCCTTTTCGGATTACCATTGATACCGTTTTTCTGGCCGGAACAGCCCTCTGGGCCCTAGCACTCTATCTGAGTTTGGCTGACCTCCGTGATTGGGTAGAGCGGCAACTTAACTGTTGGTTTAGTTTTGCGGAACGGTTTATGTATTTTTCAGAGGAAGAATATGAACAAACCCGCGAAGCTCGTGAAGCTCAGAATGCATTTTATGCAGCGACTTTGAGTGTGTTACCGTTTCTCATTTTGGGAGTGTTCTGTAATTGGGGTCTGACTTGGAGTCTGGGGCGAAGTTGGGCGGTTAGTGTGGGGATCATGGCTTGTGTAGTTTGCGGTCTCTACGAACTAGGACGCCGTATTGAGAGTGAAGATTCCTAAACATTTGGCAATCGACTGCATAAAACAGATTGCTGCTTGGGCTGAGATTGTTCATTGAACATTAGGGAAAACAACCCTCTATTGAAGATAATATTATCTTCTTATCTCCTAATTAAAAATCTAATCCAATTCGTGTAGTTCCTTGAGTAAATATCTCTATTGATTTGAAATAAAATTTGAGGTGGCTAGACAAGATATTCTCTCCACTCTAATCTAAAAAAGATAGATGGCAATCTGAATTTTAATTCAAGTTCAATGACTTCTTTCTCAATCCAATCGACATGCCAGATTAAACTGTGCAAAGAGGAAATTAGTGTGGATTTAGTCTTGATGCATTAAGTCAAGAATCGCTTTAAGGGCACTTTCAAGGGATTTTTGATACTCATTGTTCAAATTTCTTCCCATAATCGAATGAAGATGAAAACAATATCTTATCAATATAGCCTGATTACATCACGATACAGCTTGGGGCAAGCATAGGGAGATTGCCTCTGTAGACATCCATATAAATCATTTAGGATTACTATATACTAATAGTCTCATCTAATCCTTTTGTGGAGAAGGGCTGAGGATGTAGAGACGCTTCCCACAAGGTGGGCAGGAAAACTACAACAATAAGATACACTCCCTGAATGAATCTGAGACGCAATTGTGGTGATGATCATGTTAAACCTGACAGGCTACCAAGAAGCAGATGTAGTCTACAGTGGAATTCGAACCCTAATCTACCGAGCAATTCGTCTGAAGGATCATCAACCAGTTATTGTTAAAGTCTTACAAAATCCTCAACCGCAGTTCTCTGAACTCATTCAGTTTCGCCATCAATATATCCTCACTCAAAATCTAGATTCACCCTACATCGTGACACCACTTGCTTTAGAGCGGTATGGCCTTGGTTATGCATTGATCATGCCGGATCAGGGGGCGATCTCTCTGGAGCAATATTGGTCAAGGGATGCTCGCCAAGCCTACCCCCAGACCAAACCTGGGCAAAGTATGAAGGGGTCAGAAAACCGTCTTGCCGAATTTCTAGCGATTGCCATCCAATTAGCCCAAGCCCTTCATTATCTCAGTAGACAACGAATCATTCATAAAGATATCAAACCTGCCAATATTCTGATTCATCCTAATACAGGGCGAATTCAACTGATTGATTTCAGCATCGCTTCTCTACTGCCCAAAGAACAACAGCAACTGATTAACCCCGATGGTTTAGAAGGAACCCTAGCTTATATTTCTCCTGAACAAACTGGACGCATGAATCGGGGGATTGACTATCGTACAGACTTCTATTCCCTTGGTGTCACCTTCTATGAATTGCTCACAGGTCTACTTCCGTTTAGTGGAGAAGATCCAATGACACTCGTCCATTGCCATATTGCCCGAACGCCTCTGACACCTGCTGATTTACTCAATACGCAAGGTCAGACCTATCTCCAAGCTATCTCAGCTATTATTATGAAGCTGATGGCAAAAAATGCTGAAGAGCGCTATCAGAGTGCCTTAGGCTTACAACGCGATCTAGAACAATGTTTGCAAGCTCTCGAAACAAAAGACAAAATCGCTACTTTTGAACCGGGTGAACAAGATATATGTGAGCACTTTCTGATTCCTGAGAAACTCTATGGCCGAGATGCTGAAGTACAAATATTGCTCAAGGCATTTGAGCAAGCGAGTCATGGCATGAGCAAAATGCTCTTAGTTGCAGGATATTCTGGAGTCGGAAAAACGGCATTAGTCAATGAAGTTCATAAACCGATTGTTGGAAAGCGGGGATATTTTATTAAAGGAAAATATGATCAATTTCAGCGAAATATTCCCTTCTCTGCTTTTGTACAAGCTTTCCAGGGTTTAATGGAACAGCTTTTGGGTGAGAGTGATGCCCAATTACAACAATGGCGAACACAAATTCTGGCTGAAGTTGGAGACAATGGACAAGTTATTATTGAAACGATTCCTGCTCTGGAAAAAATCATTGGTCAACAACCTACTGTTCCTCAACTTGAAGGGAGTGCTGCACAAAACCGATTCAACCTTTTGTTTTCTAAGTTTGTTGGTGTTTTTGCTACTATAGACCATCCATTGACAATTTTTCTGGATGACTTGCAGTGGGCAGACTCTGCATCTCTTGATTTACTCAAACTTTTAATGGATGGGGCACATCAAGACTACTTATTATTGCTTGGAGCGTACCGAGATAACGAAGTTTTTGCAGCTCACCCACTGATGCTTACATTGAGTGAAATTGAGCACAATCATGCTAGTAGAAAAGATGATATAGCCAAAAGTAATAGTATAGAGACTTTGACTTTGTCTCCATTGGATGAATTGAATATCAATCATTTGATTTCTGATACCTTACTTTGCTCAAAGCATATTGCTGCTCCATTATCAGAATTGGTTTATCAAAAAACCAAAGGAAATCCCTTCTTCATAACTCAGTTTTTGAGTGGACTCCATGAAGATGAACAGATTTTTTTTGAACCCGAGTTGAGATATTGGAAATGCAACTTAACCCAGGTGCAACAGCTAGCATTGACAGATGATGTGGTTGAATTTATGATTGGGCGGCTCCATAAACTTCCTCGTGAAACTCAAGATATCTTAAAACTCGCTGCCTGCATGGGTAATTACTTCGATTTGGCAACCTTTGCAGTTGTTTGTCAAGCCTCACAAGAACAAGTCGCAACTGACTTATGGCGAGCTTTACAAGGTGGTTTTATTATTCCTGAAAGTCAAACATATAAATTTTCCTATAAGAATACAGAACTATCAAAATTAACTGAATCGATTACCGTTAATTACCATTTTTTACATGATCGTGTTCAACAGGCAGCTTACGCTTTGATTCCTGATGCCCAAAAAGCAACGACTCACTATCTGATTGGACAGATTCTCCTCCAGAAAACACCAGAACACGAGCAGGAAGAGCGAATTTTCGAGCTAGTTGGCCAATTAAACTACGGTATTGCATTGATAGAACATCAGTCTGAACGAGATGAGCTCGCACGTTTAAACCTCATTGCTTGTCACAAAGCTAAAACTGCAACTGCTTATCAAGCAGGTCTTGACTATGTCAATACGGGTTTGGTGCTTCTAGGTAAAGATGCTTGGCAACGGCAATACACCATGATCCTGGCGTTTCATGAGCTGGGTGCTGAACTTGCAGTATTATGTGGTGACCTAAAGACTATGGAACAATTCACTGAAACAGTAATTGCCCATACCCACACTTTGCTCGAACAGGCAAATGTTTATCAAATTAAGATTCAGGCAAATGTTTCTCAAAATAACCTGATAGAAGCCTTGGGTATTGGACAGCAATTTTTGCACAAGCTAGGGATTATTTTCCCAGATGACCCAACTGGACAAGCACTGACACAAACCCGTCTTGAAGTTGAAAAATTACGTAATGGTCGGGAAGTAAGTGATTTACTTCAGCTTCCCATGATGGACAATCACGAACAAAAAACGATTGTCCAGATCGCCATGAGCATTATGCCCGCAACTTACATGTCAGCACCGGCTTTATTGCCTTTAATTGCAGCATTAGCGGTCAAACTCTCGATTCAATATGGTAATACCCCTGCTTCAGCATCTGCATATGCTTGGTATGGTCTCATTGCCTGTGATACTTGGCAGGACATCGATACAGGGATGAAGTTTGCTCGTTTGGCATTAGGCTTAGTCGATAAACTGGCGACAAAGACAATCCAGCCCGAAGTTTCGATGATTTTGGGTATTTTTGTACTTCATCGTCAGCGCCACCTTAAAGAAACTTTAGCCTTGGTACAACAAGGGTATCAAACTGGCCTAGAAGTAGGAAACTTAGAGCATGCTGGATACAATGCTGAATCATTTTGTCTGAATTCGTTCTGGTGTGGCCAACCACTAGATATATTGGAGTGCGAGGTGCGGGCTTATTGTCATGGGCTTACTCGTTTACATCAATTGACAACGAGTAATTATTGTCGAATTTTTTGGCAATCGATCTTGAATTTACAGGGGAGAAATAAAGCTAAAACCCTTCTTATGGGTGAAGCTTTTCAAGAAGTTGAGCTGCTTCCTCAATGGCATCAGGCGAATGATTTAAATGCTTTATTCTATTTCCATACCCACAAATTAATGCTGTGCTATCTTTTTGATGAAATAGAAGTCGCTCAAGACCATGCCCAAAAGGCAAGAGAGCAACTGCTTGGTGGTGCAGGACTAGTCGTAGAACCAGCATTCTACTTTTATGATTCGTTAATAGCTTTATCAAGAGTAAAGTCTGGATCATTTCAGACTAAAAAAGCCTACCAAAGAGTCGATAAAAATCAATATCAACTACAGCAATACTGGGCAAAGTATGCCCCAATGAATTATCAACATAAAGTTGAACTTGTTGCTGCAGAAAAATGCAGGATTTTAGGGAAAAAAGTAGAAGCAATTGAGCTATATGATCGTGCGATCGCCAATGCCAAAAAGCACAAGTATCTTCAAGAAGAAGCGCTTGCCAATGAACTGGCTGCTAAATTTTATCTTGCTTGGGGGAAAACACAATTTGCGAGCCTTTATCTTCAAGCAGCTTACTATGGATATACTCGCTGGGGAGCAATAGCAAAAGCAGATGATTTAACAAAGCGTTATTCTGAGCTCTTCGCTTCTATTCTCAACCAACCCAAAGTTGATCGTATTTCTAATGTAACCCTGGCTGGAACTCACACATTAACCCAAACTGGATCTGATATTAGCCAATGGTTAGACTTCACGACTTTGATGAAGGCTGCTCATACTATTTCTCAAGATATTGAACATGAGCGTGTCATCTTTAATTTATTGCAAGTTATTCAAGAAAATTCAGGGGCGCAAACTATAGCCTTGATGCTATTTCGAGATAACCAATTGATGCTAGAGGCAAAACTAACCGATGGACAACCAGACCTGAGGCAATCTGTATTGATCGCAGAAAGTACTCTTGTGCCATTAATGATCATTAATACGGTCAAGCATCAGCAATCTACCCTGCTTTTAGCTGATGCAAGTAATGAACTTGCTTATGCGGGAGACGCTTATATTCAAACTATTCAGCCTCGTTCTGTTTTGTGTTTACCGCTAATCGATCGCGGCCAACAAATTGGTATTCTTTACTTAGAAAATAACCAATGTACGGGGGCTTTTACAAACGAGCGTGTGAAAATCTTAACTCTACTTTGTGCTCAAGCTGCGATCGCTCTAGAAAATGCTCAACTTTACGACCAAGCTCAAAAAACACTCCAAGAATTGCAGCAAACTCAACTCCAACTTGTGCAGAGTGAAAAGATGTCTACATTAGAGAACTTAGTTACTGATTTTGCCCATGAAATCAATAAAACTCTTGGGGTTTTGAAGGGTAATATTCAACCGACCCAGAACTGTATACAGATCTTATTGAGACTCATGGAGCGATATCAAGAAAAAAGATCTAGCTCCGATGTAGATTTGGAAGGTGAGTTCGAAGCAGTAAATTTAGAGTTCTTGCGTCAAGAGTTACCTGAAATTCTCAATTCAATGAAGCTAAAAGTTGAACAAATTCAAAGTATTAGCAACGATTTGTTGAACTTGTCTCACAAAGAGCAAGATTAGAAGAAAGCCTTTAACATTTATGATAAGTAGAGTGACCTAATTAAACCGAGGTACACCATGATCAAAAGCCATACAGCACAAGCTCTTCATGCCTTACCCACCTCGAACTTTACTGGTCAACCTACTTACTTTAGAACAATTCCCCACCAGAGCGTTACCGAAAAACACGATAGAACTATAACTTGTACTTCAGAATTTGGTCAAGCTACACCCTTCACTATCACTTTACTAACAGCTTAAGCTTCACCATGCTCGGCAGCTTTTAAAGAAACTTTATAATCTCCGTCCAGATTTCTCACCATAATCGAAGAAGAACATAGCTGCTCCCAGCTTAACAACTGACGAATTCTGGTGATGATGCTGAATCTGACTGGCTACCAAGAAACTAAATTGCTGTACACCGGAACGCGCACCCTCGTCTATCAAGCCATTCGCCTCAGCAATGACCAATCCGTTATCATCAAAGTTTTGCGAAATGTCCATCCCCACTTTAATGAGCTGGTACAGTTCCGTAATCAATATGTCATCACCCGGAATCTTAACTCCCCTTGTATTGTTAAGCCGCTCACACTTGAGCGCTATGGAAATGGTTATGCGCTAGTAATGCCAGATGAAGGGGCAATCTCTCTACAAGATTATTGGCAGCAACAGGTCGGATACATTCATGCATTTCTTGCGATTGCCATTCAACTGGCCAATGCGCTTCATTATCTCAATCAACAATGCATCATTCACAAAGATCTTAAACCAGCCAATATCCTCATTCACCCTGAAACCCAGCAAATTCAACTCATTGACTTTAGCATTGCCTCCTTACTTCCCAAAGAGCAGCAAGCACTAGTCGGTCCGAATGCTTTGGAAGGAACGTTGGCTTATATTTCTCCAGAACAAACAGGACGGATGAACCGAGGTCTGGACTATCGCACCGATTTCTACTCTCTAGGCGTAACATTCTATGAGCTATTGACTGGCATACTGCCCTTTAGTTTAAATGACCCTCTAGAGTTGGTGCATTGTCATCTTGCTCAGTCTCCCATTGCGCCAATTGATTTATTGGATGTCAGGGGCCAACCTTACCCTGCTATGCTCTCTGCCATCATCATGAAACTGATGGCCAAGAATGCTGAAGAGCGTTATCAGAGTGCCTTGGGTTTGAAGTATGACTTGCAGCGATGTCTGCAATCGCTAGAAGAAATCGGTGAAATTGTTGATTTTGAGTTGGGAGAGCGAGATGTCTGCGATCGCTTCCTTATCCCTGAAAAGCTCTACGGACGAGAAGTGGAAGTGCAAGAATTGCTAAATGCTTTTGACCGAGTTGCATCTCCACGCTCAGAAGTCGGAAGTCGGAACTCTGAGCTTGTAATGGTCGCTGGTTTTTCGGGCATTGGAAAAACCGCAGTTGTGAACGAAGTGCATAAGCCAATTGTCGAAAAACGGGGTTATTTCATCAAGGGCAAATATGACCAGTTCAACCGCAATATTCCTTTCTCGGCCTTTATCCAAGCTTTTCGAGAGCTAATGGGACAGCTCGTAAGTACATCAGATACTGAATTGCAAGCATGGAAAGTGAAAATTCTCGAAGCTGTGGGAGCCAATGGGCAAGTTCTCATTGATGTTATTCCTGAGCTTGAACGAGTCATTGGTCAGCAGCCTCAAGCACCTGAGCTTTCTGGTGCAGCAGCTCGAAATCGGTTCAACTTTCTATTCCAGAAATTCATCGCTGTCTTCACAACACCAGAGCATCCACTCGTGATCTTTCTCGATGATTTGCAATGGGCTGATTCTGCCTCATTAAAGTTGATAGAAGTGTTGATGGAGGAGAATAAAAAAGAGCATCTTCTCCTGCTAGGAGCTTATCGAGACAATGAAGTTTTTACTGCACATCCGCTAATTTTGACCTTGAGGAAACTAGAGAAAAGAAAGGGATTGATCTCGACAATAAAACTTGCTCCATTGTCATTGCTAGACATTAATCAGGTTGTTGCTGAGACCCTAAGCTGTACAGCAATTCTATCTCAACCATTGACCCAGATTATTTATCAGCAAACCAAGGGAAATCCTTTCTTCACAACTCAATTACTCAAGAGTTTATATGAAGAAAAAATAATTACATTTGATCTCAATTTGGGCTATTGGACATGTGATCTAGTTCAAGTGAGAGAAACAACGCTAACGTATGATGTGGTTGACTTTATGACCGTGCAATTGCAAAAACTGCCCCAACCCACTCAATCTGTTTTAAAGCTTGCTGCTTGTATTGGTCATCAGTTTGATTTGGCAACTTTGAGTATTGTTTGTGAGAACTCGCCTGAGTCAATTGCCACAGACCTTTGGGTCGGTTTACAAGAAGGAATTCTTCTGCCATTAACCAATGCCTACAAATTTTTTCAGGATGAGTCTAGAGACACCCAGACTCAGGCTGAAACTGTTGGCTATCGTTTTTTACACGATCGCGTTCAACAGGCAGCCTATCGCTTAATTCCAGATAACCAAAAACAACATATTCATCATCGCATTGGCCACCTGTTGCTAAACCATACTGATGACCCTCAGCACACAATTCGTATTTTTGATATTGTCAATCACCTCAATCAAGCTCAATCGCTGCTTGAAACTGATATTGAACAATGGCAATTGGTGTGTTTGAATTTACAGGCAGGCCAAGCGGCACGAGATGGAACTGCCTATCAAGCAGCATTTGATTATCTGGCCGAGGGCTTAAAATTGCTACCCGCTCAAGGATGGCAAGACGACTATGAGTTGGCTTTAACTCTGCATCGAGAAGGGGCGATCGCTGCGGTTTTGGTTGGAGAATTTGACTCTCTAGAACAATGGGCAGCGATCGCCCTCGACCACACCAAAACCCTATTAGAGCGCATCCCCTTCTACGAAACGCAAATCCAAGCCCTAGTGGCCCAAAAACAACTCCCTAAGGCGATTCAATTGGGCATTGCCACCTTAGAACAATTGGGGGCATCCTTCTCGGACACACCACAACCGGAAGACTTTTCCCGTGGGATTGCAGCAATAACGACCTTGGTTGGCGATCGGGACGTTGAAAGTCTTTTGGGACTACCACCGATGCATGCACCGCAACCATTGGCAATTTTACAAGTTTTGTGGCGTTTATCTTCTGTGTTGCTGATCGCAGCCCCTCAGCTTATGCCCTTTTGCACCTTTAAAGCGGTAGAACTCTCGATTGAAAGTGGGAATTCAGTCTTATCAGCACCGGCTTACGTTACCTATGGCATGATTCTCTGTGGCGCAGTGGGAGATATTCCCAACGGCTATCGCTTTGGTCAGCTGGGTCTTCAGTTGATTGAACAATGTCAAGGTAAAGCCCTACATCCTAAAACACTTGTGCGCTTTAATCTCTTGGGGTAAATTCCCCGCCGCTCTGCGGCGTTAAAATCAGGGAATGAGCGAGTATATCCATAAGAGTCATAATGTAACGGTTTTGCTATATCACTTAGTATTTCCAGCCAAGTACAGA
>JAAHHN010000072.1 GCA_010672165.1 Spirulina sp. SIO3F2 | reverse complement strand
TCACGCTTGTCTGATGCGATTCCTCGATCGGGTAGCCATCTGCTGAATGCGCATATCTTTGATCGTGCAGCCAGCGGTATCGATATTCGATCGCGTCCCTTGCAAGATGGTTGGATCAGCCATCTGCGATCGCAGTAGTGATTTCCAACTTTTGCCCACAGATTCTGCAATAAAGATGCCACTCCAATCTGGGCTAAAACGGTAGAGCGCCACGCGATCGGAGCCAATCAGTTTACGGGCTTCCTCTGTCGCCACTTGAAAAATGCTGTTAGCGTCTTGGGTGTCTTTAATTTTGTTGCTGACCGCCGCGATCGCCCGTTCTCGATCAACTGCCTTAGCCAAAAGTTGCGTCTGCTGCTGCACTGCATCAATATCCGCGGCCCGTTGCAGGGCGATCCCCAGTTGAGCACTGAGATTGATCATCAATTGGATTTCTTCGGATTCCCAGTGGCGTGGTTCCGAGCATTGGTAACAAGGCATCAAACCCCAAAGTTTGTCTTTGAGGAAAATGGGCACGGTTACGTAAGCGCGAGCCTGGAAACTCTCCAGCAACTCGATATAGCAAGGGGGGAACCCCGCCGCATAGATGTCATCACAAACCCGAGCGGCATCACCCTTGGCATATTTGCCACCCTTGGTATCCCGCAGATAGGTGTCTTGACTGGCCATCTGCTGGATGCGCATATCTTTGATGGTGCAGCCCTCGGTATCAATATTGAGTTGAGTCCCTTGCAAGATGCGGTCATCGACTACTTGATCTTGCAACAGCGATCGCCAATCTGACCCCACGGACTCGGCGATAAACGTGCCACTCCAATCCGGATTAAACCGATAAACGGCGACGCGATCGGAGCCGATGATCTTACGCGCTTCTTCGGTCACCGCCCGAAAAATCGCCTCAGCCGATTGGGAATTCTTGATCCGATCGCTAACGATCGCCAACGTTCGCTCCCGTTCAATCGCTTTATCCAACCGCTCCGCCTGCTGACGCTGATGGCGCATCACCAGCGCCTGTTGCAGAGCTACACCCAACTGCTCCGCAACTTGCCCCGTCAGTCGGACATCGGTATCCGCCCAAGCCCGCGGCCCGGAGCATTGATAGGCCGCCAATAGTCCCCAAAGCTGTTCTCCTTGGTAAACCCCGACGATGAGATACGCTCGCGCCTGCATCTGGTCAAGCAGCTCCAGATAACAGGATGGAAACCCCTGCGCCTGCACATCAGCTACGACCCGAAAGCGCTGCCCTTGACGATAGACTCCCCCTTGGGTTTGCTGTAAGTGGGTATCACTGACCGCAACCCCCTGCTCGGCCATGTCCTGGAGGCTACAATTCTCGCTATTTGCTTTGTGCAACGCCTCATCGGGTGGTGTTTGCATCAGCGAAGTCCAGCCCCCGCCCACCGACTCAGCCACATATTTACCGCTCCAGTCCCCATTGAAGCGGTAAAGCACTACGCGATCAGCTTTGAGGAGTTGACGCAGCTCTTGGGTTGTGGTTTGGAAGATGGTTTTAATGTCGAGGGAGCGGCGAATGCGATCGATGACTTTGGTGACAGCGCGATCGCGCTCTTGCTGAGCTTGGAGTTCCGTCTCGACTGTGCCCCGTTCTAAAGCCAGCGCTAGCGCTAGGGCAATCTGCTCAATTTCCAGTTGTTCGGCATCTGTCCAGGTGCGAGCGCGATCGCATTGTTGAACGATCAGCAAGCCCCAGAGCCGTCCCCCAAAATAAACTGGCGTTGCCAAACTACTGCGCACTTGGTATTTTTCAAGCAGTTGCAACTGGTAGGGCGTCACTGGGGTGGTGGCGCTATATTCGAGCATGACTGTACCCTGGCGCTCATAGTCTTCGCGTTGGTCGAGGCCGAGGAACGTGGCTGGCAGGATCTCTTGATGGGTGGGTGTCCAGCCCCGTTCAGCGGATTCAGCGAGGACGCGTCCTAACTCTTGGCTCTCAAAGTGATAAATACAGGCCCGTGACCCAGCAAACGTGGTACGCAGGTGTTCGGTGGCGATCGCCCACAGTTGCTCGGTTGCAGCGGCACTCGCTAAGCGTTGGCGCAGACCAGCTTGACGCTCTCGTAAGCTGGTCCACGGGCTGGCTGGGGGCGATTCAGTTTCAGGGGATTGCTCGGGCTGACCGTTACTGAGAGCTGTCTCTGGGGCGGTGACGTTGGGGTTAAATGAGGAAGTTGCAGTCATGACAGGGCATCAAACCATAGGGGGTGAGGTTGCGACGGTAAACCCAAGATCATTGTAGGGGTGATTGATTATGGGATTGTCGACTGACCGCTAGGGGTTCATATAAGGTTACAGATTAAATCGAGGTTCGACTGAGACGTCTCGTTTGTGGTAGCGCACAATACCACTCCTTTTTCATCTTGAGGGATTATTTTGATTGACCCTGCTCTAAACACATTCGATGCTTATAGCGAATACAATGGACTATTAAGTTGCAATGCTAGTGCAGTCACCTAGGTTGGGTGGTTGATGCACTCCAATTTATGTCTTCTGTCCAACAAACCCTAGGGAATAGTGAACGATGAACCAGCAGGAGCAACGTCCGTTCCACCATTCGGGATTTGCGTATTCTCCCCAGATGTCCCGTCTCTTGTGGGTGCTCGGGCTTGCTTGGATGGGTTTAATGCTATGGTTGCTCGGTTTGATTTGGCAACTACAAGCTCCCAAGTTAATGCTGCTCTGGGTATGGGGAGGTCTCATCACCACCAGCGCGATCGTCGTTATCCTGATGCTCCGTCAATATCAACAGGAACACCATCGATTAAGGCAGTTAATCCACATTAGCCACCAGATGCTAGAGATAGCTGACCCTACCCAGGAGTCTCTTCAACTCAGTGGCAAGGCGCTACCCGATCTCTCCATGCTGCTCCTCACGTTACAAAGCGCTCAAACCAAACAACAAAAGCACCTCAAAACCTGCAAAGATGCTCTCTCCGATACATTGTTAGCACTCCAAGGAGATCATCTCCAGCGGATCCAAGCCGAGAAGATGACCAGCCTCAATCAAATGGCTGCTGGTTTGGCCCATGAAGTGAATAACCCGGTGAATTTCATTAGTGGCAACTTGCCGTTAGCTCAGCGCTATATTCAGGATCTCTTGCTGTTAATCGTGCTGTATCAGCAAGAAGCGCCTTACCCCAGTGAGCGGCTTCAAGCACATCTGGATGAAATCGAGCTTGAGTTTATTCAGGCTGATCTCCCTAAGCTTTTATCCTCTATTGGTTCTGGTGCCCAGCGGATTCAATCGATTGTGGGCTCTCTACGGACTTTTGCCTGTTTAGATGAAGCGCAACTGAAAGTGGTCGATATTCACATGGGTCTTGAAAGTACATTAGTGTTTCTACAACATCAACTCAAAGCTGCGGGATTAAATCAAACAGCAATTGTACTGGAGAAGCAATATGGCGATTTGCCCTCCGTCGAATGTTATGCCAGTCAACTCAATCAGGTGTTCCTGAATCTGTTGACCAATGCTATTGATGCCATTGATTTACGTCGCACGACTCATCTGGTTAATTATCAACCTAAAATCACCTTACAAACTGAAGTGTTGGCGACTGCTCAAAGTGTTGCTGTCACCATTACCGACAATGGTAGTGGTATTCCTGAAGCAGTGCAGGATCGCCTCTTTGACCCGTTTTTCACAACCAAGCCAGTGGGCCAAGGTACGGGTTTGGGGTTAGCCATGAGCTACCAAATTATTGTCAAGCAACATAATGGCAGTATAACTTGCACCTCTACCCTCGGCAGGGGGAGCCAATTCCAGATTCAGATTCCGATCCGGCAAGCTAAGCCCAGCTTGCGGCTGCCCCGAGACCGTTCAGTCTCCAGTTAA
Organism: Spirulina sp. SIO3F2; assembly: GCA_010672165.1. Classification (GTDB taxonomy): domain Bacteria; phylum Cyanobacteriota; class Cyanobacteriia; order Cyanobacteriales; family Spirulinaceae; genus SIO3F2. Next base: position 25,828 of record JAAHHN010000072.1, on the reverse strand, counting down.
TCTTTCCTATCCCCATCTACTCAAGTCAGGGTTGCAACCGTTAAGATCGGTCATGTTTGCTCACTCCTTTTTTTGGCTTGCCCTCTATGGCTCTCGATAGCGCGATCGCGGAAATTTCGATCAAACAAAACCTAGAGCAGTTTCTCGTTGTGCTCTCGGTTTCTTTAAGTGTGGCCACACTCTCACGGCTATTCAGTTGGTTTCGTCGCATTCCCTACACATTGCTGTTGGTGATTGTTGGCTTGGGATTGGCCTTTGTGAATGTGCGCTTGGTCAATCTCTCACCCGAATTAATCCTGGAGATCTTTTTGCCGCCGCTACTGTTTGAGGCGGCTTGGAATATTCGCTGGCGTGACCTTAAAGATAGCCTTGTGCCCGTGGGTCTCTTTGCGGTGCTGGGGGTGATTATTTCTGTACTCGGCATTGCCTTCCCCGTCAGTCAACTCACAGGCTTATCTCTGCCGATCGCGCTGCTGCTCGGTGCTAGCCTTTCTGCAACCGACCCCGTATCAGTGGTCGCCCTCTTCCGGGAGTTGGGCGCAGGTAAGCGCCTTACCGTCGTTATGGAGGGCGAGAGCCTCTTTAACGACGGCGTGGCGGTTGTAGCCTTTGTGCTGTTGGTAGGTATTCCGCTGGGAATTGAAGAATTTTCTGTGCCCGTCACCATTGCTCGCTTTGCCACCTTTGCCGGCCTGGGAATTGGTGTGGGCTGCCTGGTGGGTTTTGGCATCTCCTACATCACCCAGCGGTTTGACTATTCTCTGGTAGAGCAATCTCTAACCCTCGTTTCTGCCTACGGAACCTATCTGCTGGTAGAAGAACTGGGGGGCTCGGGGGTTATCGGTGTTGTCACCGTGGGTTTGATTTTAGGGAACTTTGGCTCTCGGATTGGCATGACCCCCCGTACCCGCCTGATTGTGTCGGAGTTTTGGGAATTCCTCAGCTTTTTTGTCAATTCGATCGTGTTCCTGCTGATTGGCGATCAGATTCGTTTTGGCAGTTTGGCCCAGAATTTAGATCTGATTGTGGTGGCGATCATCTCGGTGTTGCTGACCCGCGCGATCGTGATCTTTGGCTTGGGTACAATTAGCAATCAACTCAGCAGTACTACATTTAATTGGCGAGAGTTTACAGTGCTTTGGTGGGGGGGACTGCGGGGTGGGGTTTCAATCGCCTTGGCTCTGAGTGTGCCGACGCTCCTCTCTGGCCGCCAAGAAATTATCGACGCGGTGTTTGGGGTGGTGCTCTTTACCTTACTTTTCCAGGGTCTCACCACCCAGTTTTTCCTGGAAAAGCTCGATCTCATTGGCGATCAAGCCCAGCGCCAGCAATATACGGAAGGTCTGGCCCGCCGCACCGCCCTCAATCGGGTGCTGGAACATTTGAAGCGAATCGAGGATTCGCCTGAACTTGACCCTGAGTTCTATCGTTATCAACACCAGCTCGTGCTCGGGCAGTTGCGATCGGTGGAAGAAGAGATTACTCAATTGCAAACTCAACATCCCCAGCTTCTTACGGTGAGTATGGAGCAGCTTCAGGAGGAGCTAGTGGATATTGAAGCGGATACCTATGCGGAGTTTATTCGGGCGGGCCGACTCAATAATAATCTCTCGCCGATGTTGCAAGGGGTTCTAAATCAGGCGATCGAGAAGATAGTGGAGGAAGAGCGAGAGGCGGCTTGAGTTGATCTGCTGTCTGGCTTTGCGCCTTAGCCTGAATTATTCGCTAGCCGCTGTACTCCGTGTTGGCTAGACAGCCCAAAAAACACACTGGTTTGTGAGCAAATCGCTAAAGTGCTCTTCTGAAGAAGCTTTCAGCGATTTTTCGAAATTGCCGTGAATAAAGCAGGCTAACCACTGCTTGGCAACTCCGAGCAGAACTGACCCACCGCCGTCACAAACTTCTGCGTAGACTCGTAGGGCAACACATTACGCCCTGAGATTTTACAGCCTTGCCCTTGGGGCAAATGTTTGAGGTAGGCTGCGAGGCGATCGTCCGCACTTTCTACATAGCCCTTCGTCACGCTGGATGCTCCCTCGCCGAAAATAACCAACGTGGGGCAAGGGAGGTTAGCGATCGCCTCGCCATAATCTTGCCGCCAAAACCCGGAGAGGAATGAGAACACCGCATGACGGCTCGCCAACTTTTGTGCCCCTGCTTGTAACTGGCTCAACCATTCCTCATCAATATCTGTTGCTTGCCCAAATAACTGCCGCTCCGAAAACGACGCGAGAAATTGACGCCGCCGAGCATAGCCATAAAACGCCACGCCCAAAGGGGTATCAAAGAGGTTCCAGGCGATCCGCTGCACCCGCTCCGTGGTGGGTGTGGTCATCAAACGCCAGGCCGGTGGTCCTGAGAGGGCAATGCCTTTGATCTGTTTCGGGAAGAGTTGGGCACAGGCTAGCGCCACCGGAAACAAGGCCCCCTGAGCCACAATCACCACGGGTTCCTGAATCCGCTCTTGCACGAAATACTGAAGCTGCTGTCCCCAATCTTCCGGATGATAAGCCACGCGAGGCATATCGCTATCACCACAGCCCAACAGGTCAGGATTATAGATCGCATTGGTATAGCCTGCCTCGTACCAAGCGGTGGTAAACCGTTGCCAAAACCAACGACCCAAACCGACACCAATAGGGTGGATTAAGAGCAAGGGCGGCCCATTGACCTCGCCACTGGGGGGCATGTGGTAATCATAGGCACAGCAATAGGTTTGCCATTTGTAGAGCTTCATGGGGATCTCTCCTGACTTGCTCTCGAAACTCTACACCATTGCTCTGGTGGTTGGCCAAAGTGTGCTCGATTTTTTGAGGGCTTGATGCTTTGCTGCGATGAAGCGGCAGCTATAGGTGTTTGAATAACAGCACACGATGTTCCCCAAGGCCGTCATAGTCAAGATGGTAAGACGTACTATCGTTTTGAGCGCTACCCGGTTCAATTTGAAATCCCAAATGGAGATGATAAGCCAGGGATTGCTGATTAACTGGAGAAGTGACGCACCGGACACGATTGCAGCCTAAGGATTGAACTGTACTGAAAAATTGGTCATACAATGTGCGTCCAACACCTTGCTTGCGATATTCAGGATGCACACCTGCAAAGTGAATATAGGCTTCCTGAGAGTGGGTTTGGGACATGAAGCCAATGAGAAAGCCAATAATACGTTCATCTCTCTCAATGATAAAACTGGTAGAGCAAAAGTGGACAAAGAAGAGTTTAGGCAGCATCTGGCTCATCTGTCGCCCACCCCACCAGTCGTTGACATTGTGAATGACGCGTTGATAATCGCTGGGACGAGCGGTGCGAATTGGCATTGTTTGTGGGGAGCAATTTAGTTATGGGATATTCTGCTTCGTGAATTGATGTATGCTTCGCGAACTGATGTAGTGAAGATGGTGATAGATCACTCGAAGGCCAAGAATTGCTGTACCGCCTGCCAAATCTCCGGCAATTTGTCATTGAGGCTATGGTCACTATCGAGTTCGAGCAGCCTTGTATCGGGATGACTTGTTGCATACGCTCGGGATTGTTCAATAGAGACCACATCATCATGCAAACCGTGCAGAATTAAAGTGGGCAAACAGCGCTGAACTTGTTTCAAGTTATATTGCTGAGCATCTAGAAAGAAGTCGTAATGCAACTGTCGCTCTTGCCGATCGCCATAGTGGTAGACCGGGAGATATTGAGTTTGTTGCCACTGGGCCAGCTGCTCTGCACCAAGGCGATCAGCCCAGGTTTGGGGAAAGCCAAACGCGGGGGCAATCAGGACAAGCTGGGTTACTTGGGGATATTGCTGGGCCACCCACACAGCGGTTAGACCGCCAAAGCTTGAACCGAGAAGCGTCACAGGAGTATTGGCATCTTGAAAGCTGGCGGCAGTTTGCTGGATTTGGCGACTAAGGCTGAGGCGGGTGAAATCACCTTGATTGAGATCTAGGATTTCGAGGTGGTGGTTGTGGTGGGCGAAGCGATCGCGCAGATATTGCGCTTTCGTGGATTGGGGGCTAGAAGCGAAACCGTGAAGGTAGAGATATTGCATTGCCAGACAACTATTGGGGAGATCAGGGCATGGGAGTGATTGTCTGGATTATAGAAGAACCCAAACCCCTTAACTCCAAGGGATTTGGGCTTGTTGCTTATGGATTACTATCCTTGTGCAGCTTAATTGAAGGGAACAGTTAGCGATCGCGCACCCATTGGCAATATTGTTTACCCGTTTTGGGGTCAGTGCGCCAGACTGCAACCAGGGGATGTGCTTGCGCTGGGGTTTGGGTGATGGGGCGTGTTTGAGTTGGGGGGATTTGTGGTCGGGTGATAGTTTGCATGTGAACCTCTGAAGCGAATAATGTTGCAGGTTCGAGTTATCTTCTTTAAACTCTCCTTAACCTCATTTTAATCAACAAAGGTTGAGCACCTGCGTGAGCTAGATCACCTGTTAACAGAACGTTACAGACGATTGAGCTAGTACCGCAAGGCGGAGTTCAGAGTTCAAAGTTCAGAGTTCAAAGTGCTTGTACAACAGGCATTCTGTGGATTTTAAATGGCTTATTTCTGCCGTTCTGTACTAGACGTTTGTTCATCGTCCAATTGAGAACGTTACATCCAAATCACCATAGACACATGAAAAGACGAGTGCGCATCCGCTAGACACCCAAAAATCAGCCATGCCCTAGCAGGCTGGCTGTGACAAGCTTCAGAAATTTACGTGAACCCGTTAATCCAACCAATAAGCGACTTCGTCTCGGCTCAAGCTCCGACCAATCTTGCTACATTCAGCTTTAGCGGCTTCAAGAATATGTCTCATCATGATGGGTTCATTGGCTGCTGCGGCAATAAACGCTGAATTGAGCGCGATCGAACGGATATTACCGCCCGCCATATCAAGCTGACCCAACAATTCATAATTTAGTCCTCGGGTCGGTGTTTGAGTGGGGAAAATCCGAGCCCAAATTTCAGACCGAGAGTCTTTTTTCGGATAGGGGAAATTAATGATGAAGCGCAAACGACGGAGAAACGCTTGATCGAGAGAGTCCTTTAAGTTTGTGGTGAGAATTGCCAATCCTTGATAGGCTTCCATGCGTTGTAGTAGATAGCTCACTTCTAAATTGGCGTGGCGATCGTGGCTATCTTTCACTTGGGTGCGTTTCCCAAATAGTGCATCGGCTTCATCAAACAGTAAGACCGCCCCGCCTGACTCGGCTGCATCAAAGATTTTACGGAGATTCTTTTCAGTCTCGCCAATATATTTGCTACTCACAGCACTGAGATCAATACGATAGAGATCGAGATTAAATTCTCGGGCTAATACTTCTGCGGCCATGGTTTTGCCAGTGCCACTGGCCCCCGCAAACAGCGCTGTAATCCCTAAACCACGAGAGCTTTTTGCCGAGAATCCCCATTGTTCATAGACACGGGAGCGATGTTGAACTTGGGTGGCAATATTGTGCAAGATCGCTTTTTCGCGTTGCGGTAGGATGAGTTCGTCCCAACTTGCTGTGCAGGGAATTCGTTGAGCAAGATGTTCTAGTTGCGGGCGGGCTTGGTTCCGACAATGTTGCCATAATTGTTCAGGCAGATGCTCTGTTGGTATGCCCTGCATTGAGGCACAAGCCGCTTGAATGACATGGTTACTCAGATTGAATTGAGCAATTAAGGGGTCGAGTTGGCCATTGAGTTCGGCAGCGCGATCGCCCAAGTATATTTCCCACAGGTGTCGTTTTTCTGGTTGTAGAAGCGTGGGGATATCGAGTGTAAGACACGCTAATTTCGGGAAATGTTGACGTTGCTCACTGCTCAGAATGGCTAAGGTTTTGAGTTGATGTACCCATTGTCTGAGCATTTCGGCTTGCTCAGCTTTGGTTAGATCTTCTGCTTCGATAAACAGTACTGCGTCGCTTAATAGGGCTTCACGCTGCCAGCGCCTTGCGAGTTGCTTCAGTTCATGGGTGTTGGTGGGTAAGGCATGCCCATCAATGGCATAGAGTTTGAGATTGAGATGGTTGCAAATAGCCTGGGCGATCGCGATTTTGGCACGTCGCTCGGTTCCGCAGAGTTGCACTAGGAAGGGGTGATCCCGGTTGGGGGTTGTCCAAGCTTGCAGAAGTTGTTCGGCGATCGCTACGTAAGAGGGGGCTAAGGCGTCATTGAACTGCGGTAACGGTTCAATAAAGTCACTGAGTTTTTCATCAAAGGCGGGTTCACCGAGTAAATAGCAGAGGATGCGGCGATCGAGGCTAATGGGGGCTTGGGTAGGAGTATGGTGGGGGGCAATGTCAATGAGTTGCCAGTGATTTAAGGGGCTTTGGGGTGAGAGGATACGCCATTCGGCGTCGGGTAAGGTTGCGAGGGCGAGGGCTAATGTGGGGTAGGGGCTCTTTTCATTCCCATTCAGTTGGGCGCAGAGTTGATTGAACTGGGGGTCGATCGCTACTCCTGCGCACAGCAAAATAACTTGCTCTTCAAACTCGGTCAGATTGAATAACTGGCTGAGGGCTTTGAGTTGAGATGGCTCAGGAGGAATATCATCACCATCCCACAAGAAACTCTCTTGGGTTCCCTCTAGTTTGGCTGCTAATAGCGATCGAGTCCAATGAATTGACTGATATAAACCCTGAATATTCATCTAGTACGAGTGATTAAGGAATAGTCATATTGCGAGACTAAATTGAGAATTTTTTCCGGCTCAGCTCTTAATCTGGCTTTTAAGAGCTTATGAATAATCGCCTACAGCTCTATCACCACTAAAGTCTTCCATGTAGTACATTAGATTATGACTATCTTCATCATCTAAATTCAGGTAATCCTTCACCATTAAAGCAGCAAGTTGTATAGAAGAGCCGTTGTCCTTTAGTCCCTCATAAGGACGCAGATCTTCTACTGGAACTTTCTTGATTGCTTCTATTTGTAGCTTCCTTTTGTTGGCAAGATTGCCAAAAAGCTTTACACGATCCTCTATCAATGCTAAAGCAACTTTATAATTGCTTTCATCAACCTCCATTTCAAAAGGGATAGTTGCAGCTTTGATTAATACTCGCACTTTTGCCTCTAACTCTTTAGACATCTTTTGACTGCCAAACAAGCGTTGACATTCTAGGTACGTATTATCTGCTCTATTGAATGCCTCTGAGAAAGTATGCGCAGCAACACCAACACAATGTTTTCTCAGCAAGACAGTACCAGACTCTTCTTTTTCTTTAGGCACGACAGATGATTTTTTTCCCGTAACAACATCCTCATCATAAAAATGTTCTGCATTATTAACACCCATTTTCTCGGCAAATGCCACTTCGTATGTAAAAGCATTTTTAACTCGCTGAGTAGGGGTTAGTTTGGCAGCACCTGAAATGCTATAGGCGGTGTCTTTAGTACCAGCTACATGAGTAAATTCATGAACCAAGGTTCTAAGTCCCGATATTGTTCCACCAGCAAGCTTTTTAATAGCAGCACTGCCCAAGCTAACTTGCTCTGCACCTTTGGAGGTCATTGCACCCACTCCAACCCATTGATTATGTAGTTGATTCCCCATTAATACTGCGGGGCAACTTCCATTTGAGATATGTTGCTGTATTCCCTGCCTTGCCTTAATTAATGTCCCTGTTACTTTTCCCTCATTGTAGTCAGGTCCAAAAATGCCAGCTCGTAGCGTTCCATCAGATAGAACTGCATTGATTCCAGAAACAGCTCGGGGGAGCTGCTCTGCAATTGCCTGTTGTTGCAGTCCTGAAATAGAGTCCTCTGGGGATTCTAGATCGAATTTCTTTTCCTCGCCAATATTATCTTGAATGTAATGGTAAGCTTCTACCAAAATGCCAGAATGGCTAGGGTTTTTGATGGTATCTATGACTAAGGGTTTGTATTCCGAAAGATCCCATTCCGAGTCTGATGGAGATTCTAACGCAACCTTTGGAAAAACTTGATCCAGCATGTTCTGAGCTTCAGTATTCTCCATATTATGAACACTATGGAGGAGCAATTCTGTAACAACATCTGTTTGTTGAAGAATTTGCTCATCGGTCATCTGTGGCAAACGAGCCTGCACAACTTGGCGCTGCATTAGCCCCTGTTGCTGCACCATACCCACAGGTTGTGTGCCTTTAAACGCAGACGCCTTCGCCCCCATCACATCCGCCTCACGCTCCAACTTCGGACTATCATTCCCCGCTAGCTTCTTAAACTGCGTCGTCACAGGCACTCGCCCCTGCTTCTGCTGCACCACGTGCCAAGCTTCGTGCGCGAGATGCTGCTCTTGCTTCGGTGCTAGGTGAATATCTGTCCCTTGGGTATAGGCTAATGCCCCGATCTTGGTCGGTTCTGGGGAGTTGTAATGCACTTTCACATCACTCATGGACATCCCGGATAGACTCTCGACCCCAGCTTTAAGCTGTAACGGCATCCCCGTACGGTTCGGTTCCGATGTTGGTTGGGGCAGCGCTTGCTGCTGCACTTGGGGGCTGGCGCCTTGCTGCACTGTATGGGTCAGTTCATGGGCTAATAGTTCCTGGCCGGTGCGGTTGCCTGGGCTATATTCCCCCTTCTTGAAAAAGATATGTGAGCCTGTGGTGAAGGCCCGCGACTGCATCGAGCGATTTAACTGATCAGAGGTGCTATCTGTATGCACTTTCACGCTGCTAAAGTCCGCCCCCATGGCACCTCCCATACTGGTTTGGGTTTTAGCAGAGAGGGCTTGACCGCTGCTTTTGGCACTGTTGATTGTGCTTTCTATGTCTCCACTGACTGCGCCGCCCTCTAGTCCTACATCGGCTTGCACAGTGGCGGCGCTGTGATGGTCAATCTGGATTTGACGCTGCACGGGGGCATCGTTGGGGTTCGGTGGTGTTGAGGAATGGAGTTGGTTGACCACTTGCCGCGCTACACGATCGGCTTCTTGTTCGTAGGGGTCTCCCACAGCCCCAACTGTAAGTTTGGTTTGAAGGGGGGCAGAGAGACTGCTTGTTTCAGATTGAGTGACATTATCAATCAAAGCACCAGCAGGCATATTGGCAACTTCTGCTTGGGTGCTATCGGCTGCCCGCATTACATTGGGTTTAGACAATGAGGTGGGCTGACTTCGGCTCGATTTGCGGGTAGGGTTAGAGTTGATCGCCTTCTTTCGAGCCATAGGAACCTCAACAACACAGAGTGGTTATGCCTAACCATAGTAGCGATCTGAATAGCCCTCTTTCATTCGACTAAAGTCGAAACTTTACATTAATCCAACCAATACGCTATCTCTTGCCGACTCAGACTCCGCCCAATCTTGGCACATTCGGCCTTTGCTGCTTGCAAGATATGCTTCATCATCACTGCTTCATCCGCATCGGCTGCAATGAATGCGGAATTCAGGGCAATCGATCGAATATTCCCCCCCGCCATATCAAGCTGACCGAGCAACTCATAATCTAATCCCTGGGTTGGGGTCTGCTCAGGAAACATGCTCGCCCAAATTTCACTGCGGGATTCTTGCTGAGGATAGGGGAAATTAATAATGAATCTTAAACGTCTAAGAAATGCTTGATCTAAAGAATCTTTCAGATTTGTGGTCAAAATCGCTAACCCTTGATACGCTTCCATACGTTGCAACAGATAACTGACTTCAAGGTTAGCGTGACGGTCATGGCTATCTTTCACTTGGGTTCGTTTGCCAAAGAGGGCATCGGCTTCATCAAACAGCAATACTGCACCGCCAGACTCTGCTGCATCAAAGATCTGACGGAGATTCTTTTCGGTTTCGCCGATATATTTACTGCTCACTGCACTCAAGTCAATGCGATACAGATCAAGCTGGAATTCCCTTGCCAATACTTCTGCTGCCATGGTTTTGCCCGTTCCGCTCGCACCCGCAAAAAGGGCGGTGATCCCTAAACCCCGTGATGCTTTGCGAGCAAACCCCCACTCTTCATACACCATCGCTCGATTCCGCACCTGGGTGGCGATGCTCTGGAGGATTTCTTTTTCTCGCTGAGGCAAAATAAGGTCATCCCAATGGGCAGCACTCTCAATCCGTTGCGCTAGGTGTTCAAGTTGGGGTCGGGCTTGGCTCCGGCAATAGTTCCAAAGCTGTGCTGGCAGTTCTGCTAAGGGCACATTTTGTACAGTGGCACAGGCTGATTGAATCGTATGATTTCCGATGTGAAATTGGCTGACAATCTGTTCTAGCTCTCCATTTAACTCTGCTGCACGATCGCCAAGATGCTGCTGCCAGATGGTTCGTTTTTCACCATGGGATATGGTGGGTAAATCTAAGGTGAGGTAGGGCACCTTCGCAAAATGTTGACGCTGGGTACTCGTGAGAATCCCTAAGGTTTGGAGACTGGCAATAAACCGCCTGAGCATTGCGGTTTGCGTCGCGTTACTGTGGGATAACTCATCGGCATCCATCAGTAGTACTGCGTTACTTAACAATGCTTCTCGTTGCCAACGACGTGTGAGTTGTTTTAGCTCATGGGTTGTGGTGGGTAGGGCTTCCACATCGAGCCGATACAAGTTGAGGTTCAGATGGGCGCAGATGGCTTGGGCGATCGCGGTTTTACTGCGATGCTCTCCACCACAGAGTTGAATCAGGGGACGATGCTGGCGGTTGGGGTTCGTCCAGGCTTGCAACCACTGCTCAGCAAGAGCGACATGGGAGGGAGGCAATAGGCTCCCATCATTTTCAATGGGTTCAACAAAATCACTGAGTTGTCCATCAAAGGCGGGTTCGCCGAGTAAGTAGCAGAGAATGCGGCGATCGAGGCTAATAGGAGCTTGGGTGGGGGTATGGTGAGGGGCAATTTCAATCAGTTGCCAGTGATTTAAGGGGCTTTGGGGTGAGAGGATACGCCATTCGGCGTCGGGTAAGGTTACGAGGGCGAGGGCTAATGTGGGGTAGGGGCTCTTTTCATTCCCGTTTAGTTGAGCGCAGAGTTGATGGAATTGTGGGTCGATCGCGGCTCCAGCACATAGCAAAAGAACGTGCTCTTCAAACTCAGTCAGATCAAAGTTCTCACTCAACTTCATTAAAGCTGGGGGCGTTGCTGGAACATCACTTAGCAGCTCATGTATATCTTCACTTTGCACCTTTGCAAATAAAAGAGAACGAATCCAATGAATAAATTCGTATAGTAATTCCAGATTAATATGATGACGGTTTTTCGAATATTCCGTTGCTACTATTTTCATTAATATCTAGTGCAAAAAATAGTCCTATTCTAGCCCATACTTTATAGAACCTTTGACGAATTTTTGGGCTGTCTCAAGATTCATATTTAATGAATGCTGAAGCGCAACAGCTGTCAACGAGTAGATTCCTTCAGAACCCTGCTTTGGTTTTTTGGTTAAATCATCACGAGACACCCCTCTAGCCATCAGAATTTCTTGAATCTTTTTCTTCTTGAACTTTCCTGGTTGTATTGCACGTGCTCGATCTTCGATCAAGGCTAAGATCATTGGCATATTCTCCGCAGTTACTGGAATATCATGGGGGACTAATACATCATGTATTGCTGTTTCAATAGAAACATCCCCTCCAACAGCCTGGAGCATGACAGTTTTTGTCATATCCTTATTTTTGGTAATGGCTGTAAGGTAAACGTTGTCAACACCGTTCCATAAACGAATAACATTTTTGTAAATAAATTTGAGATGAGCTTTAACATTTTTGGATGCTCGATCCCGTTGACTGTCTTCATCCTGCTCAACATCGACGACTTTCATGGGATCGTAATGTCGAGATGTATCTGAACCATATGCAGCTTCTTCAAACGCTTGGGCATAGGTTTCTGCATTGTTCATTCTTTCTTCTGTAGTCAACTTAGCCAAAGTACTTTTGCTATAGGCAATATCTTTGGTGCTTGCCGCAAAGTGGCTGAATTCGTGAACCAATGTCGAAATACCAGCCTGTTTACCTGCAATGATCTTTTGAAACGCAGGATCGCCTACTGTAACACCTGTTCCATCTCCGGCTAAGGCACCTGCACCCACCCAATTCATATGATCTTTATTGCCAGTAACACAAATCGGTACAACGCCACCGTTTACAGCTTTGTTCACAACACCCTTAATGCCTTTGTAAACACTGTCAATCGTTCCTTGATCAAATTCCGGTCCAAATATCTGTTGCTGAACGTCTGTATTTCCGATGATTCGACCTAAGAAGCTAGAAATTCCGGCCAACTCTTTGAGAATATCTCCCTGATGAGTCAAGCTAAGCGCACCAAAGTCCTGATCTTCAGAATCGACTTCGTAGACTTTATCTTCGCCAAGGTTGGCCACAATAAAGTCATAGGCATTTTTGAGTGTCGCCGAATCACCAGCGTTTAATGTTCTAATCAGCTCTTGGCGCTTTTCATCAGATGTACTAGTAGTAATATCAACTTCTGAACCCTCATATACAGCTTCGAATAATGACCCCACTTCGCCGTCATCCATATTCTTCGCAGTATGTAGCAATAAATCTCGGACGACTTCTGTTTGTGCGGTGAAGGCAGTGGCATCTAGTACGGGCAAACGAGCCTGCACAACTTGGCGCTGCATTAGCCCCTGTTGCTGCACCATACCCACAGGTTGAGCGCCCTTAAACGCAGCCGCCTTCGCCCCCATCACATCCGCCTCACGCTCTAGCGCCGGACTATCATTCCCCGCTAGCTTCTTAAACTGCGTCGTCACAGGCACCCGCCCCTGCTTCTGCTGCACCACGTGCCAGGCTTCGTGCGCCAGATGCTGCTCTTGCTTCGGTGCTAGGTGAATATCCGTTCCTCGGGTATAGGCTAATGCCCCAATCTTAGTCGGTTCCGGGGAGTTGTAATGCACTTTGACATCGCTCATGGACATCCCAGATAAACTCTCGACCCCAGCTTTAAGCTGTAACGGCATCCCCGTACGGTTCGGTTCCGACGTTTGCTGTGGCAGCGCTTGCTGCTGCACCTGGGGGCTGGCGCCTTGCTGCACCGTATGGGTGAGTTCATGGGCTAACAGTTCCTGGCCGGTGCGGTTGCCGGGGCTATATTCTCCCTTCTTGAAAAAAATGTGCGAGCCTGTGGTGAAAGCCCGCGACTGCATCGAACGATTCAACTGATCAGAGGTGCTATCTGTATGCACTTTCACGCTGCTAAAGTCCGCCCCCATGGCACCGCCCATACTGGTTTGAGTTTTGGCGGATAGGGCTTGACCGCTGCTTTTGGCACTGTTGATCGTGCTTTCTATGTCTCCACTGACTGCGCCGCCCTCTAGTCCCACATCGGCTTGCACAGTGGCGGCGCTGTGATGGTCAATCTGGATTTGACGCTGCACGGGGGCATCGGTGAGTGTATTTGGTGGTTTTGAGGAATGGAGTTGGTTGACCACTTGCCGCGCTACGCGATCGGCTTCTTGTTCGTAGGGATCACCCACAGCCCCAACTGTGAGCTTGGTCTGAAGGAGAGTGGTCGGTGGGGTCGATTCAGAAGCTTGAGTGACATTGTCAATCAAAGCGCCAGCAGGCATATTGGCGACTTCTGCGTGGGTGCTATCGGCTGCCCGCATCACAGGCTTTGATAATGAGGTGGGCTGACTCCGGCTCGATTTGCGGACAGATTTGGAGTTCATCGCTTGCTTTCGAGCCATAGGAACCTCAGGGATGCGAATTTAATAGTTTTATTATGTTAGCGATCGCCCTCCACATGACACATTCGACTTTAGTCGAAACACAAAATTCTACACATTGGGCTATATCGTTCTTTTGCCATCTGCAATCAATGCTTGATTGAATGATTGTGCTTATTTTAGATAAGCGATCGTCACCCCACCGCCCCCTTCATTCTTAGGTGCCAGCTCAAACCGCTCCACCTGCGGATGGGCGCTTAAAAACTCATGTACGCCATCGCGGAGTTTCCCCGTGCCCTTGCCATGCAAAATCCAAAGCACCCCCAACTCATAGACTCGCTGGATCGCAGCTTCAAGATCCGACTCCATTTGGGCCACACGATAGCCGCGAATATCCAAGGTGTTGCGATCGCTGCGTACTGTTGGCTGTGCCCGCTCCGGCTTAGCTTCACTGGCTGACTTTGTTGAGTTTGCTTTTGTCCCAGTCTTGGTCTTATTAGACTTGGACTCTAACTCTGGAACCTCAACTTTCTTGCCATCTAAGGATTCAATTTCGGTCAGCAGCACGGTTGTCTTCATCAATCCAAACTGTACCGTCACTTTCTGATTGGCTTCGAGCGTCAAAACTTCTGCTGTCTGTCCCAATTTCGGGAGCCGAATTTTCTCGCCGACCTTGGGTTGATAGCCGGGGTTCTTCGGCTTCGGTGGAGCAGGTCGATGCTTTTGGGCGGCAACGTCTAAAGCCTTGGTTGCCCGTTGGGCATTTTGACCCGTCTTGGGTTTTTGCTGTAAATCGCGGATCACCCCTGCAATTTCAGCCTTGGCAGTGGCGATCGCCTCGTTCACCGCTTGCTCTTGCGATCGCTTCAGGTCTTGCTCCCGCTCCCGTAGGTTTTCAGCCCGTTCCGAGACTTCGTTGTAAAACCGCTCTGCCTGCTGCACTAACTGCTCAGCTTCCTGTGCCCGTTGTTCCTGCTCTTTGCGCTGGGCTTCTAAGCCTGCAATAACTTCATTGACATCCTGGGAGCCTCCCGCCATCTGCTCCTTCGCAACAGCAATGATATCAGGATCGAGACCCAGGCGCTGAGCGATCGCCAGCGCATTCGATCGCCCCGGAATCCCCCACAACAAACGATAGGTGGGCGAAAGAGTCGCTTCATCAAACTCCACTGAGGCATTTTCAAAGCGATCGTCTTGGTACTTGAGGGCTTTGAGTTCGCCGTAATGGGTGGTGGCGATCGCGAGTCGGACGTGATCGGCGAGATGTTTTAGTAACGCTGCGGCCAGCGCACTCCCCTCGCTGGGATCAGTGCCTGCACCCACCTCGTCAAATAGCACCATTGACTGGGGGGTAATCTGGCTCAAAATGCGGCTAATGCGGCGGATATGCCCCGAAAACGTCGAAAGACTCTGCTCAATCGACTGCTCATCCCCAATATCGGCCAGTACTTGGTCAAACCAGGGCAGTTCCACTGGTTCCCGGGCGGGCACAAACAAACCTCCCTTGGCCATTAAGGCTGCTAGACCCAAGGTTTTGAGCGTTACGGTTTTCCCCCCGGTGTTTGGCCCCGTAATCGCCACCACTCGAATTTCAGGACGAATTTGCACATTAATCGGCACAACGTCTGAGCCTTGCTCATGTTTCTGTTGCCACACGAGCAGCGGATGACGCAGATTGCGCAGGGTAATCGTTTCGTTCGGTTCCAAAAAGCGGGGGGGATTGGCTTCAAGCCAAAGGCTGTAGCGGGCGCGAGCAGTGGCGAGATCCAGTACCGTGACGATCGCCAGCAAGAGTTCTAGATCGTCTTTCACTTCAGCGACTTGAGCCGTTACCTCTCGCAGCACAGCTTCCACTTCGCGGGCTTCTTGACGCTGCTGTTGCCGCAGTTGATTGCCCAGTTCCACGACAGCACTGGGTTCAATATACAGGGTGGAGCCTGTGGCCGAGGTATCATGAACAATCCCTGGAATTTGGGACTTTTGGGGGGCTTTGACCGCGAGCACAAAGCGATCGCTGCGTTGGGTAATTTCCGTTTGCTGCAACGCCCCGCCCTGGCGCTGAATAATGTTCTGGAGTTTGGTATGGATGCGATCGCGTCTGCTTTTGAGCTGGTTGCGAATCCCGGCAAGCTTGGGATTGGCGCGATCGGTGACATCACCATGATCATCAATGCAATGGTGAATATGTTGCTCTAGTTCCGGATAGGTGCGAATTTGCGCAATCAGCGCCTGGAGGGTGGGTACATCCTCCTGAGCTTCGAGGGTGCGACGCAGTTGCCGAGCCCCAGCGAGGGTGGTGGCTACATCCAGTAGTTCCTTACCTTGCAGCAAGCCTTGCCGTTCAGCTCGTGCCAACGGTTTCCCCACATCCTGGATGCCCCGAAATGGTAAGCCGCCATTCAGGTTGGTTTCCAGTAAATAGGCTTCTTTTGTTTGGGTGAGCAAGGTTTCGCTCTCGGCCGGGGTGTTAGGCAGAGTCAAGCGCCGCGCCGCGATCGCGCCGAGTTTGGTAGCGGTGAAGGTGGCGAGATGTTCACACAGGCGTGGCCATTCGAGGAGTTGGAGCGTTTCAGCTTGCATCAGGGCGGCGGGGTCGGGCGATCTTGCGTGTTACAAATGTGGTATTACAAATTGTATCTTAGCAAGGGGTGGGGGAGTGAGTTGGGGCGAGCGCTCACACAAATTCTTGATCAAACCCACAGATCTTGGCTGACTTTTCAGGGTGCATGCCAATTGGGCAGCCCTCACCCTAAATCCCTCTCCCAAGTTTGGGAGAGGGACTTTGACTCTAAATCCCCTGCTCCCATATTTGGGAGAAAGGGTTGGGGGATGTAGCGATAGCGTCCCGAAGGATGGGCAACTATGATGTGTACAACGGTTTAGAAATGCAAAAGTAACTCAATACCAGTTGATTGAACCGATTCTGTCTCAGTCCATCTACTTTCATGTCTTTTGATGAGCAAAGTAACTTTGAAATATCTTGCTTGTTCATCTAGTGAGACCATTCAATGCCATTACTCACTGTTGGCATTGCCCCCGTCTCTTTCTGCCCAGGTTGACAGTTCAACAAGCATTGCTGCGACTTTACTGTCGCTGATTCAGAATTGTGTTGTTGGGCTTGGGTGTGCCATTCGCTAAACGCCATCCACCCTAAACTACTGACAAGACCCGTTAGCAAAAGAATGTAACTCATATAGGCTTGTACAGGGGTTTCTTCTGTAACACCCAAGTTGAAACGAGCGGTGAGCTGTGGATTGTACCAAGAGGGCAAAACATTGGCGACTTTAACACTCGGAAGCTCTTGACTAATATTGTCCCATCCCAACGCTTTTCCTAAGCGTTCCACCAGCGATCGGAGATATATGTCTTCAGGGAAACGGGTCTGATCCCCCGCCTCCAAAGCCCGAATAACGGAACGACTCACTCGTGTACAATCAGACAGATCTTGAGTCGATAATCCTTGGGTGATGCGTGCTTCCCGTAAGCGTTTACCGATTTTAATATAGTGCTGACGAGAGTTAGAACTGGGGCTTGTTTGATTATGTGAGGCTAAAGCGGCTTCATCCATCATTAAATCTTCTCCATGACCTATAGCTTGAGCAAAACACTGTGAGCAAAACCATATTGCTAAATTCGGACTGGATTATTCTTTATCCGGATTATTTTATTGAGATATGTCATTCATTCACCATAGAACTATTGATAGCCAAGTGTTCTGGTGTCCGAGCGAACACATCAGAGCGGGACGATAAACGCTGCTATCGCACAATTTTGAGATTGAACTGATGTGAACTTCTCAACCGACTGGAAAAATAGTTACAGAAATGATCTCAATGGATGATGGGCGAGATGCCTGTGTTATGGATGCTGACTCAGCCAGGGATCTGCCATGTAGACAATCTCAACTGCCAATTGGTATCTGCACGGTCAACCAAAGTATTTATTTTGCCTGTATTATTTATGATTCTCGCAAACATTTCTGGAAACTCGCTTCAGTCAAGTGGCGGGAAAGCGATGCAGTGAGATTGCTGACCAGATGTTCATGCGATGGACTGTAATAGAGAGCAAACTTAGTGCAGGTGGTCAGTCGAATTTGTTAGCTTAGCCTCCCGAAGGGATATCTGCGTCCCGCCTGCCAACTAAAGAGTTTGATCTTTAAATTGCACCCACGAGAGTACGATCGCGCCCAAAATCTCGGACAATTTTAAGGTAATGTGCGCCGCGAATAGACTTGTTATGCCGATTACTCTGGTGGTCAAAATTGGTACTTCTAGCCTCACCAATCCGGAAACGGGCCAGCTCGCCCTGGCAACCTTGGGGGCAATTGTGGAAACACTCACGCACCTGCGATCGCAGGGCTGCCAGATTGTTTTGGTCTCTTCTGGGGCAGTCGGTGTCGGTTCTCATCGGCTCCATCTCAAAGAGCGCCCCCGCACGATGGCTCGTAAACAAGCCGTTGCGGCGGTGGGTCAAGGCCGGGTTATGCGGATCTATGACGATCTGTTTACAAGTTTAGGACAGCCAATCGCTCAGATTCTGCTGACACGGCGAGATTTAATGGATCGAGGTTCGTACGTCAATGCCCACAACACCTTCCAGGAACTGTTTGAGTTGGGGGTGATTCCGATTGTCAACGAAAATGACACGGTGGCAGTGGAAGAACTCAAATTTGGCGATAATGATACCCTCTCGGCGCTAGTCGCCAACTTGGTTGAAGCCCATTGGCTGTTTTTGCTGACGGATGTCGATTGCCTCTATTCCGCTGATCCCCGCACCGATCCGGATGCCCAACCCATTCTCCGAGTTAGTGCCGAAGAACTGGACAATTTACAGGTGCAAGTGGGCGATCGCGGTTCTCAATGGGGCACAGGTGGCATGATTACCAAAATAACGGCGGCTCGCATTGCCACAAGTGCAGGGGTGCGAACTGTAATTATGCGCGGCAGCGAGCCCAGCAATATTTATCGGATTCTCGCGGGTGCAGAATTGGGGACGCAGTTTGAACCCCAACCCCGGGTTGAGAAGGCTCGAAAACGCTGGATTGTTTATGGCATGGTGGTCAAGGGTCAGCTCTTTTTAGACCAGGGTGCCATTCGAGCCATTGGCCAAAAGGGTAAATCCCTGCTGGCTGCTGGAATCATCAAAACAGAAGGCACGTTTATGGCGCGGCAGGCAGTGGCGCTCTGCGATCGCCAAGGCACAGAAATTGCTCGGGGCATCACTAACTACAGCAGCGATGAACTTCAGCAAATACAAGGTCTCCAGTCTGACCAAATTCCCCAAGTTCTGGGCTACGAAGGTTCAGAGACAGTAGTGCACCGTAACAACTTAGTGCTCAGCAATAGCCAGTCTGCCAATGCACCATCGGATTAAATCAGGACGTTTTGCGCTGAATGGGTAATTCAATTGTAAACGTTGTCTGACCCGGTTTTGAAGTGCAAGAAAGCTTTCCCTGGTGCTTTTCTGTAATAATTTGATAACTAATCGATAGGCCCAAACCTGTGCCTTTGCCGACCCCTTTTGTTGTGAAAAAAGGATCAAACAACCGTGCTTGAGCAGTGGGCTTAATACCAGGTCCATTATCCGTAATCCGGATCAAGATATGTTTTGGCGCGACTCGAGTCTTAATTTCAATTTTGCTCGATTGCTGTTCCATTTGTTCTGGAGAGCGATTGCGATCATGCTCCTCCAAGGCATCAATGGCATTACTAATAATATTCATAAAGACTTGATTGAGCTGTCCAGCATAGCACTCAATCAGAGGAATTTTGCCATAGTCTTTGATGATTTGAATTTTGGGACGCCAACTCTGAGCCCGTAAGCGAGTATTAAGAATAGTTAGAGTACTATCAATTCCTTCATGTAAGTCAACTTCTTTAATTTC
This sequence comes from Spirulina sp. SIO3F2, assembly GCA_010672165.1. GTDB lineage: Bacteria > Cyanobacteriota > Cyanobacteriia > Cyanobacteriales > Spirulinaceae > SIO3F2. Next base: position 6,384 of record JAAHHN010000072.1, on the reverse strand, counting down.
CGCTTCATCTAATCGTGAAAACGTCCGTAAAGATCGTACAATCTCACGAATGCGATCGGTTCCAGCTTGCATGGATTGAAATAGCGCAGGCACATCTTCAATCATAAAGTCTAAATCGATTTCCTCACTCATCTCTTCAATTTCAAGATGGGGTTGAGGGTAATACTGTTGATAGAGTGTAAGCAGATCTAACATATCCGTAACATAAGTCTGGGCATGGGTAATATTGCCATGAATAAAACTAACTGGGTTATTAATTTCATGGGCAACGCCAGCAACCATTTGCCCTAAGCTTGACATTTTCTCACTTTGAATCAGTTGCGTTTGTGCCTGTTGTAGTTGGTTGAGCAAGGCTTCCAGCTCACTATTACGCGATTGGCTTTGGGCAAGCAAGTCAGATTGATTGAGGGCAATCACAAGTTGATCCACGACCGCTTCTAAAAGCTCAACTTCCGTATCTTGCCAAGGCCGTACTGTTTGGTGATGAATGCAAGCAATAATGCCAAACTTTCCCGATGTTGCCCGCACGGGAAGAACCAGCATAGACTGATTATTTAAGTCACTGAGGACTTTTCTAAGCGCAGGGTCTTGAACCGTGGCAACATTATCAAGACGAATGATTTGTTGACGGAGTAGAAGTTCAGAAAGGGCTCCAAAATTAGTCACATGATGCTGACCCAAAAAACTAGGCCAGTCAGTATGGCAAACTTCTGTTACCACATCCCAATGGGCATCACCGGATTCACGGACATACCAGGCAAAATAACAGCGATCGATAGTCAGAAAGCGCTGAATCTCTTGCACACTAGTATCCAGAATTTGTGTTAAGTCCAGTGAATTTCGAATCTGACTGGTAAGTTGATTGAGCAAGGTCTCACGCTGTGCTTGTTGAGCAATGCGCTCAGCTTGGTTGTGGCGTTCAGCTTCGAGCTGCATCCGTTGGCTAATATCTCGAACCAAGGTCAAAGCATGGGTCTCGTTTTGGTAAGGATAAGGAATTCCTTTAACTTCAATATCGATCGGATGTCCATCTCGATGGACATTCTGGGCTTGACAAATAAAGAGACGATTAGCTCGAACTTCTTCGATAAATTGATCGAGCAATGGCCAAGAATCAGGATGCACATGTTGAGCGAGTGGAATCGCCATAAACTCTTCATAGGTATAGCCATGCATTTGATGATAAGCTGGGTTGGCTTCCATCAAATTTCCAGTATTAAGATTAATAATCCCTAAACCATCGGTTAACGATTCAAAGACCTGACGGTACTGCTGCTCTCTTTGACGTAAACGATCTTCTGTTGCCCTGCGATTGCTGATATCGTTTAAAGTGCCAAGCATACGATAGGGATGGTTGTTTTCTTGAGTTAGGAAAACACCGTGATCCTCTACATAAATATAGCGATGATCTTTGAGCTGCCAGCGATATTCCACAAAATATTCACTACAGCTTGCCATCGCCTGCTCCAGCTTGTTCATAACATTATCTCGATCATCGGGATGGATTAATGCTTCCCAACTCTCTACATCAACTGCTTGAAAATCTGTTGCAGAACAGCCTGTCAATTCTTCAATTGCACCGGCCCAAATAATCTGACCAGAAGCAAGATCATAATCATAGACGAGCTGGCCAGTTTGCTCACAAACAATTCGAAAACGCTCTTCACTCTCAGCCAGTTTGGCTTCTGCAAGTTTACGATCACTAATGTCGTGATTGATACCAATCATCCGATAAGGTTGCTCATCTTCACCAGTCAAGAAAACCCCGCGATCCGAAATATTAATATATTGACCATCAGCACGACGCCAGCGATATTCCACATGATATTCGCTAGAATTAGCCATTGCCAAATCTAACACTTCAAGTGCGTGTTGGCGATCATCGGGATGGAGCCACGTTTCCCAATCATCAACCCCAAATTCTTGAAGCTCATCTAATGTTCGTCCAGTGAGCGGTTTACTCGCTCCAAACCAAGTGATTTGACCGGAAGCAAGATCATAGTCATAGACTAGTTGACCGGTTTGCTCACAAAATATTCGCAGTCTTTCCTCACTCTCCCTTAATTTCGACTCAGTTTCTTTTCGATCGCTAATATCAGTAATAATTGCCATTATTCCAATCAATTCATCAGCTTCATTCTTGATGGGATTCGCTCGAATCATCGATGGAAAGACACGATTGTTTCGAGATTTTTGCTCTGCTTCTCCAATCCAGGTCTGGTTCTTTAGCAAGCTAGCAATGATACAATGAGCCAATTCTGGCTCTACATAGCAAGCTGGAATTCCGCCTGTGGCGTTAAAAAAATCAACGGATTCACAAGCGAACAGTTTACCGAAAGCTGGATTTTGATAAATTAATTCGCCCTGAGGATTGGCCATCGCGATCGCCTCACTTGAACTCTCAACAGTTCGTTTGAAAAGGAGCAACTCTTCTTCAATTTGCTTACGATGACTAATATCCCGAATAATCGTCGATAAAAATTCAAAATCACCCTGTTCATTGTAATGAGCAAGAACAAGCTGTGAGACTGGAACTCTATGACTGTTGTGATCAATTAAGACTGATTCTCCTCGCCACATTCCGGTTTGAATCGCAGTGGGAATAGCTTCGTTTGCCAGCTTGGCATGGCTTTCAGGAGGATGAACTTGGCTAATATTAAAATCAGCAATGTTTTGTGGGGCAATTCCTAATACAACTTGACCCGCTCGATTAAGATAAAGATTATTGCCTTGGGCATCTGCAATCCCAATAATGTCAGGTGTCGCTTCCAGAATTGCGAGGAGACGTTCTTGCTCTTTTTCTGTTTGCTTGCGATCGCTCACATCTAAAATTAACCCATCCCAAAAAATCGTCCCATCGACTTGCTGTTCAGGTTGCGCAACCATCTGCACCCACTTCAACACACCATTGGTCGTCCGCAACCGATACTCATGGCAAAACCGTTCAAGCGTTTGAGCAGACTGTTGAATTGCATTTTCTAACGCCTCTTTCTCATGGGGATGCACCAACTCAAACAACTGTATAAATGCTTGTGGTTCAAGTTCACAGAGCGCTCGACTCCCATCTGATACGTAAGGAAATGAGCGATTACCATCGGGCTCCAGACAAAATTGAAAAATTACCCCAGGGATATTGTTGGCAAAACGGCTAAAATGCTCTTCAGTTACTGGCACAGTGTGGGTATGCTCTGCTGCTGTCTGGAGCTGCTTACAGGTGTTCTGGGCAGTGACCAACTGCTGGCGTAATTGCTGATTCTCAGCTTCAAGTTCAGCAATACGGCGTTGGTAATCTTGGCTGTCCTGCGGCATCGTAAAGATCTAGAAGTTTACGCTAGAGGGGATGGGTTAAGGGAGGACAGGCTCTCGTGTTAACGCAATTTGTACAAGATGAGCGGTATTGAGCGACAGACAACATAGTTTTTTGCCCTCACACCATACAGGCTATGCATCCATTATGGACACCCAACCTACTCCTGGCAATCATCTGGCGCGATTCTAGATCGATAAAATTGTCTTACGCTCTATCTATTAACTTCAGCTTGTCTGCGGTAAATCAGTAACATATTGATAAGATAGTGCGGACTCATTTCATAGTTACGGTTTGAAAGTTGGAGATTGCTCCTTCTCTCATCTACCTCTGTAATCAAAAACGCACTGCACGTATTAGTTGTTGCAGTGCGTTATTGGATAGAGCTCCTCTGAGGAGGGGTGCGCTTTAGCGCGGGGTGGGTCGAATTTAGAGTGCTATCACACAATCAGCATCATTAAACCGTCGCAGGTTCCAACGCCTTCACCTGCTCCAACAGCCCTTGCAACTGATCGCCCTCAATCACCTCGGCTTCGAGGATCTGCTGCGCGATCGTCTCCAGCAAATCCCGGTTCTGGCGCAGGATAGCCAAAGCTTGCTGATGTCCCTGCTCCACGATGTCTTTGACCTCCTGGTCGATCGCCTTAGCAGTTTCATCACTCACATTCCGGCGGGGGTTCATCATGCCGCCATCGCCAAGAAAGTTGTTTTGACCGCCCTTTTCATAGGCCAGTGGCCCGAGGATATCACTCATGCCATAGGTTGTCACCATGCGTTCAGCCAGATCCGTTGCCCGTTGCAGATCATTGGCTGCACCTGTTGTGATGCTACCAAATACCACCTCTTCTGCAGCGCGACCGCCCAAGAGCGTCGCAATCTGATCGCGCAATTCAGACTCAGACATCAAGAAGCGATCTTCAGTCGGCATTTGGAGCGTATACCCCAGTGCAGCCATACCTCGGGGCACGATCGAGATCTTGGCAACTTTGCCGCCACCGGGCATCAGTGCGCCCACTAGAGCGTGACCCACCTCGTGATACGCCACGATTTTCTTTTCTTTGTCGTTAAGGACACGGCTCTTCTTCTCCAAGCCTGCTACAACCCGCTCGATCGCTTCGGCAAAGTCCGCTTGGCTCACGGTTGTCCGCTGGGCACGGGCTGCCAGGAGTGCTGCTTCGTTGACTAAGTTAGCCAAATCCGCCCCAGCAAATCCAGGAGTGCGGGTGGCGATCGCTTTTAAATCCACAGCGGGGTCAATCTTGACCTTAGCCGCATAAATTTCAAGGATCTTGAGGCGACCGGGGAGATCAGGGCGATCGACCAGGACTTGGCGATCGAAACGACCGGGGCGCAACAGCGCCGGATCAAGGGTTTCCGGACGGTTCGTTGCCGCTAGAACAATCACCGTAGCATCCCCTGCTGCAAAACCATCCATTTCCGTCAGTAACTGATTGAGGGTTTGTTCTCGCTCATCGTTACCGCCTACAAAACCACCGTTAGCTCGGGACTTGCCGATCGCATCCAATTCATCGATAAAGATGATGCAGGGTGCTTTTTTCTTGGCTTGCTCAAACAGGTCACGGACACGGGCTGCACCCGCTCCTACAAACAGCTCCACAAACTCGGAACCCGAAATGCTGAAGAACGAAACACCTGCTTCACCGGCCACCGCTTTGGCGAGTAATGTTTTACCCGTTCCGGGTGGCCCAACCAGCAACACCCCCTTGGGAATCCGTGCCCCAATATCGGTATAGCGCTGGGGATTTTTGAGGAATTCCACAATCTCTTCGAGTTCGGTTTTGGCCTCTTCTACCCCAGCCACATCCGCAAAACCCACTTTAGTTTCGTCGTCCTCAACATAGACTTTGGCTTTGTTTTTATTAATCGAGAGCGCCCCCTGCGGGCCACCCATGCCACCGCCTCGGTTCATAAAGAACTGGAAGATCCCGACAAAAATCAGCGGTGGAATCACCCAACTGAGAATGCTGCCAAACCAGTTGTTGCCCTTGGGCGGTGCAGCCGCAAACTCAACGCTATGGTCTTCGAGGCGTTGGGGCAATTCCATATCAAAGATGGGATTGGTGGAGAGAATTTGCCCTAAATCCCCATTGCTGTCTTTGAGCTGATAACGGATTTGGTCTTGACCTACATAGGCCCGTGCCACTTCGTTATCATTCACTTGATTGATAAACAGGCTGTAGGGCACTTGCTGGGGCTTGGGCGAGAAAGCCTGAGGGAATACGAGGTTTAAAATTAGGAAGCCCAAACCTGCCAGGAATAGTATGCGACTGACCAGCGCAGGCCAAGAGGGACGCGGACGATCTTTAATACTCATTCGTTAAAAAGGGAGTTGCACATCAGTTACGCTTATGGTCTCATTGTTGCGATTCCTTCATGGTGATGCAGGTGTGGATGTCCCCCTTGACGGATCATTGCAATTTGTAACAAAAGATACAGGGCTTGCTTTGATCGTGCTTCTGCAAAATAATCATCCAAGACAGATGGAACGCCTGCGCTACTGTTAATCTGCTGCCATATCTGTAATGCGAGCATCTTGCCCGCCACTGACAAGTGTCATGTCAGCTATGTTTTTGCTCGTGTCATGGTTCTGCTGTGACACGCATTGTTCGTGGCTCTGCCACCTAAAATCGGAAGTGATTAGAGGCAGAGCCTCTAGACCCACACTACCCAGCAGAGCTGGATAGCGAGCAATTAATCCAAATATAATTGGATGCATTGCCATAAAGTAGGGACATTGTGACCACAACCCCAACCCTCACTACTCCTCTAGAAATCTTCCTGGCTCAACCCCACATTGAAGCGTCGCCTGCCTGGGAATGGTTGCTCGATCGCGCTACCCAAAAGCCTATGCCCACCCTGTTTCACTCCCGGCTTCAGCGCAACTTGGTGAATTGGCTGAATGGGCAGACTGATCAGTTTGAAGCAATTCAAAAGTTTCGATTCGCTGTGCCGCCTCAATCGACCGTGCCTGATATTGCGGTAGTGAAGTGCGATCGCCTCCCCCAAGACAATGGCACGCTCAACGGTTCACCCGATTGGCTAATCGAGATTTGCTC
>JAAHHN010000071.1 GCA_010672165.1 Spirulina sp. SIO3F2 | reverse complement strand
CCATGTAGGCACAGGGAAACAGAAGTATTCCAGACCAGCCTACGAAGACGAAGCGATCTCGCTTCAGCCAGTCGTCGAGGACGTCAAACCATCCCCGCTCTTCGGCTCTTCCTACTGCTATGGTCATTGTTGATAATCCTCTTGCGGTAATTGCTTAAGGGGCAAGATTAATAGAAGGTTCGAGCCTGCTGCGCCCTGATGTCGAGTAGCTGATTCAGGAGCGCATTGCCAACTGAGCTGAGTGGCAAGGCGGCTCATCACCCTACAACCTGGGTTCGTCACGGAGAAGTGCAAACACAAGTTGTACATTTGTTAACAAAATGCCGGAAAACACTATTAGATGCTTTAATTCCAGGAATCTTCAGCATTCAGATAGGCTCTCTGCATTAAACATTATTACCGAAAATTTTACAAAATGACACAAGCGTCCTCAGAAAAGTAGCAATCATGGATACATAAGAACCAAATTTTCGCATACTGTTATTGACATAGTGCCGACAGGGAATTTTCCTTAGAGAGAATGGTTACTATGGTTAACCAACTGTTAGCCACAGATGGGTCTTGAGCTGTTTAACGCTGAGCTTCTTGGCAACCCATCTCATTCCGACAAAAGGGGCTTTACGACTCACAGAATCATCAACGTAGATGGCGCCAAGCTTCCCTAGAGGAGTTCGCCAGCGTCGTGAACAGCACATCTCTTGTGCCAGTGTTCAAAACCAAACAACCAAATAAATAGATTTAAGAGCTTAGAATTTAGAACCTATGGCTGTGCAGGCAGTAGAACAAAACAATTTAATCCTCAAACAAACCATCCTCGGTTCCCGCCGTTTAAGCAACTTTGTGTGGGGCACGGTGGCTGCGATCGGCGGCATTGGTTTTTTGTTAGCAGGCTTGTCTAGCTACTTCCATATCAATCTGTTGCTGGTTAGTGATCCCTCTGGTTTGCTCTTTTTTCCTCAAGGAGTAGCACTCACGTTCTATGGCGTCGCAGGCACAGCAGTGTTTCTCTATCAGCTGTTTGTTATTGTGCTGGATGTAGGGGCAGGTTACAACGAGTTTAATAAGAAGATAGGGGTTGTGACCATCTTCCGCTGGGGATTTCTGGGTAAAAACCGCCAGATTCAAATTGATTATGACCTCGATCGCATCCAAGCCGTGCGAGCTGAAATTAAAGAAGGCTTTAATGCCAAGCGTGCTCTATATCTCAGAATTCAAGGCGCTCGAGATATTCCCATCACACGAGTTGGCGATCCCCTCTCGCTCAGTGAATTAGAAAATCAAGGCGCGACTTTAGCACGGTTTTTAGAGGTTCCTTTAGAGGGGCTGTAGATTTTGTTCCAAAGTATCCGGTTCTAATGATTAGGAACATGCATCGATCACGCCCAATCATGCAACGGGTAGGACTGTCAATGCTGTTCCTACTTTTGTTTCTCATCGGCTGTACTCGTTCGACATCCGATGCACCATCAACTGCTATCAGCCGTCAAGTCCCTGAAAATCTGGAGACGATTACCTCCCAAGCCAGTAATGTCGCCTTAGACACCTTACCGCGTTTACAAGGTTTGGCAACTGTGGTCATGACCGTTAACGGGCAAACCATCACCATTGAGGTGGATGGTGAGCATGCCCCGATTACAGCGGGTAATTTTGTCGATTTGGTGAATAAGGGAGTCTACGATGGCCTGATGTTTCATCGGGTAATCCACAAACCTGAACCCTTTGTGGCACAAGGGGGTGATCCCGTCAGTGCAGATCCCAATATGAAAACGGAAGATTTGGGAGCGGGCAGTTATCAAGATCCGCAAACTCAGCGTCCCCGTTATATTCCCTTAGAGATTCAGCCCGAGGGCAGTGACCAACCCATCTATAACCGCACCTTACTCACAGCTAATATTCAAGCCCAACCTGTGTTGATGCATAAGCGGGGCGCAATCGCCATGGCCCGATCGCAACTCCCTGATTCAGCATCAGCCCAATTTTATTTTGCTTTGAGTGATCTCTCATTTCTTGATGGAGACTATGCTGTGTTTGGCTATGTTGTTGCTGGCTTGGAGGTGATGGATAACATTCAACAGGGCGATCGCATTGATTCTGCGGTCGTAACCGAGGGAATTGAAAATCTCCAGCAGCCCTAACTCAACAGGCGATGACAGATTATGATAGAGGTCGTAGTCACGGGTATCGGTTTGCGCTCGAGTTTGGGGGATTTAGAACAAAGTTGGCACCGCCTCTGCCAGAGTCAAACCGCGATTGCCCTTCATAGACTATTTCCCGAACTGCCCACACTTCCCCTTGCTTTAATTGGGTCAACACCACAGCAGCTCAGACCCTTGGTGCAAATAATTGTGCAAGATGCCCTCGATATGGCTGGTTTGCAGAGCCCTCTGCCTGACTGTGGGATCGCGATCGGCTCTAGTCGCGGCTGTCAGGGGGAGCTAGAGTTTTTACGCCAACATCCTGAGCAGCTATCTGTTTGGCCAGAGCGCCTGTTGGCAACCGCCACCAATATTGCTGCGAGGCAAATTCAGACCCATGGTCCTGTAGCCGCGCCAATGGCCGCCTGTGCCACCAGTTTGTGGGCGATCGCCCAAGGTTATTGGTGGCTCCAGCAGGGACAATGCCAACAGGTACTGGTTGGGGCGGTGGAAACACCCATTACACCATTAACACTAGCTAGTTTCAAGCGCATGGGCGCTTTGGCGACCACTGGCTGTTATCCGTTTGACCGCGATCGCGAAGGCCTCGTTTTAGGGGAAGGGGGAGCTGTCTTTTTATTAGAAACTGCCCAATCTGCCCAGCAGCGCCAAGCCCCCCTTTATGGGAGGGTTCGAGGGGTTAGCTTGAATTCAGACGCTTATCATGTCAGTGCACCAGATCCTCAGGGAAAAATGGCGAATCGAATGGTTCATAACTGCTTAGCGCGAAGTCAACTTAGCCCAGCGGACATCGACTACATTCATGCTCACGGTACCAGCACCCAGCGCAACGATCGCCAAGAGAGCCAACTCATCACCCAAGTTTGGGGTGACGGAACGGTTCCTGTCAGTTCAACTAAAGGCGCGACGGGGCATACGCTTGGCGCGTCTGGTGCTCTGGGCTTAGCCTTTAGCCTCTTGGCTCTGAGAGACCAGCAAATACCGCCCTGTGTGGGGCTGCGATCGCTGGAATTTCCACTTAACTGTGTTCATCAAGCAAAAGCTGCGTCCATTCGGAACTGTCTAATCCTAAGTTTCGGGTTTGGGGGGCAAAACGCAGCCCTCGCAATTAGTCAAGTCACGTGTGATTAATGCAACCAACCCCGTAAGCGCCGGGCCACTTGAGGACGACGGAGTTTACGCATTGCTTTGCTTTGAATCTGGCGTACCCGTTCTCGGGAGAGATTAAACATACCACCCACTTCTTCCAAGGTATGGGGCTGCTGGCTATCGAGGCCATAGCGCAGGGTAATCACATCCTTCTCCCGCTCGGTGAGTACTTCACTGAGCACATCCCAGATTTCCTGACGCATCATCACCTCGCCCATTTGCTCTTCGGGCAACTTGAGGTCATTATCCTCGAGCAGATCCATTAGTTCGGTGTCTTCTCCTTTACCGACTCGGTGATTTAAAGAGAGGGACTGACGTCGCAGTTGAAATAGGTGGCGTAATTGTTCAGGGGTAATATCTAAAGCCGCAGCGAGTTCAGCTTCTGAAGGATTGCGTTTAAGTTGCTGTTTAAGCACCCGTTGCGCTTTCTTTAGCTTATTAAGCTTTTCAACGATATGAATCGGCAAACGAATGGTGCGGGCATCGTTAGCAATTGTGCGGGTAATGGCTTGACGAATCCACCAATAGGCATAGGTCGAAAACTTATAGCCCTTGTTGGGATCAAATTTCTCAGCAGCACGATTCAAACCAATTGCCCCTTCCTGGATTAAATCCAGAAATGGAACACCCCGATTGAGATAGCGTTTAGCGATCGAAACCACCAAGCGCAAATTAGAACGAATCATTTTCCGCTTCGCTACTCGCCCTTGATAAAGCAAATGTTCAAGTTGTCGCTCGCTCATCTCGACCGCTTCAGCCCAAGCGGCTTTCGAGGGTTCAAAACCCAGTTCTGTTGCCAGTTGTTCCCGGCGCTCTTCAATAGCAATGATGGTTTTAACACATTGGGCCAGTTCAACTTCTTCATCTGGCTTAAGCAAAGGATAGCGGGCCATCTCCTTAAAAAACGCTCCCACTGTGTCATCAATCTCACCCTTCCGGTGCGTCCGTGGCGCTGATGCAGTCAGATTCCTCTCTGGGGTCGAAAACTCAATATCAACCTGAGGAAGTGAGCGGGGTGAAGGCAACGTTTCAGAACTAGAGGGTTGGACAGTTGTTGCAAAACGCTCATTGGAGATGGGTTCGGTGACATTCATAAGATGTATGTTAAAAAACGATTTTGAAAAAAACTGACCGAAGTGCGTTGACATTGACACAGTACTCAATGTTATTGAGTCAAACCCTACAGCTATCGCTGTCCCGCACTTTACACTCTAATTTGCTAATGTCAGGAGAAGCTGAAAACTTAGCCTAGCAAAATTATTTTAGAAAATGGTTTGAGCGCACCCAAAAGTCTAGTGTCTAGTAGCAAAGGGGATTGATTTTAAGTTATGGTTTGATGACAATTTATCTGAGATCTCAATTTAATGAGAAATCAAGATTCGGATTCTTACAGTGTTTTTTAATGAATTTTGATGCTTATCTTAATATTCAGCTCTAGCTTAACATTGCCAATTGCTGAATCTTAGGATGTCTTCAGAATACTTAATTGATTACAGGGCGGAGACCTTGCTGAAGATATCCGAATTCTTATCGTGTTGCTCTGAACTCTCGCTAGCCGGGATCGACGCATCAGGCAAATAATTCATTTGAACTCTTTTTTTGCACAATCAATAGAGCAATAAACATCCTCTAAGTCGAGACCAGGAGTTTTTTTATAGGGGTAGAGCCCCGATGCCTCTTTGGTAAGGTCTGGGGCAACCACGGAGGGATTGCCCCTAGCCTGAATTATTCGCCAGCCGCTGTAATTCGTGCTGGCTAGACAGCTCAAAAAACACACTGTTTTTTGAGCAAATTGCTAAAGTGCTCTTCAGAAGAAGCTTTCAGCGATTTTTCGAAATTGTTGTGAATAAAGCAGGCTAGAGAAGAAAAACCGTAGCGCAGGCATCCTGCTTGCCGCCAAGCCAAAATTGTCTGGAATGTTTATTTCTTTGGAGTACTCTTAGTTTCTTTAAAGCCGCAGATTTAAATCCGAGAAGTCCATCCCACTAAAATTCACCGTTAGCCCCACGCTAACGTTTTCAAAGAACGGCAATAACCAATCACTGCTGCCGAGTATGGGGCTATCGTAATGTTGGAAGACCTTGGCCAAGCGCTGCTCAAACACCGGCTTGGTGTGAGACGACAACAGCATCACTTTCATCACCGTTTCTGTAAGCAGCAACGGATTACAGTTCGAAATCAAATCTACAAACTGAAAATGCCCTTGAGGATCGTCTGGGGTTTCCACCAGAAAATTCAACAGCTTCAAGCAGGTCTGCTTCAGCAATGTGTCATTGAGCGCCGTACCATCATGATCGGCATAGATGGTTTCTAGATAATGCAGCAGGCGCTGCTGGAACTTCTCGCGCACATAGGGCAACTGCTGGGGAAGTAGATAGTCTCGTGCTTCGACAGAGGCGGTGAGGTAGTCGTACAACGATCGCTTAAAGTCTCGATATTGCTTAAACTTCGCTGTTCTCCAGATCAGCCGTCGTGCCAGATCCTTTGTCGTATAGTTTTGCTCCGGATCTTTGCCGACAAAGCACTTAAGCACCCAATAGAGTTCCTCATTGGTCAAGAGTGTGGGGTTAACCTCAATTTGATCCAGATGCTTGAGCAAGTTATCTGGATTGCGCTGCTGCTGGCGACTTAGGGCTTGGGCATAGCGACGCAGATCGCGCTGCATTTGCCATTTACGCTCGGTTTGTTGCCGTTCGATTTCATCAACATGCTCCTTCGGGCTGTTGGCATGGAGAAAATAGTTGGAATACAAAAACGGATACCGATAGGCATGATTCGCCATGGGTGTGGCATGGGGGCGATCGCTTCCGTCTGGCTCTGGTTCCACAAACAGATTTTGCAGTGCCAAATATTCTTGAGAGCGAGTAAACTGCTGAACCAGCCGATGGATGCGGCTGTTGAAATCAATACCACTCCAGTCCCATTGGGATTGATAATCAAACAAGTCCAACAGGTCACGACTCATACGACGGTTGGTGGGTTGTCGCCGCCAATAGTTGACCACAATGTAGCAGCAGCGGTTCAGGATGGTATTGAAGGTTTCTTGGCTGGGGCAGGCTTTGACGATTCGCCGCAAGGCTAATTCAATGGTGCGATCGCGGTAGCCCACACAGTTAATAAACAAACTCCGAAAACGCTCAATAATCTCGTAGGGAGGGTCTTGGCGAACACAATTGACCAGATGGTCATAGAGCAGTTGGGCATCCTGCTCCAGAGTATCGCTGGCCACCGGCGGACAAGGGGGACGGACTTGCGCCAGATCGACCCCTTGAGTCCGTAACCACGCCCCATTAAAGACTTGACGATAGATTTGATTACTGACCTGGAGGACTGGCCCACCATAGCGATCGCCAAGGCGCTGTTGTTGCGCTAAACCACTCAAGCACAGTTCTTGTTGCTGGGCAGACTGGTCAGCCGGAATTTCCCGATAGCGCCACATCTGGCTATAGAGCTGGAGCAACTGCGATCGCTGACGACTCATCAGCAGGCGATCGCGCATCGGGCTCAGGTGCTCAGGCGTATCTTGGTTCTCCCAGTTGGTGAGGATATGGCGCTCCACCAGCGCTTGCACCATCGCTTTTTCTTGGCCTGCTGCCACAGGCTGGGGTCGCTTGACCACCAGATCACAGAGCTTTTGGGTTAAGAACGGCTGCCCCCCCGTCCAGCTTAAAATGGCCTCAAGCACCTGTTTCGGGCGATCGGCTCGTCCCCGTAATCCCTCACGGAGCACATCACATTCATCTAAACGAAACCCCGTCAGTTGAATGGGCTGCCCAAACTGAAAGGGGTTGAGATGTTGCTGGGTCGTCAGGTTTTCGGGTTGTGCAACCCCCAGTAATACCCATGACAGTCGCTCCAAAACCGGATTTTGCGCTCGAAGCTTATAGCAGGCGCGGATTAATCCAAAAAAATCTTCGACACCAAAATTGAGCCCCAAAACGCTGTCGATTTCATCGACGAACAGCACGACATTGCCTTGAACCCGCGGCAGGAGTACATGGAGCAAAAAATGGAACAACACCTTATCTGGTGTGAAGCGTTGGCGGGCCGTTTGCCAATATTGCGCCAGCTTAAAACCACGTCGAAATTCAAAATTACGAGTCAAATGGTGGGCGATCGCCGCGTACCATTGCTCTTGTTGGATCTCTTGGCTACAAATTTGCAACAAATCCACCACACCACAGGCGACACCATGCTCCCGCAGCTTTTGAATCGTCCGAACCTGCAACGAGGACTTCCCCATTTGGCGCGAACTGAGCACATAGCAAAACTGCCCCGTTAAGGCCTGCTCAAATAGTAGGCTATCGGCGCGACGCGTCACATAAGTTTGGGCATTGGTCGGCAAAGCGCCCCCAACCCGATATCCGCAGACTGACATCTGTTTGGCATCCCTGAATCGACTGCCTTTAGTCAAGGGGAGGCCAGGAGACTGCCCAGGATTTCTTAACATTTTCTTTAGAGTTTCGCCAAATGCGTCTGCAAATATTGACGGTATAAACTACATCGAGAGGCAACCTGATGACCATGGGAGCGAACCAAACCCAAACCTCGCAGTTGAAACGTGACGGTGGGGTCGAGGGCGAGGGGTTTAGGGGCAGCCATCACCGCCGCTGCTGCTTGGCCCAATTCGGGATATTGTTCTAATGTCCACAACAATCGCCGTAGATGATCACTATATAACCCGGAATCGGTCGGCGCATCGGCGAGGAGCTGGGGGAGAGAGCCTTCACCCCGCGCAATGTGATACAGCGCCAGACGCACCAAATACGGATGCCCGCCGACCATCTCCATCAGTTGCTGCACAGCAGTGGCATCCCAATCCAGGCCATGGCGTTGGGCCAAAGCCTGCACTTGTGAGGCATCAAACTCCGGCAATTCAATGGGTAAGCCTACATTAAACGGGGACTGGGTTGTGGGCAGAGAAACATAAGCTTCCGTCGAATGCACCACCACCAGCGAGAGCTTTTGCCAAATTTCGTAGCTTTTCGCTTGTTCATGCCAGGCTCGAAGTAAGCCAAAAAAGTCACTGGCAATCTTGCCGTATTCAAACACCACATCCACTTCATCCAAGCCCAAGACCAATTGCTCCGGAATCTGGTTGAGAATATGGGTTTCGAGATAATCGGTGCAGGCGGTTTTACTGCCTAAGATCGTGTTTTCAGCCCAATAGTCCTTGAGCTGGGTGATGGGCTGCTGGAGACGATGGGTAATTTGCGCACAAAGCCAAAATAAAAAGGTATCAAGGCTCTCAAAGCGATCGCGCTCAGCCAGTTGCAAACTCAACACCACGGTTGTGCAACCCCAATCCTGGGCTTGGTGTAACACCCGTGCCAAGAGTGAGGTTTTGCCCATTTGGCGGGGGGCTTTGATCCGAATCAGGGCGCTGGGTTTTTGGATTTCTTCGAGGCAGCGATCGTCCACCCCTGGACGCTCGACATAAAAAGCAGACGTGAGGGTTACTGTCCCTGTCGGTAGTTCTGGTTCGGCGATCGGAACGGGGGGCAACACCGTCTCATCGGTGGCAGGGGGCGCGATCGCTGGGGTTGAAACGAGGGGAGTCGGGGGGGATGATATCAGCGGTTGGTTTTGCAACCGCTCGACAATCTGGCGAATCAAGGGGGCAGAATCTTGACTGGATAAACAGGTCAGAATTTGGGCACCCCGGAGGTAATAGCGTAGATCATGATTCATCGATTGCACGGGGCGATCGATCTGCACCATAATCACTTGGCAAGGGGTATCCGCCAGTCGTTCCGCTGTGGCCAGCCGCACTTCTTCGGTGATGGTTTCTTCGTCAGAGGTGGGAGAAAAGAGCACCAACAAGGCTTTGGTGTGGCGCAGGGCATCTTGGATCTGCTTGCGACCGCCACTAATCATGCGCAGGTTCTTGTCGGCGTAGAGGCAGTTGGGGCAGACGGTGCGGAGTGCTTGGGCTAGGGGATGGGCGATCGCTTGCTCGGGCGGAGCATCTTGATGGTAACTCAAGACCAAGTCCAACGTGGACTGGGCGTAGAGTAGTGAGTCTCGGAACAGCTCCGGGCGATAGCGGGCATAATGGGCCACAAGCTGGGCGCGGTTAAACCGTTGTTCATCATCGGGGCTAAACCGTTTGCAGATATCAGACAGATGGCGACGAACCGTATCGTTGGTGACATAGAGCTGACGGGCAATTTCATCATCTTCTGCACCGAGCAAAAACAGTAACAACACCTCCCGCTGACGGGTGGTGAGTTGGGTGTCTTGGTTCTGGAATTCCGACAGAGGCAGAAACTGCATAAGACCTGATTGAGATGAGACGAAAAGGAATGAGGGCAGTCGAGGCTAAAAGCACCCTAATTGTATCGGTAAAGCCAAATTCTGATCTTGTCCCATTACGCTCTACAATCTGCATCACCATGCTTAAAATTGTGAAATTGTGACGCTCCTCAGAATAATGACCAATTTGTTTTGGAGACGAGGTGTGCTCACGTCGCATAATTTAGCCGCTTATAGTTGGAGGAGAGCAGACAACATTGTCTCTCTCAACCCTTGATGTAATCTTTGGTAACTCACTTCATGAACCTTACTCAATACCTCAACCTCACCACTCGCCGCTGGGCCAGTTTCGTTGGTGCAGTAGCCCTGGCTACCAGCTTGCCGTTGTCTGCGATCGCTCAGAACCCAGAGAATCTCAGAGTTTTCTGTAATGTGCAAGATCTCCAGAGTGGTCAGTTGGCGGTGCGCTTTGAACCCGATGGGGAAGCTTTTGCGGGCTTAGATAATGGTGATGTGGTGGAAGTGATTGACCTGGACACCCCCTATGACGCTGTGTGGTATCACATCCGCATTTTTGAGAGTAGTGACCCTAGCATTGAAGGCCGTGAAGGCTATGTGAACAGCAACTATTTGGGCTGCTGGGCAAACGACTGAAGGAGCGCGATTGGAGAGATGCGCCCTCGGCTGCCCCAGATTGGGAGAGAACGGTCTGACCCCTTTCTCCTCCCAGCCTTCCGGTGTATATTGAAACGGAGTCATTGAGATCCCACCCCACCATGGCCGGGCCAAGCACCCCCAACGCGATCGAAGTCGAGCATTTAAGCAAAACCTACGGCACGACCGCTGCCATTGAAGACGTGGTTTTTACCGTCAAGCCGGGTGAAATTGTTGGCTTTCTGGGCCCCAATGGCGCAGGTAAAACCACCACCATGCGGATTTTAACGGGTTATCTGCCCGCTACCTCGGGCACAGCCCGAATCGCGGGTTTTGATGTCCATACCCAGTCCATGGAAGTGCGCAAGCGGATTGGGTATCTGCCGGAATTGCCCCCGCTTTATCCGGGCATGACAGTGACAGAATATTTGTTCTTTGTGGCCCGCATCAAAGGCGTGCGTCGTAGCGATCGCGCTGCTGCGGTGCAACGTTCAATTCAAGCCTGTGGTCTAGAAGAAAAGACTGAAACGCTTATTCGCAAGCTATCTAAAGGTTATCGCCAACGGGTGGGTCTTGCCCAAGCGATTGTGCATGATCCGCCTGTGATTATTCTCGACGAACCCACGGTGGGGCTTGATCCTCGGCAGATTATTGAAGTGCGCAACTTGATCAAGGGTCTGGCGGGCGATCGTACGATTATCCTCTCCACCCACATCCTCCCTGAAGCCAGCATGATCTGCGATCGGGTCACAATCATTAATCAGGGTCGCGTTGTCGCCACCGATACCCCCGAAAATCTCATGTCTCAGATGGTGGGCGGTACCCAGTACACCTTAGAAGTGAATCATTGGCAAGACTTGCTTGCACCAAAAATCGAGAACATTTCGGGTGTGCAGCAGTTAGAGGTTGAATCCATTGAATCTCCCGATGAGCGCCAACAACTCCAAGTTACCTGTACGCCAGAAAGTGAGCCTGGCAATACCATTGCCCGAACCTTGATTCAATGGGGCGTGGCGATTCATGAGATGCGTCGTACCCGTCCATCCCTAGAAGATGTCTTTTTGGAGTTAACCACCCAAGAAGAGCCCATAAGCGAATTCGAAGCAGGCCCACCTTCTTCAGAGCCAGATCAATCAGAGAGGCTTGGCCCTGAATCACCCCATGCAGATGCGGATAAACCCAAGGTACAAGATCCGGTAATAGCTGCGGCATCAGCCGCCTCTAACCCCGCCGAACCGCCTGATGCCCAACCCCTCGAACCCACTTCCGAGGCTGTGATCAACTCAACTCAAAACGCAGGAGAAGCCTCAGCATGATTTTGCTCGCTAACATCGTGGCCATTTTCCGTAAAGAGTTGCAAGGCTATTTTGGTTCGCCTTGGGCTTATGTGGTGGCCGGGGTGTTTTGGCTGTTGTCAGGAGCGGTCTTTTTCCTGGTGCTCCTGGGTGAGAGCGGCATTATCCAAGAAGTTTTGTATAACGAGTCTTTGGGGTTGCCGTTGCCGCCAGTGGATATGCCCTACGTATTTTTGCTGCGCTTTTTGGGGGTATTGGGTTCAATTACCTTGTTTGTCATGCCGCTGCTCTCGATGGGGCTGTATGCAGAAGAGCGCAAGGCCCACACCCTAGAACTGCTGGCAACATCCCCCCTCACCAATTGGACTGTGGCGATCGGGAAATTATTGGGGGTGGTGACGTTTTATATCACTCTGCTCGTCCCAGTCATTATTCTAGAGATTATTACCTTTAATGCTGCTGTGCCCCCGCTGCCGCCCCGTGTTCCGCTGGTAGCTCATTTCGGTTTAATTTTGCTGGCGACTGCTGTGTTGTCGTTGGGTATGTTTATCTCATCACTGACCAGTAGTTCGATCATTGCAGCATTAGCAACTTTTGTATTAGTGATTTTTCTGACCGCTTTGGATATGCTCTCGCGGCGACTGGAGCAGCCGTTTCAAGATGCGATCGCCCACCTCTCCCTCCTTAAACATTACGAAAACCTAGTGCAGGGGATTTGTGATAGCAGCAGTATTGTGGTGTTCGTTAGCTACATTGTGCTGGGGATTTTCCTAACTGCCCAATCTATTGAGGCCTTCCGCTTTGAGCGCTCGTGAGTCAACCTGACCTGCACCAACAGGGTGAGACAATCCGCGATCGCTACCAAATTGATTCGGTTCTGGGGCAAGGGGCGATCGGTACGACCTACGGTGCGATTGATCTGCAAACGGGTGAGACGATCGCCCTTAAGGTGCTTTCTATCGCTCAAATGCAGGATTGGAAAGTATTGGAGCTGTTTGAGCGAGAAGCTCAAACCCTGGCAAATCTGGCTCATCCTTGCATTCCCCGCTATCTCGATCACTTCCATGTGGGTACGGAGCGCGATCGCCGTTTTTATCTAGTGCAGCAATATATTGCTGGGCGGTCTTTGGAGACGTTGATTCGTCAGGGGCCAGCGATCGCAGAAGCTGAGGTGCGGGCGATTGCCCTGCAAACCCTTGATATTTTGGACTATCTCCACAGTCGAGAACCGGCCGTTATCCACCGTGATATCAAGCCCCAGAATTTGATTTACACCCCTGAGCGTCGCATCATCCTCGTCGACTTCGGGGCAGTGCAAGAAGCATTCCGCCATACCCTTAGTCGGGGCGGCACATTTGTGGGCACAGTGGACTATATGCCCCCCGAACAGTTTCGAGGTCAAGCTACATTTGCCTCCGATCTCTACAGTCTGGGCGTAACGCTGATTGATCTGCTCACCGGGCCAACCTTGATTAGTGACATTCCCGAAAAACGCCTTAAGCTGGACTTTCGGTCAGTGGTTGAGGTCTCGCCCGACTTTGCCACCTGGCTCGATCGCCTGATTGAACCCGCTATTGAAGATCGCTTCCAATCCACCCAAACCGCCCGGCAAGCTCTCCAGGCTCACAACCCAACGACCACCACAGAGCTAACCCGGCCGACTAACAGCCGCATCATCTTCCAACGCAACCCTGAAAGCCTAACAGTCTATATTTCCCCTGCCCCTTGGCAGCTCTGGAGTGGTCTAATCATGACATTCAATATTGGCTTTAGCAGCATCTGGGGCTTGATCAGTGTGCTTACTCTGGGGACGTTAACAGTTAACTTGGGTCAGTTGCTTTGGCAACAGACGATGGCTATTGGAGCCGACGGCTTTTTGGCAGGGATTATCCTAAGTATTTTGATTGCGGTCATTTGGCTCATTCCCGCGCTATTGTGGACAATTACCCGTCGTCTGCGGGGCGATACGATTGAGCTAGATCTGCGTCCCGAAGGTTTCCGACTTAAATATCGTTGCTTCCCTCTCAATCGCACTGTGATTGGCGATCTGACCTCACTCAAACTGCAACTGCAATCCCATCGTCAAGGCATCAAGTTCGTGCATCTCGCCCGAACCCAACGCCTACGTCATTCCTTTTGGGGATTGGTTTGGCAATCGAGTGACCTATTTGACTATCGCTTTGGACAATGGCTGACGTTCGAGGAGCAATTGTGGTTGGTGCAGGAATTAGAGACCTTTTTGAAATCTGCTCAAGCCAAAGCAGAGCCAGCCACAACAAATATGAACTTTGATGCACCCATTCCGGCGCTGCGACTGACCAAAAGTACCGAACAAAAATCACGTTCAGAACATAACCGGCTTCAGATCACCAAAAGCCGCGATCGCTTTGAACTAACTGTGTCGCCAATGTTGGCAGCTAAAAGCCAAGCTTGGCTGCTTTGGGTCACTGTTATTTTGAGCCTGACCATCTTTCCCTTGAGTTTGGTGGCGATCGGTGTGTTTGCTGTGACCCAACCCCATATGGTGTGGTCTTTATTCGGTCATTTTGCCCTTCGTATTGATGCCCACCAGTTCTGTTTACAATGGCGGTATTTAAATTGGCAGCGCACAGTGAAGGGGCCGACGCTCCAGCTCAAAAGTGTGGAATTTCGTCATGGCAAAATCCTGGGCCACCATCAACCCATACTCGCCTGTGCGCTTATTAGTCAACGTCGTCCTTATCTTTTTGGCTCTTGGCTGCACAATCATGAGAAGGATTGGGTAATGGCAGAATTACAAGCCTTTCTGGCGCAGTTGCCGAAAGCTAATGCAGGGTGAGGGGTATAGGAGTTCGAGTGTAGGGTTAGATATTGCCTTCAACATTTAAGGGGATTGCGTTAAATTGATGGCAATCATTTAGGAGAGAGAAATCACCAATGATGCAATCCTTCTGTAGGGGCTGGGTTTCCCTGCCCTGTGTTCGTCCAATATCCCCTGCAATCCATTTGCCGATTGCTCGATTTGCCCCATTACTGGGGTGGACACGGAGACTTCGCCCCTACACAGCATTGAAGCAGTCTCCCTGTTTAATCAGTAATCCCAACTATTCCAAGCGGCTCGGTGTAGTTGGGAGTCTCGTGATCGGTTTGGGAACCTTACTTCTTTTCACTCCCACTGCTCAGGCCTTGCCCCCTGCCGATGACCCCCCCGAAGAAGTTCTTCGTTCTGAGATCATTCTGGATGGCCGTTCCGCGATCGATGGTGAACCCTTGACCGCAGCAGAATATGTGCAAGAGCAGGAAGCATTAGCAGAATCGGCATATCCCCCAGAGCTGGCCGCTGAAATTCAGCATGTGATCTTCTTGTTGCGGTTGCGGCAACTGCTTAAGCCCATTGTGCCGTTTATTCCCTAAGGTTTGAACTGCATTGTGTCTTTATGCGTAATGTCAGGATTTATTGAACTGCTCAGAACATAATATTGCACATCTCCAAAAAAACTGTTACATTAGTTTACAAAGATATTCAACGAGGGGCTGGTAACAAACCTCTGTCGAATCATCTCTCTATCTCCTCCTAAATACAGCAAGCTCTAAAGCTCAAGCCGTGGTTGCGACTTGAGCTTTTTTTTCGGGAGCCAAGTTAAACTCAGAGGCAAATACAGCTTATTTGTATTTGTAGCTTGATGGCTATCGTACGATGGCGGCCAGTGGCGATGAGGGGAGTTGAGTGAGTTTTGGCGTTGAATCCCCAGGATTTTCGGGGTTTGGCAGAGGTTGAGGTGGTGCATCCGCATGTAGGCCTTTACACATCAATACCGTCCCACATTTGAGAGAGTGGTATCGTCTGGCCAAGCTGAGCTTCTTTCCAAGCTTGTTTGAGGCTCGCCTTGATCTCCTCGACGGGTGTATCGTCTGGATCGACGATGGTTTTATCTTTGTCTGTTGTCTCAATCTCTTGCATAGCCCAGTCTGCGATCGCTTCCCATGCCAGTCATTGTACGCCTGATCACACTTCTAGCTAAAATGGAGCAAGTAGGTCGCATTCTCGATCGCAAATGTTAAGAGAAACCCTTAAACAAGAAATTGATCAGCTTAATGAGGCACAGCTAAAACAACTTGCGGTGTTGGTTGCTGCAATGCGCACCCAGTCATCAGGCAATCTATTCCTTTCTGGCAGCGAGCCACACCAGCTGAGCGGATTGACCGTTTGCGTGAATGGCCAAAGACGCTGCCTGCGCTTCCCGTTCTGCCGGACGAGGCCTGCGATCGCGGTAGCATCTACGACTAATGACACGATATCTACTCGATACAAACATTGCGCTACGGTATCGAAACTCTGCTGATCCGCAACATGAACTGGTCACTCAAGCGATTGCGATTTTGATCGCCCAGGGACATGAATGTTGGTTAAACCCGCAAGCTTTGGTCGAGTTTTGGGTTGTAGCGACTCGGCCAACTGATGTGAATGGTTGGGGTTTGTCAGTCGAGCAAGTGCAGGCTGCGATCGCGGAACTATTGGAGCAGTTTCCGTTGATTGAGGAGACGGGCGATTTTCCCCATGTGGTTGCAGTTTGTGGCGAAGTATGAGGTCAGTGGGAAGCGATCGCATGATGTGCGGTTAGCGGCGGCGATGGTTGCGTCTGGTGTTGAGCGAGTTTTGACATTGAATCCCCAGGATTTTCGGAGTTTGGCGGAGATTGAGGCGGTACATCCGCGTGAGGTTTTGGGGATGGATAAGAAGTAATTGGGAGAGAGGCGATCACCCCTGTGGATTCTCATAAAAAGTTTTCATGAAGTGATAGGTTTGAGGACTGTCCTGGACATACTTGTTAATAAGCAAGTAAAAATAATCTTAGGCAAGCGAGACTTAATATTATTAGTTTCGAAGTATTTTCTATGAGTAATCGAAAGAATTTCTCTTTTGTGGAATTGTTTTGTGCTGTCCTGATTCTCACAATCTTATCAGCAATCGCCTTACCATCCCTACTACCTGCGTCAAAATCGTCAGGATGTGCCTATGCTCATACCGATCCTGAGTACGAGTTTAAAACAGGATATTTATTGAGACTTCAGACGATTCGAAAAATGGATTCTGGTGAATTTGCCAAGTCCATTCAAGAGCTGCGGGAAGATCCATTATTCTCAGAATCAGTCAAAGAAATAGAAAGGTATGGAGCATATCAAGCCTCAATGGAAGTCAAAAATAACCTAGTTGTCACCTACGCGACTCCGAAACCAGAATTCAAGGATCGATATAAAAGATATAGTTA
This sequence comes from Spirulina sp. SIO3F2, assembly GCA_010672165.1. GTDB lineage: Bacteria > Cyanobacteriota > Cyanobacteriia > Cyanobacteriales > Spirulinaceae > SIO3F2. Next base: position 13,373 of record JAAHHN010000071.1, on the reverse strand, counting down.
TGCTAAAGCTACAATTTGGGATGACAACACAAATAAAGCAACACAAATTATTTCCTGTAGGACTCGAAAACCTCAGACGACTAGAATCAGCGCCCCAACTCTAAAAAATGGCTCTTTAAGCTGTGGTGTCGATAGTTCAGAAAAGCTATGTGGTCAAGAAAAGTGGTCAAGACGATTCAACCGATTCGTCGGCTTCCCGTCTAACCGCTAGCTATCTAAATCCAGAAACTCACTTTCAACCCCTGGATAAAACCCCAAATCCAGCACCTGCTCCACCCTATACAGACAACCACCGGAAACGTCACCGCAGCCAACCCTGTCTCCCCCATCGCCAAATCTCGACCATTGGCGTACCCCTCCGCCAACGCCTCGGCTAGATAAGGCTTCAGGCTCAGATTTTCCTTCAGCAAACTGGCAATATCTCGCCGCTGCACCCGCAACGTCGCCAGCCAATTGCGACTCCGACACTCCGGCTGATACTCCCACTTGAGCAAGTGCCCCAACAAGATCGCCAATTGATGCCGTAACTCCCGGCGCTGTTGTCGTCCCAACGATTCAATCTCCTCAATCAAATTCTCTCGATCCAACTGCTCCCAAGCCCCCGCCTGCAACAGGCGACTCTGCTTCTGTGTCCAGGTGTGGAAATCTGTTTCATACAAACGGGTTTTGGCGGGGGGACTCGGTGATGTTTGCATGGTGTTTTTGACAGCCAATGTCATGATCAAAACGATCACAAGAAGATGAGCAACTGACGCGATCGCCCTCCTCCCCATATTCTGCATCGATCAGTACCATAGGGATAGATTGAACACCAGCCATGATTGCAATTCCTTCCACAATTCCTCGGCTAGAAAATGGCGATCGCTTAACTCAAATTGAATTTGAGCGACGCTATCACGCCATGCCCCACCTCAAAAAAGCCGAACTCATCAATGGAATTGTTTACATGGCCTCCCCTCTCCGAATCAACCAACATGGTGAACCTCACGCCTTGATTATCGGTTGGCTCACCGTTTATCTCGCCAGTCACAGCCACCTTCAACTGGGAGATAACTGCACCGTCCGTCTCGACCCAGATAATGAACCACAGCCCGATGTACTGCTTCGTAAACGCTCCAGTGGGACTTCTACCATTAGTGCAGATGGGTATGTTGAAGGGCCACCTGAACTCATCGTTGAAATTGCCGCCAGCACCGTTTCCCTCGATATGCACCAAAAACGAGAACTGTATTGTCAGATGGGGGTGCAAGAATATCTGGTTTGGCGGGTTGAGGATGGCGTCATTGATTGGTTTGAGTTAGTGAACGGCAAATATCAACTTGTGCAGCCCAATTCAGCAGGGCTGTTGTGTTCCAACGTGTTTCCGGGGCTACGACTCGATCGCACCGCGCTACTCTCAGGTAACTTGGCTCAGGTCTTGGCGATGCTACAACAGTCGCCGTAAGTTGCAGACCACGGATTTTAAAAGAAAAGCAACAAACCCCAGATTCAGCCCAGCACGGCCCTATCGTAATGGGACTTAGTGCCATTTAAGAAAAACCGACGATGAGCGACTCAACCATTGAATCCGTCTTGCAGGAGAATCGCACCTTTGCGCCCCCTGCTGACTTCGCCGCCAATGCTGCCATCAGCAGCATGGAACAATACAAAGCTGTTTACGACAAAGCCGCCGCTGACCCTGCCGCCTTCTGGGCTGAACTCGCCGAGCAAGAGCTGGACTGGTTTGAGAAATGGGATACGGTTTTGGACTGGCAACCGCCCCACGCCAAATGGTTTGTCGGCGGCAAGATCAATATTTCTTATAACTGTCTCGATCGCCACCTCAAAACCGATCGCCGCGACAAGACCGCAATTATCTGGGAAGGGGAACCGGGAGACACCGTCACCCTCACCTATGCCGAACTGCACCGGGAAGTGTGCAAAATGGCCAATGTCTTCAAGGATATGGGCGTGAAAAAAGGCGATCGCGTTGGCATCTATATGCCCATGGTGCCGGAAGCCGCGATCGCCATGCTGGCTTGTGCCCGTATCGGTGCGCCCCATAGCGTCGTGTTTGGGGGCTTTAGTGCCGAGGCACTCAAAACTCGGCTATTGGATGCCGAGGCGAAGCTGGTGGTGACGGCTGATGGTGGCTTCCGCAAGGATAAAACTATTCCCCTGAAACCCGCTGTCGATGAAGCCCTCAAAGACAACGGTGTGCCCTCCGTGGATAATGTGCTGGTGATTCAGCGCACTAAGGAAGCTGTGGAGATGGTCGAGGGGCGCGATCATTGGTGGCATGAGCTGCAACCCAAGGCTTCCGCCGACTGCGAACCGGAGCCAATGGACAGCGAAGATATGCTGTTTATCCTCTACACCAGCGGCACCACCGGCAAGCCCAAGGGCGTGGTGCATACCACCGGAGGCTACAATCTCTATACCCATATGACCTGTAAATGGACGCTGGATCTTAAAGATTCCGATGTCTATTGGTGTACGGCGGATGTGGGCTGGATTACAGGGCATAGCTATATCGTTTATGGCCCGCTTTCCAACGGTTCCACCAGCCTGATGTATGAAGGCGTGCCCCGCCCCTCGAACCCTGGCTGCTTCTGGGATGTGGTGGAGAAATATAAGGTGACGATTTTCTACACTGCTCCCACCGCAATCCGTGCCTTCATCAAGATGGGTGCAGACTTGCCCAATGCCCGCGATCTTTCATCTCTGCGTTTGCTGGGGACTGTGGGTGAGCCAATTAACCCCGAAGCCTGGATGTGGTATCACAAGGTGATTGGCGGCGAGCGCTGTCCGATTATTGATACCTGGTGGCAAACGGAAACCGGGGGCTTTATGCTGACGCCGCTGCCCGGTGCAACCCCCACCAAACCGGGTTCAGCCACCTACCCCTTCCCTGGTATCCTCGCCGATGTGGTGGATATGGAGGGCAATTCCACGGCCGCCAACGAGGGAGGCTATCTGGTGGTTAAGCATCCCTGGCCCAGCATGATTCGCACGGTCTACGGCGATGACGATCGCTTTAAGCGTACCTATTGGGACCCTGTTGCCCCCAAAGGCGACCAGCATTTCTATTTTGCTGGCGATGGCGCTCGCAAGGATGCGGATGGGTATTTCTGGGTGATGGGTCGCATCGATGATGTGATTAATGTCTCCGGGCATCGTTTGGGCACAATGGAAATTGAATCGGCGTTGGTTTCGCATCCATCCGTGGCGGAAGCGGCGGTGGTCGGTCGGCCCGATGATCTCAAGGGTGAAGATATCTTTGCGTTCGTGACCCTAGAAGGCAGTCTTGAAGGCAGTGATGACTTGCTCAAGGAACTCAAGCAGCATGTGAGCCAAGAGATTGGCGCGATCGCGCGGCCGGGAGATATTCGGTTTACGGATGTGTTGCCCAAGACGCGATCGGGCAAGATCATGCGCCGTCTGTTGCGGAAGTTGGCAGCGGGTGAGGATGTGTCGGGCGATACTTCGACGTTGGCGGATGTCTCGGTGTTGGATAAGTTACGTGGGGGTTCATAAGTAGTTGGTGGGGTGCATTTGGCGTTGTTTGGTTAATGTGCCCCACAAACACAAGCTATTTTTCTGAATAAGAGCTGTTACATACTATCAGGAGGCTTATGGATACTGAACTACCCATTTCCGAGCGTCGTGGCTTGAAGGAGATTCACTTTGGTACTCCTAAGACAGGAGGATTGTTATTAGTCAAAGCCTCTATTGCTCAAGTGAGCCACTATCTGCATACTTCAATGCACGGGGAGCTGAAGTCTGACTTGATAACTAAGCAGGAATACCCACAGTCTTTGAAGTTCATGGATATTCTAATTTTTCAATATCGAGGGCATGATTGGACAGTTTTAATGCCTTTGCCAAACCTCAGCTCAGAGAAAATCGCAGATATTTCAAAAAACTTACAAACGAGCTGCATCTTCCTTGATACAGAAAGTGTTTCTGGTTGGTCAGGCTACAAAGTTTGTACCGATGGATCTTTTGTAGAAGAACTTGAATGGGGAACGAGCTATATTGATGAATCTTTGTGTAAGGAGCTTTCAAATATGAAGCCACAGGATATACCTGGCTTTATTGAACAGCGAAAGGCGAAAGGTGAGTCTGTGAAAGGGGTGTGCTTTTATCGAAAATGGGATGTTTTCTATATTCATGGATATTCTCAATATCAATTCCGTAGTAATCTCCGTGCAGTAGAACCAAAAGAAATTTTGAATCCCACACAGCTATTAAATCAAATTCTAATTTCTCAGGATGCATGGTTGCCAGATGAAGAATATATTCCTTGGAGTCAGGAGCAGGGATTTTATGAAACGCATGGAGATGTATTCAGTCGTGTTGATGTGCTAACTCGTAACAGAGCATTTCCAAGAATTTGCAACTCAGTAAAGCTGCGATCTTATCAGCCAAAAGGAATCTTCTTGTGTGAAACCAGCGAGGAGGATTTTTCGTTTGATTGAATTATGCAGCCAAAACAGATAGAGAGCGATTATTAACTGTCAGGAGGCTTATGGAGTCCGAACCACCTATTTCCCAGCGTCGTGGGCTAAAACATGTTCACTTTGGTGATCCTCAACATGGAGCTTTAACACTGGTCAAATCTCCGATCTCAGAAGTCAGTCGCTATCTTCAGAGATTCACGGGAGGAGAACTCTATTCTCATGGAATAGCCAAACGAGACTATCCACCAGGTTTTTCGAACAATCAACTGCTGATTTTCCAATATAAGGGACATGACTGGACAGTTATATTGTCTACGATTTTCTCCTCAGTACCTTCAGATGTTGTGTCGGAGGCTCTGCAATCTGAATGTCTTCATCTCTCAACAGAAGACACTGCTGACTGGTCTGGCTATTCATTTATGATTAACGGATTCTATGCAGAAGAATGTGCCTGGGGGACTTATGAAGGATTTTTAGGAACTGAACCACAGAAGGTATCTGAATTTATTGCCAATATAGAAGCGAAAGGAGAACCCGTATGGGATGAATGGGATCACCGACATTGGGATGTCTACTATATCCAACACGGTTACGAATGTAGGTTTCGCAGTAACTTACGAGAAGTACAGCCTCGCGAAGTACTTGATCGTGACAAGCTTTTAGACCAACTGCTGCGCGATCGTGATGCCTGGCTACCGGAAGAAGACTATCTTCCTTGGGGTAAAGATAGTCAATTCTATGAGGAATATGGTGATATTTTTGTCCGTGTTGATACGTTGAAGCTTAATCTTGGTCATATACCAGAGATCACTATTGATGCAGAGGAAACGCGATTCTATCGGCAACTTAGGGGGATATTTGTGTATGAATCTGAGGAAGGAGAGTTCTCGTCCACAACGGCCGTCACTCAAGCCCCACCCCTCACACTGGCCCAGTTCCGCGAACAACCCGAGACCAAGCCAGCCAGTGAATATATTGATGGGGAGATTATCCAAAAGCCGATACCAAACGGACGCCACAGCTATTTGCAGGGTAAGCTCTGCTCCGTGATCAACAATATTGCAGAAAGTGATGAGATTGCCTATGCATTCTCGGAGTTGTGCTGCACTTGTGGAGGTCGGTCTCTAGTTCCAGATATTGCAGTGTTTCGGTGGCAACGAATTCCGTTTACAGCAGCGGGAGCAGTTCCCGATCGCTTTGAGCTAGTGCCCGATTGGACGATAGAAATTTTCTCGCCGGAGCAATCTCCAAACCGACTAATCGGTAATATTCTACATTTGTTTAGTGTGGGCTGTTCGTTGGGTTGGTTTATTGATCCAAATGATGGCAGCGTGTTGGTATTTGAACCGGGTCAAGCGCTGCGATTATTGAAGGGAGCAGCAGTCTTGCCTGTGTTGGCGGGGGTTAAGTTGGAGCTGACGGTGGAGCAGATGTTTGATTGGTTATTGATGGGGAGAAAGTCATAATGGTGGCCGTGATTTCCTCACGCGGTTGTTTGGACTGGAAAGTCGGTTCACAGATTTGTAGTTTTGGGTCTGGCAGTGCTCCTCAAGGCTTTCCCCAAGCTACCTAGCCACATCACCCCCGTTTCAGACTATGCAACTTATCCCATGTGATCAGTTTTCGCTCCTCACCTCCAAACCCCTCCCAGAAGTGATCGCCCTTGTGGAGGAAGCAGTACAGGTGGAAACGTTTGCTATTCCTGATGTTTCAGACGCCCCCTTTGCAGGCTCAATTTCAGAATCTGGATTTGAGCTACATCGGGTTGTCAGCGGTCCCCTAAACCTCCCTCTGGTTTACCTTGATGGTAATTTTTCAGTCTCCACACACGGTGTCACGATCCGAGTTAGACAAAACATTAATTTATTTTATATTTTTGGCTTACCTTTGCTGTTTTTAGCATTTGTAACTATCATTGCATTGCTACCAGATGATGGCGTCGGGACACCCGCAACATTTGAGAATTTACTACCTGGCGTTATCTTTTATCTGATTTTAATTCCATATCTTACTTGTTCTAATTTCTATCAACAGACAAAGATTAACAGGTGTTTTTTCTATAAGTTGATTCATGGGACTGAACTACCCCAATTAGAACCGACTAACAAGTCAAGTGCTGACGTGATCGGGGCTGATTTGTTGTTTGAGCAGCGATTGCTGAAGGTCATTAAGTGGGGGAGTTTGGCGATCGTGGGCTTATTCCTATTTGCGATCTTTCACCTAGTGCGACCCAGCTCAGATTTTACTGAGCAGCCCACACCCCAACCAGCAACCCAATGCTCACCGACTACAATAACGGATGAAGCGGCCTGCTGAAGATTAATTCCACCCCAAAAACAGCCACATTGTTGTCATAAGTGGCTGTAGTTTGTGAAGAAAACCTGAATTAGTGTAGCAAGAAGTAATGGTGTAGGGTGGACATTGCTCGCCAGCAGACGGTTTCTGTGATCGCTCCCCCAACTCAGATCTGCCAACCCAAAATCTTTATTTTCGCTGTAGATCCCCTGACCCCGAGGGTCGCTATCATACTGAAGCTATGGAATGTTTCGGGGTTGAGAAATGGTCTTTGATATTGCGTATCTATCCCAAGGAAAACTTTATTTAAAGCAAGGCGATCGCCCCGTCCGCGAGATCGAAAGCGAATTTGGTCGCTCTTTGCAACAGCGACGGTTACAAATGGAGCGACGCAAGGCCTGGCGCGATCGCAGCATCCGTTCCATGACGCTGACGCCCCAGATGGCCAAACAAATGGAGCAGCAGTCCGAAGTCCTCACCCCGGTCGCAATCACCAGCCTTTGTCAGCTAACGGAGGGAGAGTTTTTGTATGCCCTCGAAAGTGAGGATATGGGGGGTCTGTTCCGGTTTGAGCCGGATCGTGATCGCGAAAATCGTCTCTTCCATAGCACAGATTTTCGCATTGGTCATCTCAACTTTTCGGCAGACCACAACCAGATTGCTTGCACCAAAAATTACCCAACCGGCATCACCAATCTGGCGACCCTGGCCGCCAATGCCGTGCGGCCCCAAGATATTACGGCGGGGGACTCCGTAGATCTGGCCCCCTGCTGGCTACCCGGTCAGCAGAAAGCCCTGGTTTACCAATCAGCGGGGGTTGGCCGTAACGAGCAAGGATATGTGGTCAACCGTGCCCCATTTACGATCGAGAAATTGGATTTTGAGCAGCAAGATATCATCTCCATGGCAGCCGATCCGAAGTCAGATTTGCTCGGGCCCCAGGTCTCGGCTGAGGGTTGGCTGTACTATATCCGCCGCCCCTACCGCTCTTATCAAACTCCAGTCGGTTTAGGGCAGTTTTTCAAGGATGTTTTATTGATTCCTCTGCGGTTATTAGAGGCAATTTTTGGCTTTTTTAATGCGTTTACCCAGCTATTTACGGGGAAGCCCTTGATGACGGCGGGCAATCAACAAAAAGTCGAGCGGAAGTTTTTGCGCACTTTGGGGGGTTGGGTGACACCTGAAAATCTCTCCAAGGAAAATGCAGCTGAAACGGATGCTCCCAATCTCGTTCCTGCTTCCTGGCAATTGGTGCGTCAAGCTGCTCAAGGGGTGCCTGAAGTGTTGGCAAAGCATGTGTTGGCCTTTGACCTGATGGCGGATGGCACGGTGCTGTATACCAACGGCAGCAGCGTTCACCAAATTACGCCTGCTGGCAAGCGGGAGAAGTTGTTTGTGGGGAAATATATTGAAGCGGTGCGGGGATTGCCGCGATCGCCTGAAGTCGCGTCAGAAGCGTAGGTCATTAAGCTAGAACCGTTAAGCTAGAGTGAAGCACACAGAGCCGATGTTCGGCTGGCTACTGATGAGGACGTCATGACAGCATCAACGATAAAACGGGTTCGCTGGACAGTTCAAGACCTAGAGGGTTTGCCCGAAAACGGCAATCGCTACGAAATTATTGATGGAGCGTTATTCATGACCCGAGCCCCCCATTGGAATCATCAAGATGCTGCGGGAAAAATTTATATTGCTTTGCAGCTTTGGTCGCAGCAGAGTGGTCTGGGGCAAGCGTCGTTTACGCCAGGGGTGATTTTCACGGAGTCGGATAGTGTGATTCCGGATGTGGTGTGGGTAAGCAATGAGCGTTTGGCACAGCTTTTGGATGAGGCGGGGCATTTGACGGGTGCGCCGGAGTTGGTGGTGGAGGTATTGTCGTTGTCGGAAAAAGACAAGAAGCGGGACAGGGAAACGAAGCTAAAGCTCTATTCGGTGCAGGGAGTGCGGGAATATTGGATCGCGGATCGGGAGCAAAAGTCGGTTGAGGTATATCGGCGGGAACAGGGGGTTTTGGTGAGGGTGATGACGTTGTTTGAGGGGGATAGTTTGGTGAGTCCGTTGTTGCCAGGGTTTAGTGGCGAAGTTGGCTCTTTGTTAACGTGAGAGTATCTGCTTGGATTCTTTGTTACTTAAGTTGTATTAGATCGTAGAAGATATAACATTGTGCTCTTGGATGTTTAACTTCCATTTTGTATTATGACTAACGATCTTGAAAATCTCATAAGGAGTTTTGGTGGTGATAAGGTAGAAACATTGAAGTTTTTGAATGAGCAAATACTACGAGAACAGGAAATTTATTGGCAGAGATTCTCTTCATTTGCAGGACTCAATGCTGGAACCCTCGTCTTAGCAACATCGAACTCTATTTCAGATCATAGGTTGATCATTGGAGTTGGTATATTTCTATCTTTTTTATGGGTATACATTCAAATTATAAGTCTGCGATACGCTGACAGAGCGAAGCCAATGTATCACGAATTAAGAAAAGTAATGGGTGTAAAGTTCTCCTCACCTCAAAGTCGTCTTTCTTCTATCGTCTACAAAGCTCAATTCCTATCTTCCACTGATGCAGGTGTTGTATGTACAATCCTAGTTCTTATTCTATGGATAGTTGCATTTTTTCAGACATAGACCCTATCTTGCTTTGAGCCAATTCAATACAATCACATACATTCTTCAGATATGATTAAACTAGCAGTTATCGAGAAATTAAATTCATTACCTGAATCCTTACAAGATGAAGCTCTTCACTATATTGAGTTTCTAATTGATAAATATAATCAATCGGCTAGTTCAGAATCCACAGTTCAGAAAAAGCGTCAAGCTGGTTTGCTCCAAGGTAAAATCCGGATGTCTGATGACTTTGATGCACCACTAGAAGATTTGCAGGACTATATGTAAATGCTGCTGGATACCCATATATTGCTCTGGTTCCTCGACGATAGCCCCAAACTGCCCGACGAGACAAAAGCCCTGATTGAAAATGCCGAGACTGTGTTTGTTAGTGTGATCTCCCTTTGGGAAATTGCGATCAAATATTCAATCGGTAAACTGAGCCTCGACTTTGAACTTCAGGAACTTCCCGACTTTCTAGTGCAGCTTGAGATCCAAACATTACCCCTCACCTTCACAGATATCGAGCAATATGCCCAACTCCCCCTCAATCACCGCAATCCGTTTGATCGCATGTTGATTGCTCAAGCGATCGCCCATTCTCTCATCATGGTGAGTGCTGACTCTGTGTTTGATGCTTACCCCATACAACGAGTTTGGGATCAATCCCAAAGCTAAAACGACTCTCCAGCCACACTCCCTGAGCTTTGCAACGTAATCCCAAACAGAATCCCCAAAACCTTCGCCAAATCATTCGGCACACCATAAGTATTGATATCCTTTTGAATTAACTTTTGCTGACGCTGAAACAGCCCAAACTTCCAGGTATCACCTGTTGTCACCGCCCCATAAAGACAATCCACAGGCGCATCAACCCACTGATCGAGCGCAATCAACTCCACCGCAAGCTGGGTAAAGCCCTTGCCTAGATCAGCATTTTTCGCCTCTATAATGACTAAATTTTGCGGTGTGGGAATAAAATAATCTACGTTGCCCTTAAGGCGATCGCTGACTCGGATCGAATACTCAATCTTGAGAGGCGATTGGATAAACTTGCAGACCGTTTTTAACACTGGAAAAATTAGCGATTCTCGACGGGCGATTTCTGAAGTGGGATCGACCAACGCCAAATTTTCTGTCAGTTCATGGATGAGGGGACTGGGGTCTAGAGGCTGCTGCTCTGGAAGCTGGAGAGCAGTGGATTGAAACGCAACGCCGAACTCCGCTAAAACATCAGTAGTGTCAAAGGGTAGAGCACCATACTGACTAAAGCTATAACTGGTGTCAGGGTCAAGAATTAAAGATTTTTTCACCATTGCTCTACTCCAGTGGGCTTGTTTTGCCTGGTATTTGTCTCTTCAATACAGACTGTCTTTGCTAAACGTATAATAGACGAGATTAAATCAGTGGGTTGAGTAACAGAATGCCTTTTACGACCGACTACAAAGCGATCGCGGATGCCCTCTAAGAATTCAGCATTCTTCACACTAAAGTTGATTTTGTTGAACTAACCGTTCTGCGAATGATGAGTATTTTTGTGCTGAATTGTCTGTGTTGTCTGTTCCTAGCCAATATTTTGATGTTGATGCACAGCAAAGCCTGGGCTTCATACAATTGCCGGAGGTACAAGCTCTCGCACCTCTCCTATGATTGATGCTGGGTGCTTATCTTTAGAGCCCAGCAAATCCTCTTGAGGACGTTGAATGTGAACTATTTCGCTCTTCTTTCATCTCTACAGACAATTCATGGCCAAATATCGCACTCTCTGAAGAACAGGAGCGTCTCGGGTGCCCGACTTCGAATCATGGTAGCGATCGCAACCACCCTAACCCTACCTTGGGGACAGGCCGACATCACTGTAGCCCAAACCATCAAACCCCCCAAACCCCCAGCGCGATCCGTAAACGCCACAACGCCGTCCGTAGCCAAACCGGATCAAAAACTTGCTGTTTCGCCTGATGAGTGGGTCATTCACACCGAAGCTGGCCAGCTTGCGCCCACTCAAAACCAAACTGCCTTTTTTGATATCGACCAAGTCGACACCGCTGATGAACCGGACGTTAACTTCGGGCGCAATTTTCGTTTAGTTCCGGGTTTGGGGGTTCCTCGACCCAGCGCTCTCCAAGGTCTGAACTTTCTACCCGCCGTCCGTGCAGGTGTACCCAACCCCCGAGGCGCGATCTTTCCGTTACGCCTCGAAGCTCTTAACGTAGGCGGCAAAGGACAAACCTTATCTCTCCGGGCTTTAGCGGGTGCAGATGTGTTGGGTTTGGATCTATCTTTCCGCGATCCCCAGATTGGCACAGCGGAAGATGGTCTTGGCTATGCGGTTAATCTCTTTGGTTTAAGCCATGAGGCAGCCACATTCCAGAACGGTCGTCAAGATGTGGATCTGTCCACAGGCAACAATCCCCATGAAATTCGGTTTGGTGGGGGTGTGCAATTCTTTCGCCCAATTGCGGACAACACAGAAATCGCCTTGGGACTGAACTATCAGAGCATTGCTTTTAGCAATAGTCAGTTTGGCTCTCGACGCTTTAGTCAAGACGAGTTTGGTAATGCCCTCACCGCCAGTGGCAATTCCCGAGACGACCTGCTGATGCTGAATATCACGGCGCTGGTAGATGCCCGGAATGATCAGATTTTTCCGACGCAGGGCAGTCGGTTGCAAGCTGGATTTGACCAAGCAATTCCAGTGGGGGCGGCCGAGAGTTCATTTACTCGCCTCGGTCTTAATTACACCTACTTTGTCCCTGTTGACCTGATTCGGTTGCCGGAAACTGGCGGCACGCTGCTACTCAATATTCAAGGTGGTCTCATTCCGTTCGATGCACCCCCGAGTTATGAGGCCTATGCTTTGGGCGGCTCAAGTTCGGTGCGCGGTTTTGAGACGGGCGAACTGGGAAGTCCCCGCAATTTTATACAGGGTACGTTGGAATATCGGTTCCCCTTTGCCAACCTGAGACCAGGGGGCGACTTCTTAAAGGATATTTTGGGCGATCGCGTCACTCTGGCAGCCAATGTGTTCTTGGATGCCGCAACGGGGTTTGACTCAGATGACAAGGTACTGGGACGACCCGGCGCAGCTCGCAACAAACCCGGAGAGGGCTATGGCTATGGTGTTGGCTTGCTGGCAACTTCCTCAGTGGGTCTGATTCGTTTGGAGTTTGGTATTGCCGACACAGGAGATACGTCGTTAAGTTTCGTGATTGGCGATCGCTTTTAGGACGTGTCGTCACCCGGCCGCTCTGACTGTCCCCTCTGGGGACGCTTCGCTTCTTATGCGGATTATCCGACTTTCGTATAAGACCCAGTCCAGAAATTCAGGTTAGAGGGGAATCGTAAATCGGAAACTCCTGCAACTCAGAATCAGGATTGCTCTCAGGAAACGCGGGGAACTGGGGTTGCTCCTCCTCGGGTTCTGAAACGGGAAACGGCTCGAACTCTTCGCTGGCGGGGTTTGTGGGGATTATTTCCCCTTCATCCTCAATCCTCGGTTCAGCAGGGACAGGCAGCGCTGGCTCGATCGTATTTTGAATAAACGATTCCACCTCATCGGCTTTGGCAAAATCGCCGGCATCATTAAAAAGTTCGATCGCCTCCTGGAGCGTCTCGATCGCCAAACCATAGCGCGTGAAATTCCGAGCGTTATAAGCTTGTACTGCTATAAGGTCATCTTCATCCGGTTCACTCGTCTGCGCCTGCTGTTCGGCATTGGTAAAGAGCGATACCCCAAGATTGTAATAGGCGTCTGCAAACACTGGGTCTAGCTCAATTGCCCGTCGATACTGCGCGATCGCCTCGGGATATAGTTCAGCGTCTTGATAGGCAATCCCTAAGTTGTAATGAGTGAGGGGATCATCTGGGATTAAACGGAGTGCCGTCTCTAGAGATTGAATCGCCGCTTGGGTATTACCCCGCTCAATTTGGGCAGCCCCCACCTGCTGGTATGCACTAGCGTAAATGAGACTCAACTGCTGTGAGTAAACCGGATTGGTTGCCTTTGAGTGCGCCGATGTAGTC